>PBVU01000082.1:0-15339 GCA_002728775.1 Verrucomicrobiales bacterium | reverse complement strand
GGGTGCCATCTTCTCCGGCTTCGGCATGGTGCTTACGCTGCTCATTCCGCTGCGCAGCCTCTACAATCTTGAGGACGTTATCACTGTCCGCCACATCGAGTTGATGTGCAAAGTGACGCTGGCGACGGGCACAATTGTCGGCTACGCCTATGGCATGGAGTTTTTCATCGCGTGGTATGGCGGCAGCCCGTATGAGTTGTATGCCTTCAAGAACCGCGCCTTTGGCCCCTACTGGTGGGCCTACTGGAGCATGGTCATTTGTAACGTGGTTACGCCGCAGTTTTTCTGGTTCAAGAAAATCCGAACCAACATGGTGGCGGTGTTTATCCTGTCGATCTTTGTCAACATCGGCATGTGGTTTGAGCGGTTTGTCATTGTGGTCACCTCATTGCATCGTGATTTTCTGCCGTCGAACTGGGGCTACTACAGCCCGACGATCGTGGACGTCCTCACCTACATCGGGACGATGGGCTTTTTCATGACGCTGTTCCTGCTGTTTATCCGTTACCTGCCGTTGATTGCCATCAGCGAGGTGAAGGGCGTGACCCCGCAGGCTGATCCGCATGACCCGGCCGGTGGTGCCAAGGAAGGAGGCGCGCACTGATGAGCGAGACCTACGGCATCATGGCGCAGTTTGACACTCCGGCGGATACGATGCACGCGGCCGAGCAAGTGCGCGACGCGGGCTACAGCCAGTGGGATGTGCACACGCCGTTCCCCGTCCACGGTATGGACCAGGCAATGGGCATGAAGAATTCGCCGGTGGGTTGGTTCACCTTTCTCGGCGGCTTGAGCGGCTACACGGGCGGCATGCTGATGATCTGGTTCATGAACTCCTACCACTACGATATCGTCGTGGGCGGCAAACCGCTCTTCAGCGGGTTTTATGCGTTCCCGGTTTCCTACGAGCTGACCATTTTGCTGGGGGCGTTTGGCTCGCTGTTTGGGATGTTGATTTTAAACAAGCTGCCCCGGCATCATCATCCGCTCCTGAAAAACAGGCGTTTTTCCAAGGTGACACACGACAAGTTTTTCGTGGTTATAGAAACTGGCGACCCCAAGTATGATGAGGCCGAAACCCGCAAATTGCTGGAAGGCGCCGGGGCGAAGCATATTGAGTTGGTGAAAGAATAACGAAGTGATTGGACGCATCATAGTCGTGTTTGTGGCGCTGGTGGGGCTGGTGATCGGCCTCTTCGGGTTGCGTGGCGACTTGGGGCGCAAGCCGCCGCTGGAGGTGTTCGCGGACATGGACCGCCAACCCAAGCTGCGGCCAGCGGAGCCCAACCGGTTCTTTGCCAACGGCAGCAGTTCGCAGTTGCCGGTGGAAGGCACCGTGGCGCGCAGTGAGCCACTGGTCTTGGCGGATGGAACCGAGGTTTACCCGTTTGAAGGACACGATGCGAACACCGGTGGAACGGTGAATGCCAAGGGCACGAATTATGTGGCCACTCTGCCGATCGCGGTGGATGCCGCGGTGTTGGCTCGCGGCCGTGAGCGGTACGATATCACCTGTGCCATCTGCCATGGCCGGGCCGGGGACGGCCAGGGCGTGGTGAGCACGCTGGGCGTGGGCATGAGCGCGGCGAGCCTGCACGATGCCAGCATCCTGAAAATGCCGGACGGCCAGCTTTATCGCACCATCGCCTTTGGTAGCAAGGAAGGGCAGGGCGTGATGAAGGGGTACAAGACGCAGTTGAACGTGGCGGATCGTTGGGCCGTGGTGGCCTACGTGCGAGCGCTGCAGTATAGCCGCCTGGTGGGGCCGGAGGAATTGAAGGAAATTTACGGGAAGGAACCGGATTCTGTTCCGGCTGCTGAATAAACATGAGCACGGAAACCGCAACCGCCCACGCCGGAGCCGAGGCTGAGACCAGCTTTTGGAACCAGTTGCCGCTCTTGGCGGTGCTGGCGGGCTTCGTGGGCTGCATCATCGGCTACGTGACCGAGGGCGCGCAGCAGTTTGCGCACTCGTACCTGGTGGCGTTCATGTTCTTCCTGAGCATCGCGCTGGGTGGCCTGTTCATGGTCATCATTCACCATCTGTTTGACGCGTGGTGGTCGGTGCCGATCCGGCGCGTGTCCGAGCAACTCGGCTGTCTACTGCCTTGGATGGCGTTGTATTTTATCCCCATCGGCCTCCTGGCCAGTGAGCTTTACCCGTGGATGTCCATGAAGCCGGGCGAGAGCCATTCGCTGGACATCAAGGCGGTGATGTTTAACAAGTCCACTTGGTTTATCGTCAGCGTGGCGCTGTTCGCCATCTGGGGTCTGTGGTCCAACAAACTGCGCGGCTGGTCGCTCAAGCAGGACGAGACCGGCGCGGCTGAGTGCACCATTTACATGCGGCGCTGGTCGACCTCGGGCGTGATCATGTTTGCCTTTACGCTCACCGCGGGGGCGATCTTCTGGATGAAGTCGCAGGAGCACCAGTGGTTTAGCACCATGTACGGTGTCTACTATTTTGCCGGCAGCGTGTGGGTGACTCTGGGCACCAGTTATGCCATTGCGCTGGCTATGAAGCGCACCAACGTCATCCCCATCATCGCGCGTGAGCAAATGCACTGTATCGGCCAATGGCTCTTCGCGTTCACGGTCTTTTACGCATACATCCATTTCAGCCAATACTTCCTTCAGTGGAACGCCGCCATGCCGGAGGAAACCTTTTGGTACGCCAAGCGCGAGCAGGGCAGTTGGGCGATGGTGGGCTGGGTGATCATCCTCGGCCATTTTCTGGTGCCGTTCCTTACGCTGCTGCGTATCGACGCCAAGCTGAGCCTCGGCGTCATGCTGCCCATCATCGTGTGGGTGTGGCTGATGCACTACACGGACATGGTATACAACATCATGCCGCTCATCCATGCCGACGGCCCGGCGTTCCACCTGTCCGATGTCTCCACGATGCTTTTCGTGGGCGGCGGCTTGGCCATGATTTTCCTCCACAATTTCCGCAAATCCGCGCCCTTCCCACAGAAGGATCCGCGCATGGGCGAGGTCCTGAAAAATCAGGCCCATTCCCACTGATGGCCAAAAAAACGGCATGAGCGAACAGAACCCCAATCCCGACAGTGGCTGGCAGACCTATGAGGTTGCGGCCATCGCGCTGTGTGCCGGGCTGGCGTTGTGGGGCCTGATGTCCGGGGCCTCATCCGCTCGTGCCCGCGCGATGCATGCCGAACGCGCCAGCGACCGCCAAAAGGCCCGCGAAGCCGCCGACGCCAAGGCCGAGACTGCCCTGACGACATTTGCCGCGCTGGACAGCAAAAAAACGCGTTTCCGGGTGCCGATAGACTTGGCCATGGAACAGGCGGCGATAAAGATGGGTGAGGATGCCGGGGCTTTTCGGGAATCCCTGAATCAGGGTGCGCCCGATCCATTGGTGGAACAAGGGAAGACCTTGTCCCAGACCAAGATTTGTTTTACTTGTCACCAGATAGATTCGAATACACCGGCACCTGCCGGCTTGGCGCTCAAGGCGCCAGTGTTCATGGGCGATTTTTGGGGGAAGGAACGCGAAGTTCAACTGGATGCAGACCCAGCGACCCCAATCTTTGAGCCGAGTGGCGAATTTGAGACTGTGGTCATGGATGAGGCTTATGTCATGGAATCCATTGAGAAACCGATGTTGAAGATTACGAAAGGCGCGATTCCCGGCATGGCACCGGCGCCGACCACCGAAGAAGAACGCAAGGCGTTGGCTGCATACATCAAAAGCTTGAGCGAATAGATATGAAAAACATCCTGAACATTTTGATTGTCGCCTTGGTGGGTGCCGCCAGTCTGAAGGCCGATGACAAGCTCGTGGCCAAGGGCAAAGTACTGTTCCAGACCAAGATTTGTTTCACCTGCCACCAGGTCGATCCCAATGTCCCCGCGCCCGCCGGTTTGGCGCTCAAGGCATCCAAGTTCATTGGAGATTTCTGGGGCAAGGAACGCGAGGTACAGTTGGATGCTGACCCCAAGACACTTCCGTTTGAGCCTAGCGGCAAGTTCGTCAAGGTTAAGCTGGACGACAAATATTTTCTGGAGTCGGTCGAGAAACCGATGCTGAAAGTGGTCAAGGGATCCATTCCCGGCATGGCGCCTCTGCCCACCACCAAGGAAGAGCGCGCCGCTTTGCTGGCCTACGTGAAGAGCCTGTCGAAGCCGGAGAAGAAATAACGAACGCATGAGCAACGAGGAAAACAGCGTCCAGACACCGGCGGCCATTGATGCCTCCTGCCGGCTGCCTGTGTTGCTGCTGTTGGCCAGTGCCACGGCGTGGCTGGTGACGGCACTGGGCTTTGGCCTGTTTGCGTCCCTGAATTTTCATGCGCCCGGCCTTCTGGCGGACTGCCCGAACCTGACGTACGGCCACCGTGCCTCGGTGGCCTGGACGGCCATGCTCTTTGGCTTTGGCGGCAACGCGGCATTGGGCATCACGCTTTGGATGCTGGCGCGATTGCGCGGGGTGAATCTCCGTTGGCCGGCCTTGGCGGCCTTGGGCGCGGCCTTGTGGAATGTGGGCGTGACCGCCGGTGTGTGGGGCTTCCTCATGGGCGATGGCACGGGCCATGGCGCGGTGGACATTCCGTTGTACGCGGTTCGGGTCTTGATTCTTGGCGGCGCGCTCATGGCGATTCCGGCGGGATTGACTTATTTTGCCCGTCGCGACAGTCAGCTTTATGTATCCACATGGCACTTGATCGGCGGATTGGTGGTGTTGCCGTGGGTGCTGGTGACGATTTATCTCCTGCTTGGCAACGAGAGCGTGCGCGGCGTGGCGCAGGCCACCATCGCTTGGTGGGCGGCCTCCAGCCTGACTCAGGTTTGGTTGGGCATGGTGGGGCTCGCGGTGGTTTACTACTTTACACCCAAGATTCTCGATTGTCCGCTTTACAGCCGCCAATTGGCAGTGTTGGGATTTCTGGGCATTCTGGTCTTGGGCGGGTTCCTGGGCGTGCATGCCGGGGCGCCGGTGCCGGTGTGGATTGTCCGGCTCAGCGCCTTTGCGGCCGTGCTGTTTGCCTTTCCGCTGTTTGCGGTTTGGTGGAATGTCCGGCGCACGGTTGGAATTCGCCCGTTTGCGACTTCGACAGACAACACCTTGGCGTTCGTGGGGGTGGCTTGGGTTTGCTTCCTTGTGGCGGGTGTGGGCACGGTGTTGCACCCTTGGATCAACGGGCAGACGCACTTTACGATCTTTGAATCTGCCACCCGCCAATTGTTTGTGTTTGGTTTCTTCGGCATGGCGGCGACTGGGGCGATCCACTACATCGTGCCGCGTTTGGTGGGCGCGGAGTGGTGCTGTCAAAAGGCGTTTCGTCGCATTTACCTTCTGGCAGGTGCGGGCCTGCTGCTTTACGTGGTGCCGATGATTTACGGTGGCATCGATCAGGGGCGTGTGCTGAATGCCGGCGACGAGTATATCAACCTACCCTCCACAGCGTTGATGGGTATGCGCATTGCCTTCCTGGGTGAACTGGCGATGTTCTTTGCGGCACTGGGTTTGATGGGCAATGTGTTCTGGGCGGTGATTGCGAACTGTTGTGAAGGCTGCAATCCGGTGGAGATTTTCAGGATGATGAAAGCGGCGCGCGAGGAGGGAGGCACGGAATGAACAAGGCCCCGTTTGTTTTAACCGCCACTCTGGCCGCGCTGTTCCTCTCTTGGTACGGCATGGTTTGGGGGCCGGCCAGTCAGCAGAACGACCTGCGCCCACACGTGGCGGGGTCGACCATCTATCCGCATGATCGCACGGGTCTGGCCAAGCAGGGCGCGGAAGTGTATCGGGCCAACGGCTGTTACCATTGCCATAGCCAGCAAGTCAACCAAGGGCCGGTGGAATACGAGTTGATCCTACTGGGAACGGGCGTCAACACCGAGTTGTTGAACTCCATGGCTCGTCAGGAAGTGGACCCCGGCGCGGATGCCATTGATAAGGTCAAGCTGGCGCTGTTGATAGGCGGTGACAGCGAGAGAAGTGAGAAGAGAGAAGCCGTCAGTAATGCCGGGCTGGATAACGCGGCCAAACAGGAGGTCTTTTCACTGGCTGAATTGCCCAACGCGGAGGCGCAAAAGGAGGCGCGTGAAATTCTCGAATTGGATAAGTCCAAGGATGACGCTGCCCAGTCAGCAAAACACACATTGACACTAGGCAGCGAGTTGACTTGGAAGGAAGCCAAGAAAAAGGTCATCGCGCTCAAGGGCGCCGGTGCGGTCGTGATGCTCAGGCCATACAGCCCGGAGAACTCTGGGAATTCCGGGGCGTGGGCAGACCTCAAGCGTGGCTGGGGGGATCGTCGCAGCGTGGCCCGCGATTATCTTTATGACGCCCCGGCCATGCTCGGCAGCCAGCGGATAGGGCCGGACTTGGCCGATATTGGTGGCCGGAATGCAGATGCCGCCTGGCACTATCGCCACTTGTACAAGCCGCGTTCTGAGACGGGGCGTGAAAAGTCCGTGATGCCATCCTATACCTATTTGTTTAACAAGCGCAAAGTGGAGGAAGGGGCGAAGCTCAGCGGAGATGCCGTGTTGGATGCGGAAGGCAATTCCATTGAGCCCGGATATGAAGTTACGCCCAAGCACTCTGCACGCGCCTTGGTTGCGTATCTGCTCAGCCTGAAGCAGGACATGGAATTGCCGGAGGCACCCAAGCCAGTGATTGTTTCGAAGAAACCGGACGAGAAAACCAAGCAATGAGCCAGTCCACCGACAACATGTTGCCCGAGAACGCCGAGCCGACCACCGGCAGCGTGACCATGCCGTTGGGATTGGCCATCGTTTTCGCGCTGGTCACCTACGTGGGTTGCAACATTACTGACAGTGCCGACGGCGGTTTCTCCGCCTTGGTGTATGCGCCGTACACTGACGAGGCTGAGATCAGTGCGACGCAGGCCAAGACGCCCAGGGAATTGCAAATCGAGCGGGGGGCGGCTTTGTACAAGCAGAATTGCTCCAACTGCCATCAGCCCAGTGGCGGCGGTTCGCAGGGGCAGGGGGCACCACCGCTGGCCGGCTCGGAATGGGTTTTGGCTGAGGGACCGGAACGCATCATTCGCATCGTCAACAACGGCCTAACCGGCCCCATCGAGGTTTTGGGCCAGACTTGGTCTTCGGGCACGATGACGCCCGTTGGCGCGGCCATGTCTGACAAGCAGGTGGCTGACGTGATCACCTACATCCGAAACGCTTGGGGCAACGCCGCGGGGGTGGTTACACCTGAGCAGGTCAAGGCCGCCCGGGAGGAAACAGCCGGACGGGGCACGAAGGCGTGGACGGCTGACGAGTTGTTACAAGTGGAACTCGGCGGCGAGTAATCACGCTTGCCAGCCGGTTGTGCCGGCAACATCCTGTTCCCCGTGAATTTCGTTTTTATTCGATGGGCGGTGTTGTGCTGTGCACCCCTTGCCGGTTTCGCTGCTCCCCAGTTCGCTGTCGCCCCATTCACCGCGGATGTCACTGTGCCCCTTGGGCATGGCATGATGGGTGGTCTTTGGAAATCCAAAAGCATTGCCGATCCACTTTTTGCCAAGGGCGTGGTGATCACGGGCGGAGCCAAGCCGGTTGTGTTCGTGAGTGTTGACTGGTGCGAACTGCGCAACGCCTCCTTTGACCGGTGGCGGGAATCGTTGGCCAAGGCGGCTGGCACTACACGGGAGCGTGTCCTCGTCAGTGCCGTGCATCAGCATGAGGCGCCCGTGGCGGACCTGGAGGCGCAGCAGCTTCTGAAAGCGCGGGGATTGAAAGGCAGTATTTGTGATCTTGCGTTTCATGAGAAAGCCGTCCAGCGCACGGCCGCGGCCTTGCGCGATTCCTTGCGGCGGCCACTTGGGGTGACGCACGTGGGCATCGGGCAGGCCAAGGTTGAAAAGATTGCTTCCAACCGTCGCTACGTGTTGCCGGGCGGCAAAGTGTCCTTTGGCCGGGGCAGCGCCAGCGGTCGGAACATCCTTGCCGCCAAGGCTCCCGAGGGGACGATTGATCCCTGGCTGAAAACCCTGACTTTCTGGGATGGGGCGCGGCCATTGGTGGCCCTCACTGGTTACGCCACTCATCCAATGAGCTATTATCGTACGGGTGAGGTCAGCGCTGATTTTCCCGGCATGGCCCGTGCTCAGCGCCAAAAGGAGACCCCCGATTGTCTACAGATTTATTTCAGCGGCGCCAGCGGCAATGTCACCGCGGGCAAGTACAACACCGGCGAACGCAAGAACCGCACGGTTCTCGCCAATCGACTGCATGTCGCCATGGTCAAGGCTTGGGACAACACGAAGAAACATCCGCTGCGGCTGGTTCAGTTTCGTAATGCCAAGGTGAAATTGGTGCCGCGCAATCACTCCGGTTTTGCTGCTGCAGACTTTCAATCCAAGCTGGTGAAGGGAGGCGATCCTTGGCAGCAGTGTCTCGCGGCGATGGGATTGAGTTGGCGGCAACGGTGTGAGCGTGGTCAGCTGGTGGATGTGCCGGCCATTAACCTTGGGGTGGCGCAACTTCTTTTGTTGCCCGGTGAAAGTTACGTGGAGTTTCAACTCGCGGCACAGAAGATGCGTCCCGGCCAGTTCATCATGGTTGCCGGCTATGGCGAGGGTGGCACGGGCTACATCCCGACGGAAAAACACTGGCGGGAGAAGGATGGCAACCTTGCTGATTGGTGCTGGGTTCACCCCGGCGCTGAGGCGGTGCTCCTGAAGGCCATGCGCCAGGCGTTGAATCCGGATTGATTTGTGTTAAAGGGCGGCTTGGAGGATTTGGGTGAGTTCCTCGTCGGTTAACTTGGCGGGATTGGCCTTCATGCTGCTGGCCGCCTTGGCTTTCTCGATGATTCCGGGAAAGTCGGATGCTTCAATGCCGTGAGTGGCGAGGCCGGGGATTTCCAAATCCGAAGCCAGTTTTTGGAGCCAATCAGCGCCATCGTCCGTGCCGAGCATTTTTTCCACCTCCTGAAAACGCGCGGGTGAACGGGATTTGTTGATGCGGAATGCGTGTGGCAGCAGGGCGGCGCAAAGGGCACCGTGCGGGGCGTGGTACATTCCACCGAGTGGTGCGGCGAATCCATGGACCGCGCCGAGGCCGGAGTTGGCCAAGGCAAGGCCGCCACAAAGGGAGGCAAAAGCCATCTCGGCGCGGGCAGCGGGATCATCCGTACAAGCTTGGCGCAGGGCCCGGGCGGCCCGTGGAATGGCTTCCCGGCAGAGGGCGTCGGTGAGGGGATTGGCACGGCGACAAGTGAAGGGCTCGATAAGTTGGGTGAGGGCGTCCATCCCGGTGGCGGCGGTGATGTCGGAGGGAAGGCCCTGGGTCAACTCGGGATCGATGATGGCTAGGCGGGGGAGCATCAGGGGATGGCGGAGGCTGACCTTGACCTTGTGCTCGGGTGAGGCCAGGACGGAATTGCGGGTGACTTCCGCGCCGGTGCCGGCGGTGGAGGGGATGGCAATGACTGGGAGCGGGTTGTGGTGGAGAGGCTGACCCTTGCCGATCACTTCAAGGTATTCGAGGGGATCACCGGGATTGGTGGCGAGAGCGGCTATGGCTTTGGCGGCGTCAATGGCGCTGCCACCGCCAATACCGATCACGGCTTGGACATCTTTGGCGGTAGGGAGCGCGGCCTGAATGTCGGCCAGCGTGGGTTCGCCGGAGATGGCGTGGGTGGCAAAATCGGTGTCCTTTAAAAGATCCAGGAGAGGCTGGGCGCGCTGAGAGGTGCGGCCGGTGACGACCAGCGCGCGGTCGCCCAAGGCACGCATGGCGGGCGCGGCTTCAGCGAGTTTGCCGGGGCCGAAGAGGATTCGCGTGGCGGTGGCGAACTCAAAAGGCGTGTCACCAACCTTCGTCATCAGGGTAGTGGTTGGTGTATTTAACGGCTTGGCGCGGCTCGGCCATCATGTCGGCTACGGTATCGCGCCAGATCTGGTAATGGGCGGTTTCCTTGTGGGCGGCGGGGGCGTCCTGGTCGCGGTAGACCTCGATGAGGAGAAAACGGGTGGGATCATCAATCTGCTGGCAGATATCAAAACGGGCGATGCCGGGTTCTTGCACGCTGTGGCGGGCATTTTCCTGCGAGGAAGCACGGAAGGCATCCTCGGTGCCTTCCTTGACGTGGACGTGAACGTGTACAATGAACATTTTTTTGGGGTTGGAGGAGGGAGTTTGAGGCAGGGGGATTTTTTTTGCAATTCCATGTAAGAAATTAGCGGCGAACCACGATGTAGAGGTGGATGACGAAGTGGGATTCATGAAAAAGGTTTATCTGGCAACATTTTTGGCGGCGGTTTTGTCGGTGTCGGCGTGGTGGATTTGGGAACCTGCGCCGCGTCCAACGCTGGCGGTGCCCATAGATGGGCTGGTTATGCCGGAATACTGGCGCGATCCGGCGGCGGGTGTGCAGAGGATGGTGTCGTTGGAGGATGACGCGCGAAGGGAATTGTTCACCCCAGATGGTCGGCTGGAATTCAGCCCGGTGGAAGGGGTCAATCTGGGGATCAAGGTGGATCGAGTGACGCAGTCTCCTGTTGGCGGCAAGCTGAGCCATGGTGTCGTGGAAGGCGAACCGGGGGGCGTGGCTGTGTTCTCGGATGTGGAGGGCGCGTTGGCGGGTTCGGTGGAGTTGGCGGATGGGCGGTTTTTCACCCTGAATTACTTGGCGCCGGGTCTGCATCGGGCAGCGGAGATTGATTTTTCGACCGGCCTGTTGGACTGCGGCTCCAACCGCGAGGAGGTTCCGGCAAAGCTGCCGCGAGGATACGAGATGGTTTTTGATGGGGCGTCGGGAATGAACACGGCGCAGTTGCGGGCGGATTTGCGGTTGGCACTTTCCCGGCGCGCCTTGCGGGGTATGCCCCTAAACATGGGTATGCGGCCTGACAAAATTTCACCCCGGAAAACCCCTGTGGTGGTGGTCACCGGCAAAAACAAGAACGGTCTGCAAGCCCAAAAGAAGAAGCCGGGCTCGTCGGGTCGTGCCCTGACCAAGACGAAGGCCACCACACAGGGGCGAACCGGGACCAATTCCAAGAAACCCGCGCCCACCAGCACAGCCCAAAAGAAACCCACGAAGCCCACCAGCATAACCAAGAAGCCGGCCAATAAAAACAACGGCACCAAGCACACGTTGAACACATCCACGAAACCGGGCGGCGGTAAAACTTCGAGGACAAGTGTCGTATCTCAGCCCACCACCACTTCGACAGGCGGCGTGGCGCGTGTGGATCTGATGGTGGTCTATACGCAGGCTGCCCTTTCCCGGTTTGGGAGCGACAAGGGCATCAAGGCGCGGGTTAATGTGGCGGTAAGCCGGTCAAATCAGGCTTTCAAGGATAGCGGCATCAAGGCTGAGTTGAACTTGGTTCACGTGGGAAAAGTCAACTACCAGTCCGGTGGCGACAAAGGTCTGGACTTGCGCCGACTGACATTTGGGGGGTCCGGAACCGCCCTGAAGGATGAGGTTGGCAAGCTCCGTGCGCGTCACCAGGCGGATCTTGTGACTTTGGTCACAAATTCGGGAGGTGGAGGCGTGGGTTGGCTGTTTGGCGGGAGTTCCCCCAAGCCTCAGCTTGGATTTAACGTGGTCGGAGCTATGTCGTTGTACTATACCGTCCTCGCTCATGAGTGCGGCCACAACATGGGCTGCCACCATGCCGTGGGTGATCCCGGTACCAGCAAGATCAAGTATGGAGCCGGCGACAATTTTGGTTGGCGGTTTTATGCCAATAACGGAAAGGGCAACCGGCAGTACCGTACCATCATGGCCTACGCCCCAGGCCATCGCATTGGCTACTTCTCAAATCCGGATGTCAAATTTGGCGGTGTTCCCACCGGCATCGTAAACCAAGCCAACAATGCGCGAATTTTAAACCTAAACGCCCAAATTATCGCCAGAAACTCGGATCATTTATCCACGAAATGACCCTCGAAATCTGTAACCAAGCCGCCCGGTACAGCGTCCATGTGAATGGAGTGATCCGCCAAAGGCTGCCGTCTAACCCGGGTGGTGGCCGGACTTGGGTCCCCGCGAGCCGTGAGTAACAGCGAAAAAGCGAGGAAAATTGGCAAATGGACCGCCATTGGTGCGGTGGTGTTTCTGCCCGTGGCGTTGTGGCTGGTGTTCTTTGTCTGGACCGCCCCACCGCAACTCGTCACCTCGCTGGACGAGCGGCAAAAAAAATCACTCGCGAAAACAAAAATCCCCGAGGCGCCTTTCGCCAAGCGGCATCGACACGTGGCCATTGACCCGGGCGTGTTGGAAACCTTGGAGAAATCAAGCGGCTCCCTGCGCATTGAATTGTTTCCCGGTGAGACCGTCACCATCGATTTTGGACGGGCCGACCATGAGGCCGAGGATTTTACTTCTGTCATGGGCGTGGTGCGCGGGCAACCCGAGAGCCAAGTCTCACTGGTTTCCCACAAGGGCACGTTTGGCGGCTCGATCAACCTTGCTGATGGTCGGTCGTTTGTCATCAACTACGCCGGCCCCGGCAGCTATAGTGTGGTGGAGTTGGACCACGACAAGATGAATGTCGATCATCACCTGCACGATCACTACGCCGCCTCGCTGCCCAGCCCCGATGAAATCCCCGAGAACGGAGTCGTCAGCATGCCTCAGCTCCCATGGAACCAAGTCGTCCCCGTACCCGGCATGCCTTGGTTTACCACCACCCTCATTGGCACCAACCCATGGCCGCAGCCCGTGACCAATGTTTATGGCCCGCCCGTCATTGGTACCATGATCCTTTATACCCCGCAGGCCGCCAACCAACTGGCCGGCCTTCTGGGTGTCGAAACCCGTATTCGCCTCGCCGTATCCCAGATCAACGCCTGTTTTCTGAAAAGCGGCACCGCGGCCCGCATCCGCCTCGTTCATTCCGGCATCATCAATTACAGCTCCACCGGCAACCTCACCACCGATCTGCAGCAGATGACCTACAACACCAGTCCGCAGACGCAGGACATCCATTCCCTCCGAGTACAGCACCGTGCTGACCTCGTCACCCTCATGGTGCCTGCCAGCGGAAACAATATTCTCCATGGCACCTCCTGGCTGCTTACCAGTTTCTTCCCCGCGCCTGACTTCGGTTTCAACGCCATCGAGGCTCCCTATATCAACACCTCGGTTCTCGCCCACGAGATCGGCCACAACCTCGGCTGCAACCACGCCACCAATGACATCGGCGCCAATCTCGGCGGAGCATTCACCAACTCATTTGCATGGCGGTTCAATACCGTCAGCGGCGGCTTCACCAACCCCATTCGGACCCTGATGGCCTACGGTACCGGCCGTCGGATCGGCTATTTCTCCAATCCCGGCGTGCAATTCTGGGGTGTTCCCACCGGAGACACCAACTGGGCCAACAATGCCTACACCATTGAGCGCACCGCCCCCATGGTCGGCACCTACATGTCCGGTGGTTACGGCCCGCCCTATTACTACAATCCCGCCACCGCCGGCGGCACTCAGGCCAACAGCCAGTCCTCCGCGCCTTCCACCGTCATCCGCGCCAGCGTGCCACCGCCCCCTTTCAATCGCCCCCTGTTGCGGCAGCCCGCTCGCAACTTTCTCTTTAACGTCCGCAATTAAACAGGCGAAGCTCTGTTTAAACCCGCGTGCTTGCCAGCGGGCCATTTCTGCGTTAGAAGCGATCCATGAACCCCCGCGAGGCGTTGGTGGCCCTGAACCTCATTCGCGATATTGGCCCCACCACCGTTCGTCGTTTGCTGGATGTGTTCGGCGATGCTCCCACGATTCTGCGCGCGCCTGAAAGGGAGCTTGGAGGGGTTGAAGGGATCGGCCCCGCCAGGGCCCGCGCCATTGCGCGTTGGGAACAATCCGTCGATCTCCAAGGTGAACTGGGACGCGTTCGTGATTTTGGTGCCCAAGTCATCACCGTCCTGGATTCAGGATATCCGCTGCTTTTAAAACAGATTCACGATCCGCCCATCGTTTTATACGTGATCGGCCAACTTGCGGCCGAGGATGATCACGCCGTTGCCATGGTGGGTACCCGGATGGTCACCCAGTACGGACGCGCCGCCGCCCATCAGTTGGCTGGTCAGTTGGCCCGGGCGGGCCTGACTATCATCAGTGGCGGTGCCCGGGGCGTGGACACCGCCTCCCACGAGGGCGCCCTGTCCGTGGGCGGCCGTACCATTGTCATACTTGGCACTGGTCTGGACATAGTGTATCCATCCGAGAACGCTGATCTGTTCAAGCGCATTTCCTCCCATGGCGCGGTTATCACCCAGTTTCCATTTGGCCGTCGAGGCGACAAGCAGTCCTTCCCCATTCGCAACCGAATCGTGGCAGGCATGGCTCGTGCCACTGTTGTGGTCGAGGCCAACCGCGCCAGTGGCGCGCTTATCACCGCCAATTTCGCGGCGGAATACGGACGCGCTGTCTTTGCCATACCCGGCCGCATTGACAATCCCCGCAGCACTGGCTGCCACGATCTTATCCGTGATGGCGCCCAACTCTGTGCCGGACCTGAGCATGTTCTCGAGGAATTCGACACTCTCTTTGCCTCAAACCAAATCGAGAAAAAGCCGCTTCCTCAACTCACGTCCGACGAAAAAGCCGTTTACGGGAAACTCACACACGACGAACAGCCCCTTGATGCAATCGTTCATCAGACTGGCCTGACAGTTCCCAAGGTCACCGTGGCACTCCTGCAACTGGAACTGAAACACCTCGCCAAGCAATTTCCAGGCCGGCTGTTTGCGAAAAAGCGTTAAACCACTTGCTGATTCTTCAATTTCAACCAAGGCAGGGAATAGATTCTCTCAACCAGAAAGAGATTTGCGCGGCATATTGCGAGTTTCGTTGGGTGAAGGGTTTGAATCTAGTGAAGGGAACTCAATGGATCCCGTTGCCGGCATGGAACAGACCCTGACCTCCATTTTGGTGATGCCGAGGACAAACGCCATGCGTCCAACCTGCAAATGGCCCTACATGGTCATCGGCGACATGGGCGACCGGCTCAAGTCCGCCGGTCAATACATCCAATATCCTCACAAAGACCACCCTACCAATTGGCCGAAACATCCCATGGTTTGGCCGAAACACCTCATGGTTTGGCCGAAACACCTCATGGTTTGGCGAAAACACCCTATGGTTTGGCGAAAACACCGCATCAATTCTCCAAACCACCCCCCGAATCGGCCAAACTGGGCCTTGGACTGCCATGAAATCCGTGGATAGCCGACAAGAATCAAAAACTAGCCAAAAACACATTTTTTTACAAAAAATAAAAAGAATCATAGAAGTTCAATGTTCGTAGGGTTCGATTCCCAAAACACATCCTACTCATTTCCACACTATCCCAATTGAAATCTGTGGGTTTCTGGAATTTCTCTGATTGGATT
>PBVU01000081.1:0-8677 GCA_002728775.1 Verrucomicrobiales bacterium | reverse complement strand
GGCGAGTGTGTTGAGGTCGCGGCTTTCAAAGAGGCGAAGGGCATCCTCGCTGGTAAGGCGCTTTTCGTCCTCGACCTTTTCAAGAAGGTCGGTGAGAGGGCCAGCTTGGCGGGCGAGGCTCATCATTACATTCCGCGGAAACTCCAGAAATCGATGAGCGCAACCTCGGCCAAGACCACCACAAGGAAGATCATGCTGATGAGAGCGTTGAGGCGAAAGAACTGTTGCTCGGCAAGCCGGAATTCGCCCTTGCGGAGCCGGCGCCGGACAATCCAGTGCTCAAGTCCCAGGCAGCCCATGATGACCACCAGCCCGATCCAATACTCCAGCTTGAAGCCGCTCAGGAGGCCAAAGAAAACGAGTATGCCATACATCAGCATGTGGCAGAGGAGCGCGGCTTGGATGGCGTTGTCGGGGCCCCAACGGACGACCAGGGAGTGGAGCTTGTTTTCGCGGTCGAATTCGTAATCCTGAATGGAGTAGATCAGATCAAAGCCAACAACCCACGCGAGCACGAGCACGGACATGGTAAGGGGAGTGAAGAGGCCATGGCGAATCTTGCCCATGAAACTGCCGGAGTCGGAGGCGATAAACTGGATTTCGCCGGTGACGGCGAGCCAAGCACCCACGGGCGCAATGGCCAAGGCGATGCCGAGGAAGATGTGGGTGAAGTCGTTGAACCGCTTGGTGAGCGAATAGAAAAAAATAAAGAAAAGCGCAACGGGGGCGAGGTAAAAACAAATCCTCGGGAGAAACCAGCAGGCAACAAGAAACGCAGCGGCGGAAAGCAGGGTGAGTGTCCAGGCGCTGGTGAGGCTGATCTTGCCGGCCGGGAGGTGGCGTTCACGGGTTCGCGGGTTGGCGGCGTCATAATCGCGGTCGGCGATGCGATTGAAAGCCATGGCGCAGGTGCGGGCAGTGACCATGGCCGCGAGGATGAGGAGGAAGGTTCTCCAGCCGGGCCAGCCGCGTTCGAGGGCGGCAAAGGCTTCCCGTTCTGCTTCAGGCAGTTCGCTGAACTTGGCACGGGAAGCCAGAGCCATGGCGGCGAAGGCGAAGGGGAGGGCAAAGAGGGTATGCGAGAACTTGACGAAGCCTCCCCAGTTGCGAACGAGCGCCCAGATCTGGCTGGGTTTCCGTGGCGGAATGGTATCAGTGCCCACGGGGGGGACGGTGCGCAAACGAGCGGCAAAATTCAAGCGCATTGGATGTTATGACCGGGCGGTGAAGGGTTTCAAGTTGCCTTGGGACAGTCTTGTGCTTACAAGACGAGCCGATGCGCTTGGAGCGTTCGTTGATTTTGTTAAAGCCGGATTGCCTTGAGGGAAGGCATGCCGGAGAGGTGATTGCGCGCTTTGAAGCGGCGGGGGTTGAGATGCGGGGAGTGAAAATGATTCAGTTGACGGACGAAATCCTGTTGGAACATTACTCGCACTTGACGGAGCTACCTTTCTTCTCAGGTATCGTCGAATTCATGAAATCCGCCCCGGTCTTGGCCTTGATTCTGGAAGGCGAAAGCGCGGTGGGTCGCATCCGGGAACTGCTGGGGCCGACGGATTCCTCCAAGGCGCCGTCGGGGACGATCCGGGGTGACCTTGGCAAATCCGGCATGCAGAATGTTTGTCACGCATCCGACTCGGTGGAGAACGCGCAAGCCGAGATCGCCCGGTTTTTTAGCGAATCAGAGGTGTTCTAATTAGGCCGTGGTTTTCTAGCGCCGGGCGGCATCACGCAGATTTCGGGCGATTTTTCGTAGATCATCGGTCTTGGCAGCATCGTTTCCCACAAGCGCCTTCCGGATGACTCCTTCATGGTCAATGGCGAAGACAGTGGGTGAAAGGGCGTCCTTGTAGGGGGGCAAGGGATCGACGGCCTTGCCGGTCAGGAAGCGAATGCCTTGGGCCTCGACGGCGGCAGTCAGGGCGGCGGGATTTTCACGATGACTGACGACCAGTATTAAAAGGTCCGAGGAGGGGATGTCGCGATGGATTTCATTGAGTGCATCGATTAGCGGTCGGCAAAGGCCGGACTGCGTGTTCAAGACGGCGATCAGCACAGGCCGGATTTCGCGTTGTTCGCTCAGGAGGACATCGCCGGGCGAATTGACCGGCTGTACGCGCAGGTCGGGCGCCAGTTTGCCGCGCCATTCGTTTTCAAAGATCACGGTGTCCTGCCCGGCGCGCACGCCCGGCAGGAGATCATCGGCCATGTTCAAGGCGTTGTTGATGATATTCGTGTAGTTGGCGAACTCATCCCCAATCTGGGCGATGGCTTTCTGTTTAATGCGAATGTTTAAAACGACGTTCCATCCGGCCAGTCCCCAGGCGAGGATGGCCACTAGTGAGAGCATCATGCCGGCCCAAGCTTTTCCACGTTCGGCCCCGGCAAGGCGGAGGCTTAGCACTCCCATGATCAGTCCCGCGGCACCAATCACCCCGGCCAGAACCGCTACGCCTGTACTGAAGCTGAGGAGTTTGGAGGCAATCTCCTGCTGGAGCGGGGCGCTGGTTTTCTGTTTCAGCAAATCCTGAAGTGCATTGGTGGCGTTCTGGGCGGGTGGGGCGTTGGTGGAAGTGGGGGGCGTGGCCGGGGTAAGCTGCATAAAGGCCGGCGGGTTGGTGTGCCAATGGTGCAGGAGTCCCGCGCCGGCCAGAAGCAGGACGCCAAAGAGGCCCAACACGAGACTGGTGAAGGCGTGCGCGGTCCTTGGCGGCGAAGGTGCGGGAGCTGGGTCAGGACTGGTTGGCGGGTCGCTCATGCTTCGGCCAAGGCAAAGTAGCACAGGTAAAGCGGCTTGGCGATGCCGCGAAATTCCTTGCGCGGTCCCGGCTGGCAGCGTGATGGTGGGGCATGCGCACGGTGATTTACCCGGGGAGCTTCGACCCGCCAACGCTCGGCCATGTGGACGTGATTGGCCGGGCCGCACGCTTGTTTGACCGAGTGATCGTGGCGGTGGCGGACAATCGCGGCAAGCGACCGCTCTTCACCAAGGTGGAACGCGGGCGGCTCCTGAAACGGGAGGTGAAGGCATTTGCAAACGTGGAGGTGGATTCCTTCAAGGGCCTGCTGGTGGACTACGCGGCGCGGATGGATGCGTGCGCCATCATCCGCGGTCTGCGCGCGGTCTCGGATTTTGAGTACGAATTCCAAATGGCACTCGTGAACCGGAGACTGGCGGATCAAGTGGAAACCATCTTCATGATGCCGCGCGGCAAGTACATCTATCTCAGCTCCAGTTTGGTCAAGGAAGTGGCGTCGCTGGGGGGGGAAGTATCCGCGTTTGTGCCCGCAGCGGTGGAAGCCGCCCTGCGCAAAAAACTGCGCGCCAAAAAGCGCTAGTTCGTGTACCTTTGAAACAGAGGGAGGAGGCCATGACATTGCAAGTGAACCTGGAAGCGTTGAAGGAGGGAGACCTGCCCTTCGTGGGGGAAATTCCGGCGGAAAAACTGGATATTATTGAGGATGACGAGCTAATTCGCTCGGTCCATCCACTGACCTACAATCTAGAGGCATCCCTCCTAGAGGATGCACTGCTGGTGCGCGGCCGGCTCGACATGCCGTTGGATTGTGAATGTGCGCGCTGTCTACAACCCTTCGTTCATACCGTGACACTTCCCGAATGGACGGCGCATTTGCCGCTGACAGGGGAGGATGCGGTGGAGATCAAGGAGGAAGTCGTGGACTTGACTCCGGTACTGAGGGAAGATATTCTGCTTGGCTTTCCGCGGCATCCGCTGTGTGCGCCGGACTGTGCCGGCCTCGCATCGAAGACCAACGGGGACGCCGCGACGGCTGATCCCGAGGAGTCGCCTTGGGCGCGGCTGGATGAGTGGAAAAGCGATTAAGGAAAGACAATGCCGGTACCAAAACGAAAGACATCGCGCCCTCGCAAACGCAAGCGCCAAGCGTCCAACAGCCGAGTGGTGCTGCCTCAGGTGACCACCTGTCCGCAGTGCGCGGAGCCCTACGTGCCCCATCGGGTTTGTCCGGCGTGCGGCTTTTACAAGGGCCGCCAGGTTGTTTCCGTCTCCGCGGGCGCCTGACCGGCCGCGTTCTAGACTCTGCTTCGGACGCCCATGGCTGAGGGTTGTGCCATTACTGGCATCGGTTCGTACGTGCCTGAGCGCGTGCTCGCCAACATTGATCTCGAGAAGATCGTCGAGACCTCTGACGACTGGATCACCACGCGGACAGGCATCAAGGAGCGGCGCATGGCCGCGGACGGAGAGCACACCTCCACCATGGCCGCGGCAGCCGGACGCATCGCGCTGGAACGCGCGGGCCTTGACGCCGCCGACTTGGACTTGGTGATCGTGGCAACCATCACGCCGGATATGCCATTTCCCGCCACGGCATGCCTCGTTCAGCAGGAATTGGGTGCGGCGCGTGCCGCTGCCTTTGACTTGGAGGCGGCCTGCACAGGGTTTCTTTACGCGCTGGAGATTGGCCGCCAATTCGTGGAGAGCGGCACTTATGCAAATGTCCTGATCATTGGCGCGGAGAAACTCTCATCAATCATCGACTGGAAAGACCGCAACACTTGCGTCTTGTTTGGGGATGGCGCGGGCGCGGCTGTCTTGCAACGGCGCGCGGGTTCACGTGGAGTGCTGGCCACGCGACTGGGTAGCGACGGCGGCAAGGCGGACATCTTGGCCATGCCCGGCGGAGGGTGCCGACAACCCGCCACCGTGGACTCGGTGAACGACCGTTTCCATTTTCTGAAAATGGAAGGCAAGGAGGTTTACAAAAACGCCGTTACCGCCATGACCGCCGCTGCCAGGGAAGTGATTGAGCGTGCCGGGGTGGGTATCGAAGACATTAAATGCATCATCCCTCACCAAGCCAACCAGCGGATCATCAGCGCCGTGGGCGACCGGCTGGGAGCGACGGAGGGCCAAGTTTTCGTGAACCTTCAAAAATACGGCAACACCTCCGCCGCCAGTGTGGCCGTGGCCTTGGACGAGGCTTTGGCTACCGGCCACATTGAGCGAGGCGACCTGATCCTCATTGTCGCCTTTGGAGCTGGATTGACTTGGGGTGCCACGGTGCTGGAGTGGTGACTTAGGCTGGCCTTTTTGTTGAAACAAGCTGGCAAAATGTCGGATTAGACCGTAGGGTCTGAAAAGACATGGAACCACCGCCGACACCCGCCGAGGCCCCGGCTGCATATCAGGCCGAGGGAACTTATGCGCAGCCCGCCGTGGCTGCCGCACCTCCCCCCAGTCCGGGGGTGGTGGCACCCCCGCCTTCGTCCAGTGAGGCACTGGCTCCGCCTCCCAGTCCCGCGGCACCCGAGGGGGTGGAACAGCCGCCGGCGACCGCGGTTGTGGAGGCTCCCCCGGCAACTCCGGCGCAACCCGAGGCACCGGCACCCGTTCCAGCGGCTCCTCCCACTGATAGTACCCCGCCCGCCGCTGATCCGGATGTTGCCCAGACATCGGTCGAGGAGGTGGGGGCACCCGCCGAGGAACCGGCCAATGAACAACCGCCGGCAAACATGGACTTGATCAATCGCGAGCGTGACCCCAACGGCGGGGTCACGTTGCGCGATGAGGAGGACATCAGTCTTCGTTTTCCCGCAGGTCTGCTACTTACTTCCGAGGGTATCGAGCCGGACATGTCCATCGAGGATGAAGATCTGCGCTTGTTTGACATGGTTTTGCAGGATGCCGTCAATGAGGATGTGGCCGACCTTCACATCAAGGAGGACACCTATATCCATTTCCGGATGAGCCGTGGTTTGCGCGACCGGGATTTTCCGATGCCCACCCGCAAGTGGATTGAGAAGGTCATCTTCAGCATGTGTCCTGAGCACTTCGTGGAGGATTTTAAAAAGGACCGCGAGGTAGATTTTTCTTACTTCAATCCAAAATTTGGCCGCTTCCGCGTCAACGTCTTCTCCCAATGCAGCAAGTGGGCAATGGCCATGAGGTACATCAAGAATGACCTTCCGCCCATTGAGAAACTGGGTATCAACCCGATCTGCCTGAAACTCTCGGAGGCCAAGCGCGGGCTGACGTTGCTGGCCGGTATCACCGGATCGGGCAAGTCCACCACCATGGCCGCGATGGTTATGCACTTGAACAAGAATTTCCGGAAGCACATCGTCACCATTGAGGATCCGGTTGAGATGATGTTCGAAGACGATCAGTGCGTCATCGAGCAGCGCGAGGTGGGCTTGGACACGATGAGCTTTCAGCGCGCATTGAAAAGTGCTCTCCGGCAGGATCCGGACATGGTCCTCGTGGGTGAGATGCGGGACGCCACCTCCATCGGTGCGGCCATGCGGGCGGCGGACACTGGTGCGATGGTGTTGTCCACTGTCCACACTCGGACAGCAGCCTCAGTGCCCGGCCGTTTGCTCGACTTTTTTCCCGAGGAAGAGCGTGAGATGCAGCGCAAGAAATATAGTGAGGTCATTGTCGGCGCCGTTGCTCAGCGCATGTGTCCCACGCTCGATGGCGGCATGGTGCCCGCTCAGGAAATCATGATCGGCACGCCGCTGATTAAACAGAAGATCTTTGACGGCGAGTTGAACAAGCTTCCCGCCTGCATCGACGTCAGCGAGGACGACGGCATGCTGAGCTTCAACAAGTGCATGTACAACCTTGTGAACGATGGCCGCATCAGCAAGGAAATCGCGATGGACAACTGCACCAATCCACAGCAGTTGGAAATGTGGTTCCAAGGCATCGAGATCAGCTCGGGCATTGTTTAAAATCCTCTGTGCTCGCCGCTCGCCGACAGCCTACCCAGCTATGCCTTGATGGCGGCCGCGATCGGGTTATTTGGAGGGGTAGATGTGTAGGCCCGTTGTCTTCAGCTTGGTGCGAAACAAAGCCCACGGACGCTTTCCACCCTTCACCGGGCGTGCTTGGGCGGTGATATAAAGCACGTTCTTTTCCTTCCCGCCGCCAAAGACGCAATTGGTCGGTGGCCCTGGAGTGGGGATAAAGGCAAGGTGTTCGCCTGCGGGAGAAAACACATAGACACCCGAATGCTCCTCCCGTCCCGCGGTGGCATACAGGTTTCCCTTGGTGTCCATGGTCATTCCGTCAATTCCCCGGCGGTTGGGGCCAAAATCAAAAAGGATTTTCTTGTTCACCAAGGTTCCATCTTTTTGCACGTTGAACCGAACAAGGTGGTGGTTTTTTTTGGGATCGCTGTGGTTATCCGCTGCGAAGACATGCTGCCCATCGAGGGACACGAGAATTCCGTTGGGCCGTTGAATGTCTTTTGTGGCCAACACGACATTTTTCCCGGTGATGAGAAAAATCCCTTCAAAGTCCAACTCCCGGTCATTGCCGCCACCGTAGCGCGGGTCAGTGAAATAAATCCGGTCGTTCCCATCAATCGCCAAATCGTTGGGCGAATTGAACCGCTTGCCCATCCAGCGGTCGACCAGTGTGCGGGTTTTGCCATCCATAGTGGTCAAGCTCACGCGTCGGCCTCCGCCATGCGCACCCTCGCAGGCCACAAGCCGGCCCTTGCGATCCATCATCAAGCCGTTTGACTTGCCGCTTTCTGGGCGGAACACAGTCGTCTTGCCCGTGGCCGGGGCAAAACGCATCGTCCGATTTCCAATATCTGAGAAAAATATCACCCCCACCGGACCCAGCGTGGGGCCTTCCGTGAATTTTCCATCCGCCCAAACCATATCCATGGCGATGTTCTTTGGCGTGATGGTATCCTGGGCCTGCGGCTTGAACACCGCGGCTCCCAGCCCCAGCGCACCCATCAGCCACGCGGCTAAAAAGGGAGCGGATGGGTTGGCTGTCCTAGTTTCGATTCTGTTCGATAAGAGTTTCATGGGTCGCATGTTTTATGCCTCAACAATTTCAAAAATCGCCTCCACCTCCACGGCTGCCCCGGTGGGGAGGGCGGCGAAGCCGAGGGCGCTGCGGGCGTGGTAGCCGTCACCTTCTTTGCCGTAAATCTCATGGAGCAAATCGGAGGCACCGTTGATGACGAGGTGTTGATCGGTGAAGTCCGGCGCGGAGTAGACGCAGCCGAGCAGCTTGATGACCCGCAGGCCGTTGATGGTGCCGTGCGCATTATGGACGGAGTTGAGAATTTTTTGGGCGCAATCCTTGGCCGCCGCGTAACCGTCCTCGACGGACAGGCCGGCGCCGAGCACGCCGGTGGCGGTGCTGGTGTGGCCGCTGGTGATGAGCAGGTTGCCGCTGCGGATGCAGAGATTCAAATAGCCGGGCTCAAGTTTCGTAAATTCAACGCCCAGTTCCTTTGCCTTTTCCTCGGGATTCATGCGGGGAGGTTGCCGCGCGGAGGCGCGAGGTACAATGAAGAATTCGTGCGTTCACTTTCCGCCCCCCTGCAGCTGCTTTAGATCCGGCAGATCATAATGCTGCAGGGCGCGGGGGTGGATGGTGTGGAGATGGCGGTTGGCGCGGCGATCGGTCATCAGCGTTTTCCAGGAGGCCAAGCCGCCGTGCAGGGTGAGGCGGCCGATGAGCTTGGGCTCAAGGGCGTCGGCGTGCTGAGCGGCGGTCGTGGTCTCGCCGTGGGCAATGAGGTGCACGGTGGGCGTCTTGTGATGTTCGGCAAGCCACTTGGCGCATTGCAGGATGTCCTCGGTGCGCATGGCGAGGAATGATCGGCCGAGAAGATAGCTGATGTACCAGTCGGCACCGGGGAAACGCCAGTTACGCGTAGCGGT
>PBVU01000037.1:0-6545 GCA_002728775.1 Verrucomicrobiales bacterium | reverse complement strand
GGGGGAGGGAAGGGGCGGGGGTCGATGGGCGTGAAAGGCCCCTTGGTTTCCTTGGTTTTGCTCTCGATGGGGAAAGGTTGTGGCTGTGGTGCGGGGGGGAACGGGAGTGGCACCGGTACCTCTCGGAAGCCCTCACCGCTGTTGCCTGCGGCCTCAAATGCTTGTTGGACGAGCATTTGGAGGGCGTTGGTGTTTTGGTTGGCCAAGGCGAGGGTGAGGCGGAATTTTTGTGCGCCTTCCCCGGCGTTGCCGGTGAGGTTCATGGCGCGTACCTGAGTTAGAAATTCCGCGGCTTCGCCTTCACCTTGAGCGGTCAAAATGCCCTCGATGGCGGCGGGGCTGAGGTGCAGCGCGGAGTCGTTTGCGCCAAGCAACGATTGGGCCGCGGGCGGCAGGGGATTGGGGTTGTTGCCTTCTGCCAATGCGCTTTGGAGGCGTGAGGGGCCGATGTGCAGCACATCGTCGTTCAACACGATATCAAACCCATTCTCCTGGATTTCATTGTAGCCGGGCGAGGCTTGGAGTTTTTCCAGGAAGCCCTCGACCAGCTCGGGATCATTGACGTTCATGCTGAAAAGAAATTCCGGAGTAGGAAATCCTCGAGGATCTTGTTTTACGCCGAGGAAAGAGAAGGCGAGGTCACCGCCGGGCAGATTCAAAAGCTGGTCAAAACTGAGCCCAAAGGCGGCTAGTACCGGTTCCAATTCCGCCTTGGCCTCGGCGGGGATGCGCGCCGCGATGAAGGGGCGGATGACTTCCATCTTCATCGACTGGGTTAGCACGCCTGCCGCGCCACCGGGGATGCTGCCGACGATATCGGCATCGAGATTGGCCCCGGTGCTCCAGTTGGCCAACAAGGCGGGATCGTGGTGAAAATTGAGATCGGCCACCACTTGCCCCTGTTGGAAAGAGAGACCCACGGAGATATCGAGCTTGCTGCCAAACTGATTCGGGTCGCCATAAAACTTCTCGGCAACAAGAGGAGTTATTTGAGCGTTCATGGTCTCGAGAAAATTTTTGACGTCGATCCAAAGTGTGCCGTCGTGATCGCTTTCGGCAAGGGCCTTGAACTCAGGCTTGGCGACCGAGAGGGTTGCGCCTTTTGCGGCCACGGCCTTCAGCTTGCTGGTCATGTCCATAGGTTCCGTAGTACTCATGACCACGATCAACGCGTCGGAGGTTAAGCCTGCCGCGACGCCTGGAAGAGAGATGCCAAGCAGGCCGCCAAGATCCGTCAGTTCCGGGACAGGTGCTTTGAGCGCTACAGCCAAGTTTTGCAGTCCCTGCTCCAGTTTAGCCGCGTCGGAAACGGACACGAGCACGCCGACATGCTCCTGATTATCCGCGAACGCAAAAATGGGCCGGTTGATTGTGAGGCCAAAATTTTGGGCAAGATTGTTGGGCGAAAGCATGCTCGCGATGAGGCGAACCATGGGCTCCTGCGCCTCGGGCCCGGCTGCTTCCAAGCCTTTCGCGAGCAGGGCATCATAACCGCCGGCTTTTTGCAGGAGTTGGCCGAGATTCATGCTGGCCACACCCAAGACGCTGGCGGGAATGTAACTGCTCGCAGCGGCCGCTCCACCAGGTGTTGGGGGTGTAGGCGGCGGAACGACGGGCGGGGCATTTGTCGGCGTGGGGCTGGGGATGGCATTGGTGTCAGTGCCGGGCGAGGGTGGATTTGGCAGGGGGCCGGGGGGGCGGTTGCCGCCGGGTGTGGGTGTGTTTTTACCGGGCGAAGGTTTGTTGAGTTTTGCGTGGCCCTCTGGCTTTTCCTCGACGTCCGTGAATTTAAAAAAGGCAAACGCCGCGCCGGCTACAACCAGCAGGGCAACGCCGGCAACCAAGGCGAGTTTCATTCGGCTGCTGCCGGTGGCTACCGCGACGGGCTCGGCTGCGGGCGCAATCTCCTCCTCTGGAACGGCGGAGACAAATTCGGCCATGACAGGCTCCGCGGCAACGGTTGGTGCCGAAGTGCCGGCCAATTCGCCGGCGGTGGACCAGTTGGAGGCACCTTCTTCAATGGCCAACTCTTCCGGGGTCACTTGGCCGGCCGCCAGCATTTCCTGCAGTTGTGTTTGCTCGTAGGGGCCGACATTTTCTCCATTGCGATGGATCCAGTAGGGCATCGGCAGATACTAGCGTGTTTGGCTGAATTTGCAACTCTAACAAGCCCCGCAAAGGTCTTGTTGTCAGGGCTGTACCTTGGTGACGTAATAGAGAATGGCACAGGCCATGCCGAGCAGGACCACAAGGATGGCCATGACGATGTAAAATTCTCGAGAGAAGGTTGGACTGTTGGCTCGCCCTTGAGGAGCTGTGGGCATGGGCGGGGCATGTTCGACGCGGATGGTGACGAGGGGGTCGCCGATGGTGGGGTCGATGTGTTTGGCGACTTCCCAAGCGGATGGGGGACGCTCGGCGGGGTTTTTGCGGAGACAAGCCATGATGAGCGCGGAAACGTTGGGCGGGATGGGATTGTCGATCTTGAGTTCCTGTTGGCAGGCTTGGATGGGTTGCGGCGGGACTTGGCGGACTTGATGGGCGATGTCGCCGGTGAAAAATGGGGCGCGGCTGGTGAGTAGTTCGTAAAGGGTGGCACCCAGGGCGTAAACGTCATCGGTGGGATGAGGGGGTTCACCATCCATTTGCTGGGGACTCATGAAGGTGACGGTGCCGCGAGTGTCGCGCAGGCCGAGGATGGTTGTGTAGGCATCGTTGACGGCGGCGCTGATGCCGAAGTCGGTCAGCTTGGCCCGGCCTCGGGAATCCACCATGACGTTGGCCGGTTTGAGGTCGCGATGAACGAGGCCTTCGCTGTGGGCGTGCTCGAGGGCATGGCAAAGCTGGAGGGTGAGGGGCTTGAGGAATTCCTCCCAACGCAGAATCTGTGGCTTGGCCTGGACGCGGCGGGTATGGAGGCTGCCGCCATCCACGAATTCCATGATCATGAAGGGGAGTTCATCGGGTGCCTCGTACATGTCGTAAAGCTGGACGATGTTCTGGTGGGCCAGTCGCCGGGCACGGAGGGCTTCCTTGCGGAGTTCATGCAGCATGCGGGGATCGGTGCCGGCCTCGGAGGAAAGGAATTTTAAGGCAACGGTTTCGTTGAGGCGTTCATCCTGCGCCTGCCAGACCATGCATTTGCCACCTTCACCGAGAAGCCACCGCAGCGTGTAGCGTCCGTTGCCAACAATCTGGTTAGGCTGGGGGGACGTGGTGGGCGGACCGCTGGGCGCGATTACAACCGGAGTAGGCTGGGGGTCGGCGGACACGCTGTTATTTTATTTCAGGATTGCCTTTTTGCCAATTTTTTTGCGTTGATGAGCGTTCGCGGTTGCGTTCCAGAATGGGCATTCAGATTAGCTATCAGTTCAAGGGCCGATGGAAAATCCGGCAGTTTGGCGACAATCAAGTCGTCATCGGCCGGCCCAACTCGCAGTCCTCGGTGGACATTGACCTGAGCCCGGACACGACGGTCTCCCGATTGCACGCGCGAATTTGGTCGGACAAAGGCCAGTTCTGGGTGGAGGATTTGGACAGCCGCTACGGGACCACGGTGAACGGTGGCAAGTTGGTGGGGCGGACAAAGGTTTCCAATCAGGATACGATTGTTATTGGGGAGACGACCGTGAAGGTGGACGATCTGCCGGCGAACGAATAGGGAACACCGCACGGGTGACTTGTGTTTTTTGGCCAAGTCATCCTAGAGTTCCCCATGCGGTTTCTCGTTCTTGTTTTTATCACGAGCGTTATTTCCATTTCCGCCAAGGTTCCGCCCGCCCAACCCAACTTCGTTCTTATCATGGCCGATAACCTCGGCTATGGAGATATTGGCCCTTTTGGCAGCAAACTGCATCGTACGCCCAATCTGGACCGCATGGCGCGGGAAGGGCGGCGGCTTACCAGCTTTTACAGCGCCAGCGGCGTTTGTACACCCAGCCGTGCGGCGTTGATGACGGGTTGTTATCCGCGCCGTGTGGGGCTGGACTGGACGCCTGAAGATGGCCATGTGCTCCGGCCAGTTTCGCCCAATGGGCTGAATCCGAATGAAACCACTATCGCGGAGATACTGAATAAAGCCGGATACGCGACGGCCTGCATCGGCAAATGGCACCTTGGCGACCAGCCTGCGTTTCTGCCGACGCGGCAGGGGTTCGATTATTTTTTGGGCCTGCCTTACAGCGATGACATGACACGTGCCACTGGTCAACGCATTGGTGAAAGGCTGAGGGGCAACCAGTGGCCATGGTTGCCGTGGATGGAAAACGAAAAAGTCATCGAAGCCCCCGCGGATCGCAACCAAATGACCCAGCGCGAAACCACCGCTGCACTGAAGTTTATTGCCGCCAACAAATCGCGTCCGTTTTTTCTTTACCTGCCGCACAACATGCCCGGCAGTTCGCGCGAGCCCTTTTCCAGCAGGCAATTTCGCGGCAAATCCAGGAATGGAGCTTGGGGCGATGTGGTGGAAGAACTTGACTGGGCGGCCGGCCAGATTTTGGCGGCGTTGAAAAAACACAAGATTGATGAGCGCACCCTTGTCATTTGGACCAGTGACAATGGGGCGCCACGCCGCAATCCGCCCCAAGGCAGCAACGCCCCGCTTGGCGGCTGGGGCTACACCACTGCTGAGGGGGGCATGCGTGTGCCCGCAATTGTCCGATGGAAAGGCTTCATTCCCGCCGGAAGTACGAGTGATGAGCTGACCACGCTCATGGATATTCTCCCCACATTCGCAAAACTTGCCGGAATCTCACTTTCCGATGTCCCGCGTGATGGCAGGAATATTTGGCCTGTTTTGAGTCCGCGCAGCGCAAAATCGCCCCATAAACACTTTTTTTACTACCATACGCGGTATTTGGAAGCTGTTAGAGACAGCCGGTGGAAACTCTATTTCCCCAAAAAACACCCAAAAATCCCCAAAAAATCTGAAAAATACGCCCTTTTTGACCTAAAAAAAGACGTTTCTGAATCGAAAAACATGGCCTGGAGATATCCCGAGATTGTGAAAAGGCTCTCAGCCGCAGCTGTATGGGCCAGAAAAGAACTGGGTGACGGAGATCAAAAGGGTACCCGGATTCGGGAATTGGGCTGGCAACCTCAGCCGGTTCCGCAGAAAAAGTAGTCTGCCTTGCCGATAATCAGGTCTTTCGCCCCGGAAAAAGCTGCCACGGGCAAATTTTGCGCATCATTCCAATTCAATAATTGATTCCCATAAAACGGGGGATTATCGCTTAAAACAGGCGATTAATTCCAGTTTTAACCCTGTTTTAACAATTGGCACGGCGATTGCTCCGTACCCTGCGAAGTCATGTTGTTATGATAACAATAGAGAAAAAACGAACCGAAGGACCGGTACAATCACCGGCCCGCGAAGGGCTCACCCCGGAGGAAACGGGTGTTGAGCTGCACTTTCCCGCTGGGTTGCTGGGGTTTGAAGCCAGCCAGCATTTCCGGTTGATCCGCGACGAGGACTTGGAGCCTTACCAGTGGATGAAAGGATTGGACGGGGAACAAGCGTTTCTCGTGATTCCTCCCGGCTACGTCGTGGAAAACTACAATATCGAGATCTCCGATGAGGATCAGGAACTGCTCGGGCTGGAAAATCCTGAGGATGCCATGGTGCTCAATATTGCCACATGGCACACCGATGAGACGGTGACGGTTAACCTCAAGGGCCCCATCATCTATAACAAGGTGACCAGCCAAGCCCGCCAGGTCATTCCGTTGAATGCCCCGGATCTCACCCTAGCCCACCCGATGGGCAACTGAATCATGCCGCGAACCGCCAACAGCAAGGATTTTTGCAATGTTAGTTCTCTCCCGAAAACCGAACGAGAGCATAGTCATCGATGGACGTATCAAGGTGAGCGTCCTCCGCGTGGACAGCGGCGATGCTGTGCGACTGGGCGTGGAGGCGCCCTTGGACATCCGCGTGATGCGGCAGGAAATTTACGACGAGATCATGGCCAGCAACCAAGCTGCCGCCGGATCCGCCGGCATGGCGCGCAAGCAGGCCAGCAAGCTCAAGAAACAATTGGCCGCAACCCCATAAAGGAATTTAAACTAGGAACAAATACCCCGTTCTCCAAGCGAGTGTTCGCAACAGGAAGTTGAACAGGATGTAACGAACCCCCAACCCCGAGGACATCATGGTTATCAATACAAATATTGAGGCACAGGCGACCGCCAATAACCTCAATGCCAGCCAACTCCAGCTCGCCAAGTCGCTCTCGCGGCTCAGTTCCGGTTCCAAGATCATCGTCCCGTCGGACGACGCGGCCGGTCTGGCGGTGAGTTCGCGCTTGAACTCACAGATTAAGCGGCTGGACTCCGCGCTTAACAACGTCGTTAACGCCGTCTCCTTCACCCAGACCCAGGACGGTTTTATGAAGACGATCGACAAAGCCTTCCGCCGCATGGGTGAGCTGGCGATGTTGGCGCAGGATACCACCAAGTCGGACGAGGATAGGGCGTTGTACAACCAGGAATTTGCGCAGCTTAAGGATTACGTCTCGGAAACCACGAAACAGGACTTCAACGGG
>PBVU01000080.1:0-10655 GCA_002728775.1 Verrucomicrobiales bacterium | reverse complement strand
CTGTTTATCGCGGGCGTCGTGTTTTTCCTCGCGCTGGATTTGGGCGTTTTCAACCGCGACTCGCACAAGGTGTCCTTCAAGGAGGGGCTATGCTGGAGCACTTTGTGGTTTTCGCTAGCCATGCTCTTTGCCTTTCTGGTTGTCCCCGCGGAATTGCCGGATGGTGTCGAGAAGCACCCACGAATGGCCTTCATTACCGGCTATATTCTGGAACTCTCCCTCTCGATGGACAACGTATTTGTGATCGCGCTGATCTTTTCCTATTTTAAGGTTAAGCCCGAGTTCCAGCATCGGGTCCTGTTCTGGGGCATTCTGGGAGCCATCATCATGCGGGGTCTCATGATTGGCATTGGTGCGGCGGTTGTCTCGCAATGGCATGGTATCCTATATTTGTTTGGCGCATTTCTTCTCTTCACCGGCGTCAAGATGCTCTTTTCCGCCGATGACGACGGCGTGGATCCTGAAAACAACACGCTCGTCAAGTTGGCTCGAAAGCTTTTCCCCGTTCACGACCAGTTTGAAGGGGAGAAATTTACCATCGTCAAGGACGGCAAACGGCTGCTGACCCCCATGGCCATCGTGTTAATCACGATTGAGTCCACGGATGTCGTGTTCGCCGTTGATTCCATCCCGGCGATTTTTGCTGTCACGACGGATCCGTTCATTGTTTTCACCTCTAACATGTTTGCGATCCTTGGCTTGCGTTCGCTGTATTTCGTTCTTGCCGGGGCCATCGAGTATTTTCATTACCTCAAGTATGGCCTCGCACTGGTGCTCGCCTTCATCGGCGCGAAAATGCTCAGTGCCCACTGGCTGAAGCAAAAATTTGGCGAAATTCCACATTGGATACCTCTGGCAGTCGTGGGAACGATCATTTTGGTTTCGATCTTGGCCTCGATCATCCATAAACTTCGCGCCAAGGAAGGCGATTCCAGTGATGCCAGTTAAGAAGCCACTGGCGGGCGCGCGTTATGCAGCCGTTATCCGCTACTCTTGAAAAACTCGTTGCCAACGGGGATAAAGACTCTCCGCGCACACTCAACGGCCTGCTCGATTCAGCTGGAGAAACCGGCGTGGATCTGGTCATCGTTGTTTTGGCCCTTCCATTTTGCCTGCCCATTCTTCCGGGGGTCAGTGCTCCATTCGGATTGGCGATCATTGTGCTCGCCTTGCGCCAGATGACCCGTCGCCCCGGTCGGCTGCCCGCATTCATTGGGGATCGCGAATTTGAACCCGCCACCTTTGAGGAAATCATTCGTGGCGGAGTCAGCATTCTTGATCGTATTGAGCGTTTCTCGAGCAAGAAGCATGACTACCTGCCAAAGGTTGCCAAGTGGCGCTTCAACCTCTTCCTCATTTTTCTCATGGGACTGCTCATGGCATTACCTATTCCGTTTCCCGGAACAAACACATTTCCCGCCTGGGCAATTGTCTTTCTCGCCACCGCCCAGGCCGAAGGCGACGGCGTGCTGGCGCTGTGGGGATATGCGGCGGTTTTCTTTTCCTTTGGTTGGTTTGTGTTTTTTGGCAAGCTCATCTGGGTGTTGACCCTGTGGGCCTTCCAGAAGGCCGGCACCCTTTTTTGACCTAGCCATGTTGCGCCGATGGGAATTGGCGGCACCCGCCGCCGAAGTCACCCGCGAGCTTGAAGAAGCCCTGCGGATTTCTCCGCTGCTCGCAAAGTGCCTCGTCAATCGTGACTGCGCCGAAGCTGGACAGGCGGAGCGCTTTATGGATCCCCGCCTGCAATATCTGGCGGACCCTTTTTTCCTGCCCAACATGCGCAAGGCGGTCGAGCGGCTCTTCTTGGCGCGCGCCAGCAATGAGCCGGTGACAATTTTCGGGGATTACGACGTGGACGGAATCACCTCCACAGCGCTCCTCAAGATATCCTTGGAAGCACTCGGCTGGAGTACACGCCATTATCTGCCGCACCGGATGGATGATGGTTATGGGTTCAGTCGCGATGCCGTGAAGAAATGCCTTTCGGAATGTCCGAACACCATTTTTCTAGCTGTCGATTGTGGATCGACCAACGTGGAATCCATTACGTGGCTGCGGGAACAGCAGGTTGATGTTTTGGTTTTGGATCATCATCAAGTGGCCGACCCGCCTCCGCCTGCGTTTGCCATGGTCAATCCGCAGGTGTCCCCCGATGGCGATCCGTGTTTTCGCGAACTGTGTTCCGCCGGGCTTTCATTCAAGCTTTTGCACGCGCTGGTGAAACACGGTCGCGGGTTGGGCGAAGAAGAGATGCATGAGTTCGACGTGCGCCCGCTGTTGGATTTGGTGGCCTTGGGAACGATTGCGGATCAAGTGCCCCTCAAAAGGGAAAATCGGATTCTGGTTTCCAGTGGCCTCAAGCGCCTCAATGAAACTCAGCGCCCGGGGATTGTCGCCCTCAAGGAAGTGGCTTTGTCCCGGAATGAAGTTGGGGTCTATGAGGTCGGCTTTCAACTCGGCCCACGTCTCAATGCCGCCGGCCGGCTGGAAAGCGCCACTGCGGCGTTGGACCTTCTGCTGGCCGACGATGCAGTAGCGGCGGGAAGAATGGCTGGAGAATTGGATGAACAAAACAAGGAGCGGCAGAAAACGCAGCGCGAAATTTCCGATCATGTGATCGACGGACTGAGGCTTCGGTTTGATCCCGACAAGGACTTTGTCATCGTGGAGGGACAGTCCCATTGGCACATCGGCGTTGTGGGCATTGTGGCCGGCCGGGTAAAGGATGAGTTCTATCGCCCTTCAATCATCATGGGAGGCGATGGTGATCTTCTTCGGGGGTCCGGCCGGAGTGTGGCGGGCTTTGACCTCGCGGCGGCACTGCGGGAATGTGATGATCTGTTGCTGGATCACGGAGGCCATGCGATGGCCTCCGGCCTGACAATCCTTCCAGAGAAACAGGACGCATTTCGTGAGCGTATAAACGATATCGCCCGTGAATGGCTGAAGAACACAGAGCTAAAGCCGCCCCTGCGCTTGGATGCCGAGGCGACCCTTTATGACCTGACCATGACGCGTATGCGTGAACTAGAAAAGCTACAGCCCACCGGCCAGGAAAACCCCCCCGTACATTTGGTGGTGCGCGACTTGGAATTGCAACGGCAGCCGTATCGGATGGGGGAGAATCAACAACACGCAAAGATTCATGTGACTGATGGCGCCTTGACCGCGGAGGCAGTGATCTGGAACGTGCCGGAGGGAGGCATGCCGGAAGGTCGGTTCGACTTGGCGGCGGCTCCCTCCATCAACGAATTCAGGGGACGCAAATCGGTTCAATTGAAGGTTCTGGACTGGCGGCCAGCCGGCCGGTAGCTTGCACGAATGGCCTCTGCCGTAATTGTTGCCGCTGGGTCCTCCACCCGCATGGGCGAAGAGGTGGACAAGCTGTTTCTTGAAGTGGCGGGGAAGCCCGTGGTGGGGCACACATGGTCGAAGTTTGACGCATTGGATGTGATTGATGAGACCATCGTGGTTGTGCGTGAGGGTAGAGAGGATGAGTTCAATGCGTTGGCAAACTCAATGGAATTGAGAAAGCCATTCCGCCTAGCCCCGGGAGGCGTCGAAAGACAGGATTCCGTTTGGAATGGCTTGGAGGCGGTGTCAAGCGAAGCGGAATTGGTTGCGGTTCAGGATGGAGCTCGCCCCTGCACAGACCCGGGCTTGATTGCCGACACCCTGGCCGCTGCCGGGGAAATTGGCGCTGCCGTAGCCGCGACGCGAGTCACGGATACGATTAAGGAAGCCGACCCGGATGATTGCATCGCGGGGACCATGGATCGGGAAAAACTTCGCGCAGTGCAAACGCCGCAATGTTTCAGGGTGCAGATCCTCCGAAAAGCACTGGCCGCAGTGCGGGAGCAGGGTTTGATAGTTACGGACGACACGGCCGCCTGCGAGTTGATCGGTCAACCGGTGGCGCTGGTTGAAAGCGCACTGCCCAACCCCAAGGTCACGACCCCGGCGGATCTGCCTTGGGTTGAACACTTGTTGCGTTCTCCCCAAACCCCGCTTGCCAACCGGGATGGCGGACCGTAAAGTCCCTTTGAAGGCAGGATTTTCATGAAACAACGCATTCTTACCTCAGTGCTCGTTGCCGTTCTCGGGCTGAATCTTTTCCTCGGTGCCAGACTCTTTCTCAACAGTGCCGAGACCAGTGACCGCGATGATGTTTATCGCAACATGGAAAACTTCACGCGCGTGCTCGAGATTGTGCGCAAGGAGTACGTGGATGAGGAGAAGGTCAGCTATGAGGAGCTGGTCGATAATGCGTTGAAAGGGATGCTCAGCCGCTTGGATCCGCACAGTGAATACATGGGCCCCAAACGTTTCACCGCCCTGCGAACTGATACGCGAGGTGAATTTGGTGGGGTGGGCATCGTGGTCAGTTTACGGGACGGCATGCTCACGGTGGTGGCTCCAATGGACGGCACGCCAGGAGCGGCCGCGGGAATTCTGGCAGGCGATCGCATCATCAAAATTGAAGACAAATCCACCCGGGGCATGTCCCTGGCGGATGCGGTGGACAAGCTGCGGGGCAAGGTGGGCACTGAGGTAAAGTTTACCTTGGGCCGCACGGAAAACGGGGAGTTCAAGGAGATCGACGTGGCGGTTAAGCGCGCAGTGATCACCGTGAAAACAGTTCGGGACATTGAAGGCAAAAGCGATTTTAAACTGCTTGAGAAGCAAATCGGTTATGTCCGCCTTGCTTCATTTGGCGACAAGACTGGGAACGAACTTGAGTTGGCCCTTAAAAAAATGGACGACACAGGAATCAAGGGGCTTGTTCTTGATCTGCGGGACAACCCTGGCGGTTTGCTCGACCAATCGGTGATCGTGGCTGAAAAGTTTCTGCCCAAGGGGCAGCTCGTGGTCTCGACCGAGGGCCGCGAGAAAAAGGATATCGACAAACACCATGCTGCGGGTCGTTCCAAGATTCGCAAATATCCGGTCGTGATTTTGGTCAACAAAGGCAGCGCTAGTGCCTCCGAGATTGTGGCCGGTTGCCTGCAGGACCTGAAGCGCGCGGACTTGGTGGGCGAGAAAACATTTGGCAAGGGGTCCGTGCAGAGCATCCTCCCCATGCGCAATGGAGCCGCGCTGCGCCTAACTACGGCCAAGTACTACACACCCAGCCACAGGGTGATCCATGAAAAGGGCATTGCCCCCGATCATGAGGTGAAGCTTTCACCAGAGACCATGCGTGACCTGCTGCTGCAACGATCGCCGGGCGGATCGGAATCATTGCCGGAAGCCGACCGCGAGCGCGTAGCCAGCGCCAAGGACACCCAACTGGAGAAGGCCCTTGAGTTGCTCAAGGCCAAGCTCGCCGCCAAGTAACAGAACATGGCTTTTCTGGCCGTTGAGACTTCCTGTGACGAGACCAGTGTCGCGGTGATCGATGGCGGAACGGTTCTGGCCAATGTCGTCTCTTCGCAGGTAAAGCTTCATGCGGAATACGGCGGCGTCGTTCCTGAATTGGCCACACGGGAACATCTCAAAAATCTTCCGCTCATTGCGCGGCAAGCCATGGAGCAAGCATCCCTTGCACCGTCCGAGCTGGGAGCTTTTGCTGCTACGCGTGGCCCTGGGTTGCCCCCCGCCTTGGTCGTTGGCTGGAAATTCGCCCAGTCTGCGGCCTATTCTCTCGGCGTTCCATTGTTTGGCATCAACCATGTGGAAGCCCACCTGTATTCACCTTGGATCTCCGGCGAGCCGCTGCGGATAAATTTAAACGATTTCCAGCCCAATGTTTCCCTCATTGTCAGCGGAGGACATACACTGCTGGTATTGGCTCGCGAACCCATGGCGCACAAGATCCTTGGCACCACACTGGATGATGCAGCCGGTGAATGCTTTGACAAAGTGGGAAAGCTTCTCGGGCTTGCTTATCCCGGAGGGCCGGAAATTGACCGGCTGGCGGAGCAGGGAAATCCCTCCGCGTATGATTTTCCCCGGCCAATGCTCGGCAAGCCGAATGATGATTTTAGTTTCAGTGGCCTGAAAACTTCCGTACGCTATTTCTTGGATAAGAACCCGCACTTGAGAGAATCCGACTCCGAGTTGCCAGACCTGTGCGCCAGTGCTCAGGCGGCGATTGTTGATGTATTGGTGGGCAAATCAATTCGCGCGGCGGAAAGGGAGGGCATCACCTGCATCACAGCCTCTGGCGGCGTGACCTGCAACCGGGCGCTTCGGCATCAGTTGAGTTCCGCCTGTGAGGAGAGGGGCATCGTCCTTCGGCTAGCACCGCCTAGTCTGTGCACCGATAATGCAGCAATGATTGGCCTGCTCGCTGAACAGAGAAAAAAAGCCGGCGAACCGCCGGCTGAGATCAGTCTCGATATAGAGGCCTCGTGGCATCTCTAAGAGTTTGCATTAAAGGCTTTTCACAAACGCTTCCAGGCGATCCAAGCCCTTTTCGATGTTCTCCATACTTGTCGCATAGCTCAGGCGAATATAGCCATCAGAACCAAATGCCACGCCCGGCACCGCTGCAACCTTTTGCTCAGACAACAACTTCTCGCAAAACTCGCCAGACTTCATTCCCGCGCCAGAAATATTGGGGAACAGGTAGAAGGCGCCTTGCGCATTAACGCAGGAAATCCCTGGCATTCCATTAAGCCGCCCATAGGCGTAGTCACGACGTTTACTAAACTCCCCAAGCCATGTGCCCAAGTGATCCTGAGGTCCCTTCAGGGCGGCCACCGCCCCGCTTTGCGCAAAGCTCGTGGGGTTGCTGGTGCTGTGACTTTGGATGGCACCAATTGCTTTGGCGATCGGTAAGGGCGCGGCGGTAAAGCCGATCCGCCAACCTGTCATCGAGTAGGCTTTGGCCAGGCCGTGGACAATGATCGTGTGATCCTGATGCTCCTGTGAGAAACTGGCGACGCTCTTGAACTCCGCGTCGCCGTAAAGGAGCTTCTCGTAAATTTCATCGCTCATCATCAGAACGCCATGCTCCACGCACACGTCGCCAATGGCCTTGGTTTCCTCCGGCGTGTACACCGAGCCGGTGGGATTACTGGGACTGTTCAGGATCAATACGCGCGTGTTATCATTAATGGCTTCACGCAATTGGTCCGGCGTGAGCTTGAATTCCGTTTCATCCGTCGTCTCGAGAATAACCGGAGTGGCACCAGCCAGTTTCACCATTTCCGGATAGCTTAACCAGAACGGGGCGGGAATGATCACTTCGTCCCCCGGCTGACACACGGCCATCATCACGTTGTAACAGGAGTGTTTGCCGCCACAGTTGACGATGATTTGCGCCGGATCATAGTCCAAGCCGTTGTCGGCCTGAAATTTTTCCGCCGCGGCTTTTCGCAACTCCGGCGTGCCGGAGGCGGGCGTGTACTTGGTAAACCCATCCGCCAATGCCTGGACCGCCGCATCCTTGATATGCTGAGGGGTGTCAAAATCCGGCTCACCCGCACCAAAGCCAACAACATCTTCGCCCGCCGCGCGCAGTTCCTTGGCCTTGGCCGTAATGGCCAGTGTCAGTGACGGAGCCAACGAGGCTGCCCTTTGAGAAATTCGATATTCCATGACGGGCGGGAGGCTAGGGAAGCAAGCCGCTTGGCGCAAGCGGCTTTTCGTGAATTTGGGGATTTTTTCAGTTGCTCACCCCCGTCGCCAAAAGGTCCGCCAGCCGGTGCCCCTTGGCAGTCAATTGCCAGCGGGCGCCTGTTTTCACGACCAGCTGGCGGCAGCGATTCCCCAGTGCCACCTCTTCATTCACGGAAACCAGAGCGTAACGCGGGCTTCCTGCCGGGAAATCCGGCAGCCCCCGAATTCGCAGTGGAGTTCCATTCATATTCACATCAATCTCATGACCGGCAAACGGCTCCTCTTCGCCGTTGACCAGTAAGCCGGGCAGTCTTTTTGACAAGGGGAGGTTCGCCCCACGCACACGGAAACGCATTAGCTGCGGTCTTTGGGCAACATGTTTTGCCAGATTAAAGGCATCCCCCAGCCGTTTTTGTTCCCGGAGAATTACCAATGGATTGAGACCCAGTAAATTGAATCCATGCCATAGGCTGAACTTGTTAAAGCTGGGGTCCTCGTAATGTTTGCGCATCCAAACGTTGAAATCGCGACTGCCCATAAATCCGATTTCAAAATGCAGATGGGCCCGTTCAATAGGAATATCATGGTTTGCCGAGCGTCCCATTATCCCCAGAAGATCACCAGCCTTGACGACGGTTTGAGGGGCAATGCCCTCAGTAATTTTCGCCATATGAGCGTAGAGTGTGTAGAAGGAGAGGCCATCCTTTTCATGCGTGGCCACGATGTATCGGCCATAAGATGACGCCCCCGCGTTTGCATTGATAAAGGCAATCACGCCATTCGCCGCTGCGCGAATTTCATCAAGGGCTTCCCCACGCGAATCTCGGCGTAGCGGGCGGATGTCCAAGCCCTCATGCATGCGCCCACCATTGTTGCGAACACAGCCAAAGGCGCCACTCGTCCATGGTCGGTCCGTTCTCGTGGGCATGAAATAGGTCTCCTCTGCGCCCGCTTCAAAAAGTGCATGATTGTCAGTAGGGGGCAGAATGACAACCTTTGGCGGCGGAGGAGGGGAGGGTTTCGCCGGCGTTAAATTCTTGCTGCCGTTCGGGGTTGGTGCAGTTTGTTTTTGTCTGCATCCAGTCACCCAAACAAACAACAGCAGGCATAAAACTGCGTGTGATTTCATGCTAACGCTGCAGCTTCTTGGCTGTGTTGTTGAAGCCAGTTACCAGCCGTTTAGCTTCCTCCGCGCTAGTGTCGGGCAAGAAGATGAATTCCCCATTCCGATCCGGTCGATCAAAAATCCGCACCCCAATACAGCGAGGCTTCATATCCTTTTGCTCCGGCTGTTCCCGGTACCACGCCATCAGGAATAATCTTCGCCCTGCATTGGTCGTGGCCACGGTGTTCAGCAGGCGTTTGCCGCGCTCATTGAAAGTAAGCCGAATCCGCATGAATCCCTGCGAGTCATTCACCACCTCAGCCTTGTCCAAATGAGTCAGGGGGTTAAAGACTGGATTAGCATCCAGATAGGCCTCCTGCGGGCTGGAGCGAAGCCACTCGATGCGGCGGGCCAATTCAGGATTCCGAGTTTTGGTTTCCACAAAAACGCTCAAATACGCGTCTTCCTTGTTCATCTTGGGGGTTCCGCAACCCGCCAGTCCCGCCAGCAACAAGCCCGCCAGCATCAAAAATGAATTGCTCCAGCCACCCATGTACCTCATAACTCCCAAAGGCAAACCAAACCACCAACTCGTGTAAAGAAACACTTATGGGCAAACAATACAACAAAATGGAAAAACGCCGCCGCCGTATCAACTACCGCAAACGCCGCAAGGCCCGCGAAAAGGATTCGGTCAAATAAAAGCAATTCTCGCCCCAATATAGCCGAACCAAAGGCACCCCGTTGCGGGTGCCTTTTTCATGCCCAAATCCGTCAAAATTTACAGGGTGCCGGCGTGACTTTATTAACAAACGGCTTATGCCAAGTTGAGGTCGCTTGTGATTTTCCTCATAATAACCATGAAAACCACTCATTTTCAGTGGGATCAATGGTGCATTTAAAGCCCGCGAAAGTAATCCCCAGTCAATAAACTGTGCATAAGAAAAGGTCGTCACGTGGGTTTTCCATGGTAATCTGGACACGTTCTTCGCAAGGGGAACGGGTTCTTTGAAAGAACGAGTCGGAAGGCCGGTTTACCGGCTGAAAGATTTCAGGATAATCCTGGGTGACTGGGAAAAAAGGGCTGGTCAGGCTGATCGACTGGCCCCCTCCGAGGTTGCCGGACGAGTCAGGCTTTCGAGCAGGGCTAGGAAGGCGACAGACTTGGAGGCAGGATTCACCAAGATCGCGGGATTGCTCGCCGCCCGCCGACAGCTTCGGCTGGAAGCGTGAATGCAAGTTGGTTCGCTGATGAGTGTTCAAGGGTGGGGAGGCAATCCACAAAAAACGCGGGCTTGGCCGCGAGGGGCGAACTAGGAGCCGCCCCGAGTCCGGCTGAAACAACAGCCGGGTTTCACACACCTTCGGGTGAGTGGGATGGAGTCAGGATTCGCGCCTGCTCCGGGCAAGAATCCAATCATAGTTACCCACCGGGTAAAGGTTGCCACTATGTGTTCAGCACGGTTTGAATCAGAAATTGGCCGGTAACGGCCAGCCGGACGAAATCCACCGAAAGGCGGGACAAAGCCGGGGTTCCAACCGGGATGGCCACGCGCCCCAGGCAAGGGCCGTGAAACCCATCCGCCTCGGCGGCGATGCGACAAACCGCAGCGCTGCCATGCAAACCGAGAGCAACCTGAGAGGTAAGAGGCGAGACCCGTCGCACGGGCCAACGCACCGTCAAAAACGGTGGCCGACCTTGTGCTAAAGAGTGAAGAGGCAAACCAGTTTGCATGGGCCTCTTCACCGGGTCCGGAGGTCCGGGGCCGCAACCCCGAGCCAAAGGGCAAATAAGCCTCACTCGAAAATTCAGGGCTGAGAAGCGCTGAACGGCCCCGCCATGAGGCCGACAACTCCGCATGTCACGGAGAGTGGCGTCGGGGAACCGTTGACCTGCACCGCAGGTGCCTAACAGCGGTATTTGGGAAAGAGAGCGTGGCGAACTCCCACCCCCCCTTTTAGAGCCCCTGTTTGGCTTCGG
>PBVU01000079.1:0-5129 GCA_002728775.1 Verrucomicrobiales bacterium | reverse complement strand
TCTGCATCGGCGGCGAATACAAAACTCATGACAAGAACGCCACGCATTATATCTCTGAAAGCCAGGTAACGAGCCGGGTTTTCAAGCTGAAGGCAGAGAACGGTACCGTTGTGGAACAAGAGGGGCTACCCCCCTTGCCCAAAGCCACCACGACGGCCGCCGGAGCATTGATTGGCGACATCGTTTATGTCACCGGCGGCGACAGTGGAACAGGTGCCACAAAAAATTTTTGGGCGTTGAACCTTGGATCCAAAGATCCCGAATGGAAGTCCTTGACCCCATGGGAAGGTTCTGCGCGCTCTCACCATATCGCCGCAGCACAACATGATGGACGTGAGATTTGCCTGTTTATCTTCAGCGGCCGCGCAAAGGAAAACGGTCAATGGAAACTGCTTCGCGACGCACACAAATATAGTCCGTCGCAAAACAAGTGGACCAGACTTCGCGACATCCAAGTGAAGGGGGACAAGCAGGCGCGCTGCGTGATGGCCGGCATGGGAGCCAGCTGGGGGGCAAACCACTTGTTCCTGTTTGGCGGCGCGGATGGCGAACGTTTCCTAATACTGGAAGCGATGCCCAGCGGGCCGGAAAAAACCCGCATGCTCGAGGAACATGTCGGCTTCAATCGTGATGTATTGATGTACAATTGCGTGACGGATCGCTGGAGCGTCTACGATCAATTTCCCAAGGGGGGGCGCCCCAACGGCAGGGGCGCCACTGGCGGCCACGTAACCACCTCCGCCGTGCGCTGGGGTAACAGCATCGTGATTCCCAGCGGCGAATCCAACCCCGGCGTGCGCACCTCTCGAACGTGGCTGGTGACACCGATAAAAACGAACCGCAGCTTTGGCACATTAAATTGGGCGGTGCTGGCGACGTACCTTGCTGTTCTGGTGGGCATTGGCTTTATCATGTCCAAGCGCGGCAAGACGACTGACGACTTCTTCCTAGCCGGCCGCCGCATCCCATGGTGGGCCGCGGGCTTGAGCATTTACTCCACACAACTCAGTGCCATCACCTACCTTGCCATCCCGGCCAAGACCTACGCAACCGACTGGACACGCTTCATTCTCCAGTGCGGCATTCTCGCTATCGCCCCGATTGTAATTTGCTTTTTCCTTCCCTTTTACAGGCGACTGAATCTCACCAGCGCATACGGCTATCTGGAGCAGCGTTTCAGTCTGGGACTGCGGCTTGTAGGCAGCGCATCGTTCGTGCTCTTCCAGCTCGCCCGCATGGGCATCGTGATTTTGCTGCCCGCACTGGCACTTTCGGCCGTCACCGGTGTTGGCTTGGTGGAATGCATCGTACTGATGGGTGTTCTTAGCACGGCATACACGGTGCTCGGCGGCATCGAGGCCGTTATCTGGACGGATGTGCTCCAAACGATCGTGCTGCTCCTCGGCGCAGTGGCAGCCATTGTGGTAATCACCGGACAGGTGGAAGGTGGTGCCGGGCAGTTGATGCATGTGGCCGCCGAACAAGGCAAACTCCAATGGGTGAACTGGGAATGGAGTTGGACTTCCGACGCGCTGCTGGTCGTGATTATCGGTGCTTTCTTCACCAACCTGTTACCGTACACCTCCGACCAGGCAGTCGTGCAACGCTACCTCACCACGCCCGATGAAAAACAAGCCTCCCGTGCCATCTACACCAACGGAATACTGGCCATCCCAGGATCCATCATCTTCTTTGGGCTCGGCACGGCCTTGTTTGTCTTCTACCAACAGAATCCCAACGACCTTGGCCCACTGGCCAAGAGCGATCAGATATTGCCTGTTTTCATAGTCAACGAACTTCCCGCAGGCTTGGCTGGCTTGGTGGTCGCGGGCGTCTTTGCCGCGGCGATGAGTAGCCTCGATTCCAGCATGCACTCCATTGCCACCGCTCTCTCCACCGATTTTGTCACCCGACTACGTGGCGAACCCGCCGACCCACTGGCCACCGCCCGCAAGCTCACGCTGGCCCTGGGCGTGCTCGGCACCGTATCCGCGCTCATCATCGCCACGCAGGATGTAAAACATCTTTGGGACCACCTGATGGGCATCATCGGCCTGTTGTTGGGGGCCTTGGGCGGACTATTTGCACTGGGCATTTTTGCACGACACGTGGCGGCAGTTCACGCATGGGCCGGGCTGACCGCGTGTGTAGTGGCTCTTTGGTATGTGAAGAACTACACAGACCTCAATGGGCTACTTTACGGGGCGGTTGGCACCGGCAGTTGCTTTGTGGTCGGCTGGCTACTGAGCATCTTGATGCCACGCGACACTGGCGAACTGGAGGGCCTCACTTGGCAAACCCGCGCAAAGGCCGAATGAGCCGACGTTGATGTTTGAGCGTGACAGCTTTCTCACCATGCGGAGTTTTCTCAACAAAACAGAACTCGAGGACATCAGGAAACAGTTGAGTGGTTTCATTCAAAACTCGATTAACGACTTGCCACCGGAACATGTTTTCCATGAAGACAAATCCAGCAACTGCGCGGCTCCCACAAGGGGAAACTGAGTCAATTTGGAGACCGCACAAGGCCCGACAAAGAATTAACACCTGAAAGAACTGGCAGAAGACCTCTCTGCCTGCATCCACTGTAAACAACCAATCTATATGGGGGCTAGAGCGTGCAACCATTGCCGTAGAGATCAAATCCAGCCCGGCCCGACAAAAATTGGAAGCTAGCAAGCCCCTTCGAGGAATCTAAATATTTATTAATGAAAATGGTGGAGGCGGCGGGAATTGAACCCGCGTCCCAAACAGCTTAACCAGAAACCTCTACATGCTTAGCCGGAATTGTTTGGTCAGCGATGGGAAAACCTCCCGGCCAGTATCCCGCCACCTAGTCCGCATGAAAAAATCTCGGCCCGTTTCGCGCGGTCTCCGTCGCGGACCCAACCGGCTAACGACGCCTGTTCAGCCCAGCCGGTGTCGGCTGACAGACGTCACGGCGTAATTAAGCCGCGAGAGCCAATTCTTCGTTGGCAGTTATAGTTTTTAATCCGATGATTTACGAGGCCAACGGATCATCCTCGGCATGCAATCTCTGGCGCGTCCATTCGGTCGAATCCAGTACGCCCCCAGACCGTTCGTTCATTATTCCCCAGCTTTAACGAATCGTCAAGGGTGCTGCACGAAGGCTTGCCTCCCACCCGCTTCGCCACAACAATCGCCCCGCTCATGAGCAAGAAACAGCCGAAACCCAGTCTTCGCCCAAACTCCGCCATCATGCTGGATGGCCCGGACCGCGCGCCCAGCCGTGCCATGCTCTACCCCACCGGATTCAAGACCAGCGATTTCGAAAAGCCCATCATTGGCGTCGCCTCAACTTGGAGCAATGTCACCCCGTGCAACATGCATATTGACCTGTTGGCACAAGAAGCCGAACGAGGCGCGAACAAGGCGGGTGGCAAGGCCATTATTTTCAACACCATCACCATTTCCGACGGCATCTCGATGGGCACTGAGGGAATGAAATACTCCCTGGTGAGCCGCGAGGTGATTGCGGATTCCATCGAGACCGTGGTCGGCTGTGAGTGCATGGACGGTTTTGTGGCCATTGGCGGGTGTGACAAAAACATGCCAGCCTGCGTGATGGCGATGGCCCGAATGAACCGGCCGAGTGTGTTTGTGTACGGCGGCACCATCCTGCCCGGTTGTATTACCGGCGATCCGCGCAAGCTGGATATTGTGTCCGTGTTTGAGGCGGTTGGCGCGCACGCCAACGACAAGCTATCCGACAAGGGACTGCAAAAAATTGAGAGTTGTGCCATCCCCGGACCGGGATCCTGCGGGGGCATGTATACCGCCAACACCATGGCCAGCGCCATTGAGGCCATGGGCATGAGCCTACCCGGCAGCAGCGCACAAGCGGCCGTGAGCCCGGCCAAGAAACGGGATAGTCGGGAGGCCGGCGAGGCAGTGCTCAACCTGTTGAAGCGGAATATCAAGCCTCGTGACATCATGACCAGAAAGGCCTTTGAGAATGCCATCACGGTGGTCATCGCGCTGGGCGGTTCCACCAACGCGGTGTTGCACCTTCTCGGCATGGCCAGCGCGGCAAAGGTGAAGCTCTCGATCGATGACTTCACAAGGATTGGGAGGAAGGTGCCGGTAATCGTGGATCTTAAGCCAAGTGGCAAATACCTGATGAGCGAACTGGTCGCCATTGGCGGCATTCAACCGATGATGAAAACCCTTCTGTGCGCGGGCCTGCTTCACGGCGACTGCATGACGGTTACCGGTAAAACACTGGCCCAAAACCTGCGCAGCGTGAAGCCCTACCCCAAGGGGCAACAGATCATCAAGTCCCTCAAGAAACCCATCAAGAAAGACAGCCACTTGGTTGTACTTTACGGCAATCTGGCTCCCGAAGGCGCCGTGGCCAAGATTACCGGGAAAGAGGGGCTGCGCTTTACTGGCAATGCGCGCCCGTTTGATTCGGAGGAGAAAGCGATGAAGGCCATCCTTGCGGGTAAAATTCGCAAGGGGGATGTGATCGTCATCCGTTATGAAGGCCCCAAGGGCGGACCCGGCATGCGCGAGATGCTCGGCCCCACTAGCGCCATTATGGGCGCCGGCCTTGGCGATGACGTAGCCCTGATCACCGACGGACGTTTCTCGGGGGGCACGCATGGCTTCGTGGTTGGCCACATTACCCCGGAAGCCTACAATGGGGGACCGCTGGCGATGGTGCGTGAGGGAGATAAGATCACCATTAACGCCGAACAGCGTGAACTCAGGATCGGCATCTCAAAGGCCGAGTTGAAACGGCGCACGAATTCCTGGCGGAAACCCAAGCCCCACTACCAGACGGGTGTTCTTGCCAAATACGCCCACCTCGTCACTAGCGCCTCAGAGGGAGCCGTCACGGACACGAAATTGAACTTGGGCTGAGGCCGCAGCCTTTAGGCCACGGCGGAAGATTCATCCTTGGCGGCCACGTCAGGTGAGGTTCGAATGTCGGAAACAATGGCCTCAGCGGTGAGGCCATATTTTTCCCGAAGATCGCCATTCCCAGAGGCGTGCTCAATAAACCGGTCTGGCCAAGCAACACGCTGAACGGGTGTCTTGGCTCCAAGATCATGCAATACCTCAATAACGCGACTCCCATAACCGCCCACTATAACATGGTCTTC
>PBVU01000078.1:0-6526 GCA_002728775.1 Verrucomicrobiales bacterium | reverse complement strand
TCTCCGGCTTGATGCAATCGCTGTTGTTGCCGATGTTGGGGTTTGGGATTTTGTGGTTCAGATGCCGGCGCACGGATCTGCGATTGGCACCGGGCCCGGTGTGGGATTTCTTCCTGTGTGTTTCCTTTATTAGCTTTTTGGCCATTGGATTTTATCTGGCGTGGAGCAGGCTGGGCAAATTGCTGGGTTGACCTGTCTGCCTTTTGGCCGCTCAATGCGCGGACCCCAAAAGCCATGGCAATGCAGAATGAAGTTGTTGGTTTCACCGCGTATTCGGTGGAGGAATGTTCGGCGGCCATCAACCGCTACGGGATGCAGAATAACATGGAGCCGATCAGTGTGGCCATGATCCAGGAAGGAGAGGGCACAGGAGCAACCATCAAGGCAATGGCAGTCTTCACGCCGGGTTACCAGGAAGACGGCTACGTGGAGGGCTCTGAGGCTTAGGAAAGGGGTTGGTTGAGTTCCGCTGTCAATGCGGCGAGCTGTGTTTTCAGCGCGCCGTGGATGGCTTTGCCCAAGTTTTTGTGTTCGGGGGAAACTTCAATGGGTTCGCCAATCTCCAGAACCATTCGCCAAGGCCTGTCGGTGTTAATTTCTCCAAAAACATCCTCGGTAAGGTTATCTAGGGTTTCCATGTAGCGCTCAACGGTTGGAGCTTCGGCAAGATACTCGGGCTGAAGGCTGGCTAACTGCAGAGCCTTGGTGCTGGTTTTTAGGTCGCGGCACAAATCTCCCTGGGATTTTTTGGATTTCAGGGCGTGGCTGAGGATGGATGTGCGTAGGCGCCTGACTCTGTCATAAGTACTGCCGGAGTTAGGATGTCGCCATTTTTTTTCCAGTGGCAAAAGTAGATCATCTATCTCTATTTTTCCGACGATAGCCTCGCGAATTCTTTCAAGGCGTGGGACATCGCCGGATGGCGTCGTGCCACTCAAATCCAGCTCACGTTCCAAGCGGGCAAGCTTTGGCCGGATGGCGTGGCCAAAGTCGCCTTCAAACCGGTATTTGATGGCAACCGGATGTACGGTTGTGCCCGGGTTTGCCTTGGATTTTCTCCGTCGCGCTGCTTGCCTCGCGATTAGGGCAACCCCGTTTTGCAAATCTGCCAAGCGATCGTTCATCCGGGTTACATGCCCTTCGGGAAAAACTATGAGTGGGCGGGAGTCATGTGTCACAAGATTTGTGGCTATTCGGATGGATTTTCTGTCTCCGCCCTCCCGTAAAACGCTGAATCCTCCCGCTCGAGGAATAACAAATTTCTGCAAACCGTTCTCCAAGATTACATGCCAACCAGCCATAAAATGAGGATGAACACGGCCGGCAATGCCTACGAAGCCTATCCCAAGGGAGTCACTGTCGCGCGAGTGATTGGGGGCTAGGATAATGCCTTTTCCGGCGTTCACGGATTTTCGGAGTCTGCTGACACCTCGAACCTCCCAGTGTTCGATGCCGTACTTTCGATTCATGTACCACGGCAGTATGCGCTGTAATATTGATGGCACTCGGAGGCCCATTCGAGGTGGAACAAATTCATAAGGTAATCCCAGCGCTGACACTGTAAACCGGTCCTGAACCTCGCGCTTACCAAATCCGAACACGGCCCCATTAAGGCAAACTCTTGCCGCAGGCACAAACGCTAATGCCCGCCGCTGATTCTTGTAAGATTGGTCGTTATCCACTACTTTCCACCGATGTCCACGGATCACGCGCAACCTCAGGATGCTCCCACCCACTGGGGGGGTATCCTTAAACACCTTGGGCCGGGATTAATTGTCACGGCTTGCATTGTCGGCTCGGGCGAGCTCATCGCCACGCCGAAGGGGGGGGCGGATCATGGGTTCTCGCTGCTTTGGTTCATCATCATTGGGTGCATCATCAAGGTGTTCGTGCAGGTGGAGCTGGGGCGGGCGGCGGTGGCTAGTGGCAAGACGACGTTGCAGTTAATGAACGCAATGCCCGGGCCGCGACTGGTGGTTTCATGGTTGGTATGGTGTTGGCTGTTTATGTATGTGGCAGTGTTTTTCCAGTTGGGTGGCATTGTGGGCGGGGTGGCGCAGGTGTTTGGTGAGTTGAACTGGATTCCGAAAGGTGGAGAGGGTTTCATGACCCCGGACAAGTGGCTGGCGATCGGGGTATCGGTGGCAACGGCGGCGATTTTGGCTTCGGGAAAGTACCGGACGGTGGAGCGGTTTTCGGTGTACATGGTGGTGTTTTTCACGTTGTCGACAGTGTACGCTCTAGTGATGTTGCAGACTTCGCCGGCGATGGAGGAGTTTGCAATCACGGGCGATCAGATTCGCGAAGGGTTGCGGTTTCAGTTGCCGGATGATTTCAGTACAGCGTTCGCGGCTTTTGGAATTATCGGGGTGGGGGCAACAGAGTTGATTTACTACCCGTACTGGTGCCTTGAAAAAGGCTACTCGCGAAACGTGGGACCAATGGAGGAGAATGCCAGTGGTCAATATGACTGCCCAGTGTGTGGTGCAAAAAAGTCCTTTCTGGGTACAGTCTATACCGCAGGCTTCACGGGGATGCGCAAAGCCAGCTTGGCGCCGAAATGTGGGCAATGTGGCAACCAGCTTGGCAATGCGGAATTGCGTCCGGGCAGCTGGTTCGTGCGTGCATTGGGCTGGCTCCGAGTGATGCGAATCGACGCGTGGGTGTCGATGGTTATTTACACTTCGGCGACGGTCGTATTTTACCTGCTTGGAGCAGCGTTCCTGCGCAAAACCGGCTTGAGTGAAGAAGGAATGATCGTCGATTTGTCGAAAATGTTCGCACCGTTGGGCAAGGCCGGGTTTACGATTTTCCTCGTTGGTGCATTCGTGGTGCTTTTTTCCACACTCGTCAGCGGCACTGCTTCAAATGCCCGCCTCCTCGCCGATGGTCTTGTGCTGTACAAGGTGAGAACGGTTAAGGACGAATCACAGTGGATGGAACTTGTGCGCAAATGTTGTATCGGCATTCCGCTAGTTTGCGGGATGTTGTATTGTGTCATGGGCGCACCGGTGGCAATGGTGCTCATCGGAGGCGTGGCACAGGCGCTCATGCTGCCATTCCTTGCCGCCGCAGCCCTCTATTTTCGATATCAGAAAACCCATCTGCCTCTCCAGCCGGGCAACGCGTGGACAGTGTTCCTTTGGATTTCCGCGCTAGCCATGGCGGCAGTGGGTGTTTTTCAGCTCATTACAAAGATATTCGGATAGCCAATTTACTCGCCAAGCCACCGCGCTTGTCGCAGTCTTCGAGCCCATTCAAAATGAGCTTGCCGAGTGTTAAATTGTCCGAGGGCATCCACGTGATGCATTTGTTTTACCGCGTGGACCGCATGGTGTGGGAGGACCTCACGCCCGAGGAGCGCACGGGCGCGCGCGAGAGGCTGGAGGCCCTGTGTGCTGCCAACAACAACGCCTCGCATCCGCTGCTGCGCACGTTTGCCAATGTCGGCGGCAAGTGCGATCTCGCGTTCTGGCTGTGCCACGAGGAACTGGGCGGGCTGGGGCAGTTGCACCGCGACCTCGAGGCGTGCTTTCCCGCCGGCGCGCTGGATATGGTCTACAGCTACCTGAGCGTCACCGAGCTGACCGAGTACATGCCCACCGACGACGACCTGCAGGCGCGCGCGAAGCGGGAGTTCAAGCTGGAGCCGGGCAGCGAGGAATACGAGGCCAAGCTCGCCGAGCTACGCGCCGGCAACGACGACTATAAAAAGTACCGCCTCTACCCCGAGATGCCCGAGTGGCCGGTGATGTGTTTTTACCCGATGCTCAAGAAGCGCGAGGGCGGCGCCAACTGGTACATGCACGACTTCGACGACCGCAAGAAGCTCATGCGCAGCCACGCCGTGACAGGCCGCAAGTTCGCCGGGCGCATCAAGCAGTTGATCACCGGCAGCACGGGCCTGGACGACTGGGAATGGGGCGTCACGCTCTTCGCGCAGGAGGCCGGCTCGGTGAAGGACATCGTCTACGAGATGCGCTTCGATGAGGTCAGCGCGCGCTACGGCGGCTTCGGCGAATTTTACATCAACCTGCGCCTCGAGCCCGCCGCCCTGTTCGCGCATTTAAATTTGTAGCCCGGGCGCTTGACAGCCGCCGCCATCGGCGTACAAGGGGATCGTCACATGACCCTGTCACCCCCAACCTCTTCTTCCCATGACCAAGCAGGACATCGTCATCGAGGTCTCCCGTAATTCTGATCTCAAGCTGAAACAAGACCAGATCAAGGACGTGCTCGAGGCTTCGCTCGAGTCCATCGTCCGCGCCTTGGGCCGCGGCAGCACGGTGGAGCTGCGCAACTTCGGTGTGTTCAAGATCGCCACCCGCAAGCCCCGCGTCGGCCGCAACCCGCGCGATCCCGGCGTCGACATCCCCATCCCCGCGCGCTCGGTCGTCAAGTTCCGGCCCGGCAAGGAAATGCGCACTGCCCTCGCCGCCCTGCAGCCCGCCGCGCAGACCGCGCCCGACGCAAACGCTTGACGCACCCGCCCGTCCGCCTGTTTCCTCTCCCGATGGATCGGCTGCCGGGCTTCCGCGACTTTTATCCCGAGCCTGTGCCCAAGGGTGAGGCATGGAGCGCCGACGTGCGCGAGTACATCTTCGATCGCTGGCAGGCCGTCGCCCGCCGCTACGCCTTCCAGTGCTACGACGGCCCGCCGCTGGAGCCGCTGGAGCTGTTCACCGCCAAGAGCGGCGAGGAGATCGTCGGCCAGCTCTACAACTTCGTCGACAAGGGTGAGCGCCACGTCTCCCTGCGCCCGGAGATGACCCCCACCGTCGCCCGCCTCGTCGCCAAGAATGAGCGCCACTATAAAAAACCTATCAAATGGTATTCCATGCCCCAGCTCTTCCGCTACGAGCGCCAGCAGAGGGGGCGCCTGCGCGAGCACTTCCAGTTCAACGCCGATATCTTCGGCGAGGGCAACCCCGCCGCCGATGCCGAGCTGATCGCGCTGCTCATCGATGTTCTGCGCGCCTTCGAGCTGACCGCCGATGACTTTGTCATCCGCCTCAGCAGCCGCAACGCGTGGCAGGATTTCTTCAGCAGCAAATGCGATGACGAGTCGAAGGCGTACGACTTTTACCAGGTCGTCGACAAGCTCGAGCGCGCCCAGCCCGAGGAGAGCGACCGCAAACTGAAGGAGCTCGGCTTCTCGCTGGACGAGGTCCGCGCCTTCATCGACACCGGCCAGCCCACCGCCGAGCTGCAAGCCGTGCTCGACAACCTCGCCGCGCGCGGCCTCGGCGAGTTCGTGAAGATCGACTACAACGTCATCCGCGGCCTTGCCTACTACACCGGCATCGTCTACGAGGCCTTCGACCGCCACGGCAAGTACCGCGCCATCGCCGGCGGCGGCCGCTACGACCAGCTCGTCAAGCTCGTCTCCGGCGGCAAGAACGACGTCCCCGGCGCGGGCTTTGCCATGGGCGACGTGGTGCTGGCCGAGCTGCTCAAGGACCGTGGCCTCCTGCCGCAGTTCACCAGCCAGCTCGACGTTTACGCGATGATCGAGGACGAGGCCCTGCGCCCTCAAACCCTCGGCCTCATCCACCGCCTGCGCGAGGCCGGCTGGCATGTCGACTATCCCGTCGCGCCCCTCAAGCCGGACAAGCAGTTCAAGCGCGCACTGGAGAACGGCGCGCGGTTCACACTCCGCTTGGAAAGCGACGACACCGTAAAACTCAAAAACCTCAAGACGCGCGGGGAGCAAACCCTCGCCCCCGCAGAGGTGGGCGATCAACTGAATTAACATGCGCGAACTTTTCATTGGCATCGACAGCGGCACGCAGTCCACCAAGTCACTGGTGGTCGACGCGAGGAACGGCAAGGTGCTCGGCAGCGCCCAGCGCGGCTACGGGCTCATCGGCGGCCTACCGCCCGGCGCGAAGGAGCAACACCCTGAGAGCTGGCGCAAGGCCACCGCCGCCACCATCAAGGCCGCGCTGAAGCAGGCCAAGGCCACCGCCGCCGAGGTCCAGGGCATCGGCGTGAGCGGCCAACAGCACGGCTTCGTGCCGCTGGATGCGAAAGGCGAAGTCATCCGCCCCGCCAAGCTGTGGTGCGACACCACCACCAGCGCCGAGTGCGATGCCATCACGAAAAAACTCGGCGGGCTGAAAAAGACCATCAACCGCGTGGGCAATGCCATGCTGCCGGGCTTCACCGCGCCCAAGATTGCATGGCTCAAAAAGCACGAGCCGAAAAATTTCAAGCGTTTGGCCACGGTGCTGCTGCCGCATGATTACCTGAACTGGTGGCTGACCGGCAATGCGGTGATGGAATACGGCGACGCCAGCGGCACTGCGCTGCTGGACGTTAAAAACAGGAAATGGTCCGCGCCGGCCATGCGGGCCATTGATGGCGCGCTGGCGGACAAGCTGCCGCCGTTGATTGCCAGTGACCAGCCGGCGGGCACGCTGGCCGCGGGCACGGCCCAGGCACTGGGCTTGTCCGCCGGCGTGCTGGTGAGCGCCGGCGGCGGTGACAACATGATGGGCGCCATCGGCACGGGCAATACGCGCCC
>PBVU01000077.1:0-14623 GCA_002728775.1 Verrucomicrobiales bacterium | reverse complement strand
GGGCATGCTTTGGCGGGGGGCGACTCCCGCGGGCGGTCTGGCCGCTATCCTGACAGGGGTCATCGTCGCCTACGGCCTGCCGCCGCTGTATGAGGCCAGCGTGGACCCGAAAGGGGAACTGGTCAGGCACTTCGGGCCCACACTCAACGCTTTCCACACCGTGTTCATCGCCTTCCTTTGCGCGGTGGCTGCTAATGTTTTTGTCAGCCGACTCGGCACAGTGGACGAGGAAAAGGCCAAGATGACTTGGGTGGGCCTGGGCATCACGCGCCCGGCGGACCTTCAACTCTTCGGCATGAAGCTCATCGGCTCACTGCTGCTCTTTGCCCTGCTTGCGGTTCTGATGACTGGTCAGCTTATATCCCCCATGGCGGCCGCGGTGGTGGCATCGGTGTGGACTTTCATCATGTTCCTGGACTCCATGTTCAAGGTCGTTCTTTCCGCGGCAACCAAGGGACGCGCCTACAGCCTGCTTCGTGAAGACTTGTTCTGGGCCGGCCTCCTCGCAGCCTGCGCGGTCTTCATGCTGTTCTACTTCTATTAGGCTTCGGCCCCTTGATCCCTCCCACCAATACGTTCACGGGCATAAGCCTCCAGCTTGGCCCTGATCTCATCCCGTACTCGGCGAAAGATCCCCATTTTGGCCTCTTCGGAACCATCCGCCTTGGCGGGATCATCAAAGGGCCAATGATGACGGTAAATCTGGCCGGGGAACATGGGGCAGGCAGCATCGGCATTGCCGCAAACGGTGATGACTGTTTCCACTTCAGCCTTTAAAAACTCCTCCAACGGCTTGGAATGATGCCCGCTGATGTCGATGTCGACTTCCATCATGGCCCGAATGGCAAGCGGATGAACATAACCTGCCGGTGCACTGCCGGCACTCCGGACATCCAGCATGTCGCCGACAAGGCTGCGTAGGATGCCCTCGGCCATGTGACTACGGCAGCTGTTGCCAGTGCAGAGAATAAGAATTGTGGGCTTGGGCTCCGTCATGGCGTGAGGTTCAGCCGGCGGGATGGTTTCGTCGATGTTGTTTTTGCGACGATTAGATGACAACACACACCGGTGCCGTCATGTCTTTTGAACCCAAGGTGAGACCATGTGGATTTTTTTCAGAGCCAAAAGGAAGACACGCGACGGCACCGTGCGGCCCTGACCCCTCCTCGTGTGGCCGCGGCGCACCAGCCCGTTGCGTCCCTAGTGGCAGACTGGCGATTCCCCGAAACCATCGAGGCTGTTTGTAACAGGGCCCTGCGGGGAATCACGGGAGAGTTGTTTTTTTATGGGCACAGGTTGCTCACGGCCACGGCCCAATGCTGTGAACAGCAGGGGAACAGTGAATTACCAAAGGAACGACTTTTGCACCACCAAGATGGTGCCTCCGTCTAGCAGGGTGACACGCCATGACTCCATTTTTCCTAACTTTTTGTATTCATTAGGATTAATGAGTACGCTGGTCCAGTGGGTCCGCTTGGCAGGCTTCACGGGGGCCTCGAACACCTTCACGGGCACACCAGCCTTGGAACTGCGAATCTCCACCCGCAGCTTTCCTTCAGTGACATCGGCGGCGCTCCACTTGATGTCAAATCGCAGGGCATGGATCAGGCTGGGGTCTTCGCGCAGTTTTCGCTGGTATACGTCGCGGTGCAATAGGGAAGTGCCGTCGGTATGCCGACCCTTTTTATCGAGATAATGAGGCAGCACCTTGGCAATGTTCCCCTCGGCGGCACCCACGGCAACAGTAGCCAGCAGATAAAACGCAATCCAACGCATGGCCAAAGAGTAACGGGGCGACGGGCAATGGCAATGTCGGAGTGGGGCGAGTTATCCCCAAGACCTCCAAAGCGTGATTGCATCCGCGCCGAAAGCTGTTACATTGTCTGCAGGAACACTCCGTAAACCCTCTGTAATCATGAGCAACGAATTCGACTACAAGCTGTACGATCCCAGGGACCACCAGCCGCGCTTGGAGGATTATTTCCAGACGCGCCGCGAGTGGCTGGGCCGGATGACCAATGGCTTCGGTGCGGTGGCACTGACGGGCCTGATGCAGGATCAGTTCAAGCATGAGGCGCGGGCACAATCAGCGGGCAACCCGTTGGCACCGAAGACTCCCCCCATCGCTGGCCAAGCGAAGGTGAAACGGGTGATCCATATTTACATGGAGGGTGCCATGCCGCACCTGGACAACTGGGATCCCAAGCCCGAATTGATGCAAAAGGGCAAGCGCGGCGCAAATCCGGGCACCAAGGCGGGCAACCGCACCCTGTTGGCACCGCAGTTTGAATTCAATAAGCACGGCAAGAGCGGACTGGAGTTGAGCGAAGTGTGGCCCAATCTCGGACGTCATGCGGACGATACGGCCGTGGTACGCTCGGTCTATACCGACGCCCCCGCACACGGCCCCGCGCGAATCCTGATGAACACGGGTGACTTGGACCGGGTGCGGCCCAGCGTAGGGAGTTGGGTGCTCTATGGTCTGGGCACAGAGAACCAAAATCTACCGGGTTTCATCGCCTTGAAACCGGGCGGCATGCCCGACGCGGCGAATTTCCGGGCGGCATTTCTACCCGGCGCATTGCAGGGCACTTATGTGGATTCGCAGAACACCCGCATTGAGGACATCATCAAGAATATCAGGAGCGATTTCACCTCCGGCCGCGACCAGCGCAAGCAACTGGATCTGCTCTTCAAGCTCAACGAGATTCACAAGCAAAAACGGCAGGCTGATGCGGAACTGGAGGCCCGAATCCGCACCTTCGAGCTGGCGTACCGCATGCAGACGGATGCCAAGGACGCCTTCGACATTGCCGGTGAATCGGACGAGACACTGGATCGTTACGGCCGCACACGGCAGGGACGGCAGTTCCTCATCGCGCGCCGGTTGATGGAGCGGGGTGTGCGCTTTGTGCAACTCTGGCAGGGCGGCTGGGATCTCCACAACAACATCCCGAATCGCAACCGCCAACTGGCGGGCGAGATTGACCCGGCCATCGGTGCCCTGATGGATGACTTGAAAGAGCGTGGCCTGTTTGAAGACACGCTGATTTATCTCACCAGCGAGTTTGGCCGCAGTTCAACCGAGGATGGCGGCAATGGCCGCAGCCACAACGCCAAGGCCATGAGCGCTTGGTTTGCCGGCGGCGCCATCAAGGGCGGCACGGCCTTTGGTGAAACCGATGCGCTGGGAGGGAGCGCGGCGACAAACAAGGTCCACGTGAAGGATCTGCATGCCACGATTCTTCACACCATGGGCTTCGACCATGAAAAATTGACCTTCCGGGCGGGCGGCCGCGAGATGCGGCTCACCGAGCCCACCCGCAAGAAACCCGATGGCGGCCAAGTGGTGAAGGGAATCCTCGCCTGAGGCCGTGCGCGGACTTGATTTTAAACTCAATCCAAGGAGTACCATGAAGGATAATTGTCTCCGCAACCTCCTCGCCGTGGCGGCGCTGGCCGCGCTGCAAATGCCCGCGGCCGAGAAAATCACCAAGGAGCAGGCCGAATTCTTTGAATCCAAGATTCGCGCAATTTTCGTGGACAACTGCTACGAGTGTCATAGTGCTGATTCACGAGCGAAGGCGGACCTGTACCTTGACAGCAAGGCGGGCATGGTTGCTGGTGGCGATTCCGGCCCCGCCCTCAAGCCGGGTGACCCCGATGGCAGCCTGTTCATCAAGCGCGTCAAGAGTGCCGTGGATCCCATGCCCCCCAGTGGCCAGCCACTGACCGAGGGACAAATTGCTGATCTGGAGGCTTGGGTGCGGATGGGCGCACCGGACCCTCGCGGCGGCAACAACGCCGCCGTCATCAAGAGCCTCGCCGACCGGGAAAAGGCCAAGAAACACTGGGCTTTTCAACCGGTCAAAATGCCGGACATTCCGGATTCACGTTCCATTTACGGCGGCAAGCTCCGCAACTGGGCTCAGGACAATCCCATCGATGCCTTTGTACTGCGCAAGCTGGACGAACAGGGCATGCTGCCTTCCCGGCCAGCCGACCGACAGCAGTTGATCCGGCGCGCCTATTACGACGTGCTGGGCGTCCCTCCCACTTATGCCGAGGTGCAATCCTTCGTAAATGATACGGATCCCGAGGCTTGGGACAAGGTGGTGGATCGTCTACTGGCCTCGCCGCATTATGGAGAACGGTGGGGCCGTTACTGGCTGGATGTCGCCCGTTACGCCGACACCACCGGCGAAGGCAACAGGAGAGGGGGGCGTAGCGAATTCATCTACGCTTGGACCTATCGCGACTGGGTCATTCAGGCGATGAATTCCGACATGCCCTACGATGAGTTTTTAAAGCAACAGATCGCTGCCGATCGTGTCCTGGAAAAGAATGAGAACACGCCCAAGTTTAACCTGGCCGCCATGGGCTTCCTGACGCTGGGACGGCGCGACCGCAGCAACGAGGAAGTCATCGATGACCGCATCGACGTAGTAACCCGCGGTGCACTAGGCCTCTCGGTCTACTGTGCCCGCTGCCACAACCACAAGTTTGACCCCGTTCCCACCGCGGACTACTACTCACTCTACGGCGTGTTCAACAGTTCTCAGGAACCCAGCGAGGAGAACAAGCCCATCCTCATCGAGGACGCCAATACGAACGGGTTCTTGGCCAACCCAGAATACCGCGAATTCCAAGCCAAACTGGCCGGCATGGAATACGAGCACGAACAGTTCAAGCTGCGCACCCGTTACGAGTGGGAAAACCAAAGCCGGACCAACGCCTTTCGCTACATGACTTGGGCGGAGGAATTCTCGGACAACGACAAGGAAATTGGCCGTAACAAGGGCGAGTTTCGTGACAAGACCAAGAAATTCAAGCTGAAGGCTGAAATTGCCGAGAACTGGCAGCGTTACCTCAACCGCAAACGCGAAGACGATCCCGTGATGGGCCCATGGGTGGCGTATGCCAAGCTGCCTCCGGCCCAGTTCCCACGCCAAGTGAGACGCGTTGCGGCCAAGATTCTGGAAGATGACACCAAGCGCAAGGGCAACCGGAAACTCAACCCTTTGGTCAAGCAGTACCTCGTGGAAACCCCCCCCTCGAGCCTCAACCAAGCCGCCATCAAATATCAGCAACTGTTCAACCAAGCGGACGTCATGTGGCGCCAAGTCATTGGCCTGTACCAGCGCAAGATGGCTGCTGACCCGGATCTCGGTAAGCCCAACTCATTGGCTGATGCCGAGAAAAAATTGGAGTTTAAATATCCAAACAAGGAAACCACCGTCATGTGGGAACCCATTCGAAGGGTGGTTTACGGCAACGGTTCTCCGGCGGATTATCCCTTCGACCGGATCAAGCGCATGGATCGCGGATTGGAGCGACAAGAGCAGCAGAAGTTCACCTCCAAGATTGAGGACCTGAAGAAGAACCACAACGGTTCGCCGCCTCGGGCTATGGTACTTGAGGACAAGAACCGGCCCGCCAACGAGCGCATCATGATCAAGGGTAACCGCGGCATGCGCGGCGACGAGGCACCCCGGCAATTCCTTGAGATTCTTTCTGGCGAAGACCGCCAGCCATTCCCCAATGACACCAGTGGACGGCTCCAGCTCGCCGAAGCGATTGCCAGCAAGGACAATCCATTGACAGCACGAGTGATGGCCAACCGCATTTGGCTCAACCACTTTGGGCGCGGCATCGTCAACACACCCAATGAGTTCGGCCTGCGTGCAGAGACTCCCAGCCATCCGGAACTGATCGATTGGCTGGCCGCCTATTTCATGGGCAACCAAGGTGGTCCGGAATGGTCAATGAAGAAGTTGCACCGGCTGATTCTGACCAGCAACACCTACCAGCAGTCCAGCGACGACAACCCCCGCTACAGCCGCAAGGATCCGGATAACATGTTCCTGTTCAAGACCTCGCGCCGGCGCTTGGGCTTTGAGGCGTTCCGAGATGGGCTGCTTAGCGTCAGCGGCCGCATCGACACTACCATGGGCGGCCGCCCCATCAAGCTCTCCGGCGAGAGTCCCAATTATCGCCGCACCATTTACGGGTACATTGACCGGCGCAATCTTGACGATATTTTCACCACGTTCGACTTTGCGAATCCCGACGCTACCGCCGGTGCGCGCGCCAAGACTACGGTGGCCCAGCAGGCGCTGTTCATGATGAACATCCCATTGATTGCTGACCTGTCCTCCAAGCTCGTCAATCGGCCCGAGTTTCGGACCGCGGCGGACGACCGGCTGCGCATTGCCATGCTGTACCGGCTCGTGTTCCAGCGCGATCCTGAACCCATTGAGGTGAAGCTGGGCGAACGATTTATCGCGGAAGAAACAGGCGGGCACCCAACGGTCATGGGCAACGTGAACACGTGGTACAACGGCTATGGCTCAGCGGTCTACAATGAGCAGGCCAAAATCGCCACCGTCCGCTTTTTCAGTTTCCCCTACACGGATGGTAAGGTCTGGCAGGGCAGCGCCCGACGGCCCGACCCCCAGTTTGGCAACATGCATCTGGCGGCTCGGGAGGGGCATCCCGGCCAAAACCACGCCGTGATCCGGCGGTGGATCGCCCCGCGTGACACCACCGTCAACATCAGCGGCACGCTCGAGCATTTCCTCGACGACAAGGCCAAGGAAGTTTGGGATAACTACAAGGATCGCCCCAAAGCGGAGAAGGATGCGCTGGACCGCGCGTGGGACGGCGTCTCGGGATTCATCGTGCACAGTCAGGTGGGCCGGGGTTACGACCGCTTCGGCAAGCAACTCTGGAAGGGTGAAGCCAAGCGCGGGCGTCGTGGCACGGGCGCGAACAACATCACCGTCAAGCGTGGCGACATGATTGATTTCGTCGTCACCAGTCGCAACTACATCTATCAGGACAATTTTCGTTGGAATCCCGTTATCCGGGTCACTGATGAGGTTAAGCAGGCCATCGAGAGCAATGCCGCCTCCAAGCTAGTCACCGAGTGGACTGCTTCCGACGAATTCGAGGGAGAAACCTTCAAGGCCAAGCCCCTGACCCACTGGGAGAAATATGTGCAGGTGCTCCTGCTCTCCAACGAGCTGGCTTTTGTGGATTGAGCCAACCCTGAAAATCCAGGTGAATTGCCGGCCACCGGCCACCATTTTTTATTGTTTACTCAATCCCCTTCGGTGATCCCAAGATAACCGAGGCGGCGAATGCCTGCCGGGCGGTGGCTGGTCGGCGAATCATTTCCACCACTTCGCGCAATTCCGCGGAGCTTTTCTTTCCCTCCACAGGCAACTCCACGTGTTCGTGTGATTGCCTGAGTTTCTCGGTCACCTTCTCGCGAATCTGGTCGGCTGATTCGAAGATTTCCCGCGCCTTGTGCAGTGATCCCGTCGCTGGTTCAGGTTTGGGTTTTCTCTTCGGTTTCTTCGGTTTTAAAACCGGAGGCGGCGTGACAACCGGCGGCTTCGGCTCCTCCAAAGGCGGTGGAATTTCATGAGACGGTGCCGTACCTCCGGAAAGTAGCCTCTGTAATTCCGCCTCCAAACTGGTTGCTTGCCGCTGGCCCACGGGCACTGGAGCGTGACCGTGCTTGGCCTTCTGGTGCTGGTGAAGCGCCTCGGGAGTCTGGAAACTGCGCCCACACTGGTCACAAGGAAACTCATGCGCCCCTTCCTTCGGAAGCACCTCCAGTTCCTCATCCTCCTCCTTTTTGCCAAAGAAGTTTGAGAGAATGGCAACGATGAGGAAAATGAGAATCCCCCAGTCATCAAAAGCCGCCACCATACCCGTGGTCCACGGGGTCAGGCTGTCCAGCCAAGCCGTCATTTACTCCTTTCCGGATGTGGTTTCAGCCTCATCACCGGCACCACCGATGCTCGTGCGCATCCCCGTGTCAGCTTGTAAGTTCTTCATGCGGAGATAATCCATCACGCCAAGATTGCCGTTGCGGAACGCCTCGGCCATGGCCAGTGGTACCTGCGCCTCAGCCTCCACCACCCGGGCCCGCATCTCATGTACGCGCGCTTTCATTTCCTGTTCTGTGGCCACCGCCGCCGCGCGCCGAACCTCAGCCTGAGCTTGTGCCACCAGTTTGTTCGATTCCGCCTGCTCGGCTTGCAACTTGGCACCGACATTCTCGCCCACATCCACGTCTGCAATGTCCACCGACAGGATTTCGAAAGCTGTCCCTGAGTCCAGCCCCTTGGTCAAAACCATGGTCGAGATTTGGTCCGGATTTTCCAGCACGTCCTTGTAGGTGTCCGCCGAACCAATGGTGGTCACGATGCCTTCGCCCACTCGCGCGATGATCGTTTCCTCTGTCGCGCCGCCCACGAAACGATCCAGTGCCGTCCGCACGGTTACCCGCCCGCGCGCGCGCAACTGGATGCCATCCTTCGCCACGGCATCAATTGTCTGCCGCGTGGCCCCACCAGGTGCGGGGCAGTCAATCACCCGCGGGTTGACCGAGGTCATCACGGCGTCCAGCACGTTTTTGTCCGTTTGACGTGTCGCCAAGTCAATCGCACAGGCCTGATCAAAGTTCAGTTCAATACCCGCCTTTTGCGCCGCAATCAGCGCTGCCACCACCATCGAGATATCTCCATTGGCCAAGTAATGGGTCGAGAGCTGGTCGGCCTCCAATGGTATGCCCGCCTTGACGGCTGTGATCCGCTGATCCACCACCAAACCCACGGGCACACGCCGCAAGCGAAGGGCAATCAACGTGGTAAAGGTGACTGGCGCCTTGGAAAACATCGCTCGCAACCAAGCGCTGAAAAAATTCCAAACGATCACGATCACCACCAGGGCGACCACGAGCAAGACGGCTACAAGGGCAAATTGAATGCTGTTGGCTAGTATCATATTTTATTCCGTTGAATTTTCTGTCTTGTAATCCCAACGCCGTCTCGGCGCCAGACAAATCATAATCAGGCTACCGCCCGCACCACCACCCGCAAGCCGGTCACTTTCACAACTTTCACTTCCGTTCCCGCCTCAATAAGGCCACCTTCCGTCACCACGTCGACTCGGCGACCGTCAATAGAAACCACTCCCGACGGCCTCAAGTCACTGCGGGCCACACCCTGTTTGTTGAGCAACGAAAGATCCGCCTCCGCTTCCCCGCCAATGGTGTCATCCAGCATCAGGGACTGCGCGTAACGCGATTGGGGAAAATACCGAAACCAAAGAATTGTTCCAATACCGCCTCCTGCAATCACGAACAAGAGCACCCAGTGCCCGTAGGGGGTCTTGGCATAAGCCACCACCACGGCCGCGGCCCAACAGGCCAGTCCGCAAAGGCCAACGATCAAGCCGGGAAGAAATGTCTCTACCGCCAGCAGGATTGCCCCCGCAACGAGTAATATGATGACCAATGACACGGCCTTGAGTTTAACGCGCCCGACCGACCGGACAAGCGCAATCGATTATGAAGCCACTGGCTCCTCCTTGCGCCGTTGCCAGTCCCGCCGCTCGCCCATCAGCCGGGCCTGATCTTCCGCCGTGAGCCCAGGCACGGCCAATTGGCGGGTCAACCGGGCCAATTGCCTGTCGATATGGCGGTCGCGCAGTTTGCGGATCAACCCGGCTAACTCGGTCGGCGCATCCTTCACCGGCCGCCGGTCCGCTAGGGCTTCTGTCAAAAGTCCCGCCAGTGGGCTATCCAGCGTGTTCACCAGTGCCGCACCCGATTGTCCGTTAGCCAAACGGTGCCCCACAATTTCCCGCACACCTGCATGCGCGATCCATTCCAATTCCAGCCGTCCGGAAAGCCAGCCCGCTTCTGTCCCCTCCGAAAACGCAAGACACAAAAGCCAGAATTCATGCGCGTCCGGCCTCGTCATGGGTTCAAGTGGGGACACTTCCAGAGCATTGGCTGGTGCAGTCTGCACGCGCACCTTCAACTTGCCAAACTCCGTCCGCACGGCCTCCGCTGACACCTGAAGTGCCAGGGCCGTTTGTTGCGCACAACGGTCCAGCATCACCTCGTCATTGGCCTTGCGCGCTGCTTCGCCCATGGCGCGCAAGACCGCCCGGCGCCCCCGGTCCGTGCCAGTGTCGTTTTCCCGGCAAAGTTGTTTCAGGTAAAAATCAAAAAATCCCTCGGCCTGCTCCATGCGCGCGCGGAACGCCTCCACACCATGCTCTTGTATATAACTGTCCGGATCATGCGGCGCGGGGATGGTCATCACACGCACCGCCAAGCCAGCCTCCAGCAGCGCATCGAGCGACCGGGCCACCGCTGCTTGTCCCGCGGCATCCGAGTCAAAACAAAGCAACACTTCCTCCGCGTATCGTCGCAGCAGCCGGCACTGGTCCGTGGTCAATGCCGTGCCCTGCGGTGCCACGGCGTTCCGGACACCCGCGCGATGACAGGAAATCACATCGAGTTGACCCTCGCACAGTAGTGCCTGCTGGGCATCAAGCATGGGCCGCTTGGCTTGGTCCAGCCCATAGATAACCCGGCCTTTTTGGAACAGCGGGGTCTCCGGGGAGTTGACGTATTTCGCACCCTTGGCTTCCGGATCCAGAACGCGGCCGCTAAAGCCAATCACCCGCCCCTGCTCATCGCAGACAGGAAACATCAGCCGGCCACGAAACCTCCCATAACGCCGGTCACTACCCTCCTTTCGCAGCACGAGTCCGGATCGTTCCATCATTTCCGCCGAGTGATTCTTTGACCGGGCCCAGTTCACCGTGTCCACCCAATCATCCGGCGCGTAGCCCAGGCGAAATTGCTTCACGTCATCCTTATTTAGTCCGCGTTGCTTCAAGTACCCGCGCGCGCCCTCGGCCCCGGCCTCGTTTAAAAGCGCGGCGTGCCAGCGGCGGGCAATCTGCTCGTGAATGGATCGCAAGGAATCCTGAAGCGCGCGCCGCTTTGCCTGCTCCGGGGACTGCTCAATTTCCAGTGGAATGTTGGCTCGCTCAGCCAGTCGTTTAACCGCATCCACAAATCCAATATTTTCATATTCCCGCACGAACGCGAACACGTCGCCTCCCTTGTGGCATCCGAAACAATGGAATATCTGCTTGCCAGGATGGACATTGAAGCTGGGGGTCTTTTCCTTGTGGAATGGACAAAGGGCGGTGAAGTTGGCGCCCGCGCGCTTGAGAGGGAAGTAGCTGCCAATGACCTCCACGATGTCACTTGCCGCGCGGACCCGCTCGAGGGTCTCCTGGGAAATCAGCCCCGCCATGGTCGCGGGGTCAGGGATGCTCGCTGAGCCACTGGCGAATGCCGGGGGCCTCGGAGTGGGATGGATTCAACTGGATCACCTTGGAGTAATGCGTGCGCGCGCGGCGCGGCTGCTCCAAGTGCTTGTCAAACAGGTTCGCCATTAGGAGATGGCCGCGCAGGAGATTGGGGTAGTCCTTCAATAACCGGTTCAGCTCGTTGGCGGCGTCGATGTGGTAACCGGCCTTGTTGAGGGCAAGGGCAAAGTGGTAGCGGCTGTCGAGGGAAAGTGGGTTGATATTTAGGGCCATTTCATAGGCTTGCAGTGCCTCCGGCATGTTGCCGGACTGGTGCGCGGCCAAGGCGAGATTTGCGTGGGCCTGTTGATAGGCGGGATCCGCCTTGAGAGAGGCACGGTAGTGGGACATGGCCTCCTCCATGCGGTTGAGCTTGTGGGCGTAGAGTCCTTTTTTGAAATGCTTGTTGGCCTCCGGGCGGTTGCCGGCCTTGGGCAGTTTGAGGTCGCGATAGTTATAGCGGGAGATACTGGGCAACTTGGGCAGGGTCTCGGCGAATTCCGGTGGCTCAGGTGTCCTGAGCACGACCGGGGCGGGTGGATTGGGTACGGGATTGGGTTTTGCCGCGGCAATGGGCTTGGGTGGCGTGATGGGTTTTACGGGGGGGGGCGGCTCGGGGACAACAGGCTGTTTCACGGCTACTGGCTTGGGCTTGGGTGTCACGGGTGGGCTGGGCGGCACTACGGGCGGTGGCTTGGGGGGAGGATTCACAACGGGCGGGCGAATGGTTAGGCGATTGACAACGTTTGTGGGGTAAACACCCACGATAGTGCCGCGGACTGGGCCCGTACCTGCACGGGGAAATCGCACCGTGACCACCTCATTGGATTCCACCAAGCCGGACAGCGGCGGAGTGCTGGGCTGTTGGGTGTCCGTCCCAAGCTCGGCCAGCACCGCGGGATTGATTTGCTGGTTGAGTCGATTGAGCGCCAGTTGCGCCGCCTCCTTGCGGGCCAAATCCACGCCTTCCAGCGACAGGTACTCGATGTAAAGTTGCAACGCCTTTTGACGTGACTGAACGGTGTCGGTGGTGTTGTGCTTTTGATGGTAAACAGCAAGGTTTAAAATGGCGGGCGCAAACTTTGCGTCCACCTGCCGCGCCCGCTGAAAATTGGCCAGTGCCCGCTCAGATTCGCCTCGCTGGAGGTAAACCAAAGCCAAGCGGTTAAAGGCTTCCGCCGAGTCACTTTTCAATTCGATCGCCTTGCGCAAGCTGGATTCAGCGCGGTCGAGCATGGAAACTTGATTGAGTTGGCGGGCGGCCATCAGTTCAGCCGTCCCGCGCCAGTAAAACCCGGCGAATGATTTGCCATTGCCCAAGGTGTAGGTGGCCAGCTCACGCGCGGCTTCGCTGGCCTTGCCGGCATCAAGGTACAGACGGCCGAGATTGTAATGAACGGGAAGCACGGAGTGGATGAGCGAAGCATCGGCCTCGGCCATGCTCAGGACCTTCTTGTAGGCCCGCAGGGCAGCGGAACGGTTTCCAGCGCGCTGTTGCGCCATGCCAAGAAGATTGAAAACTTGCCAGTCAGCGCCCTTTTCCGAGGCAGCCACTTGCAACACCTTCACCGACTCCGCGATCTTGCCTTCACGGAGAAGCTGCTCACCTTTGGCTGCGCCGCTGTCCCCCGCGGGACCACATGCCAACCACAGCCCCGTCAAGGCCAACATGACCAAGGCTGGGAATCCTTTTTTGATCGTCTGCGCCACTATTTGCGGTAACATCTGCCAAAGCATTGGAACGAATGGGGTTCAATTTGGCAAAGTTGGGTTATTCGTGTTATTCACTCATCGGCCTGTGCCTGCTGTCTGTAACGGTGAATAGTGCCGAACCGCCTGTGCGTGTGGTGGCGGTTCACAATGCCTCCGCCAGCCGTCCCGCAACCAGTCGTGCGTATTTTAAACCTCAGCCCAGGGAGGTGCGCCGGATGGTAGACGCAGGTGTGCGCAGCTGGACGGGAAAAGATTCCACACTGGCGGCCTGGCAAAGCTTGGTGACCCCCAAAGATGTCATCGGCTTGAAAGTCAACGCCGGTCCCGGGCCGGTGATCGGCACCCGGCCGGAGGTTGCCCGTGCGGTGGTTGCCTCCCTTATCGACGCGGGGATTCCACGAAAAAACATCTTTATTTGGGACAAGTTTCGGGACGACTTACATGCTTCGGGGTTTTTTCAGGTGGGGCAGGACTTGGGCGTCGAGGTGGCCGGCGCAGAGAAAGCCGGCTTCGAGCGCAGCATCTACCACACCCAGGCACTGGTCGCACCGTTGGAACGTGGAGACCTCGAGTTTGGCGAATTGAAATTCAGTCCTCGCTCACACCTGACACGACTGGTGGCTCACCGTTTCACAAGCATCATTCAGGTCAGTTCCCTCCTGCATCACACCGGTGCGGGTGTGGATGGATGCTTGCACGGCCTCGCCATGGGAAGTGTGGATAACACCCGCCGATTTAAACACTTGAAGGTGCATCTGGACAATGCCGTGGCCGCCATTCATCACATGGCCGCCAAGCGTGGCATCATCTCCACCGGTGATTATGGAAAAAGACTGAAATCCGGAAAACTCGCTGCCCTTGTTCCCCCCGGAATCAAAGGAGACTACAGCTTTTACTACGAAGCTGAAGACAGTGAAAACGCCCTTCCGCCACTGCGCGCCCTTGGATTGGCGCATACCGACGCGATGGATGAGAAAATAGAAGAAGATCCCCAAGTGATCATTGTCAGCCCCGATGAGAAACACGACTGGCAATTGACTTTTCACAAAAATGGATCCGTCGAGTATCTCACCACCCGGTCCAAGATTCGCCTCCACATTGTGGATGCGCTGCTCTGCCAGTTCTCCGGCGGAGGACAAGTACGACTGCAATATACCACCGTGATGAACGAACTTCGTTTCAGTGATGACCCCGTGGCACTGGACGTTCTGTCGCTTCGCGATATTGAACGGCAGGCGAAGGAGGCTCGTTTCAATTTGGGCCCGGTTAACCGCGACATCAGCCGCTACGCTGCCTTGTTGCGGCTGGGCACGGATAATCCGGATCGCATCAAGCTGGAGCGCGTTAGTCTCCCCGTTGTTTTTCCAGAAAACCGCGAATGAGAGAAAGCTCCTCCTCGCCCGCGATGGTATGATCCTTGGCAAACTCGTGCGGCTCGATTTGCAGGCCACCATCGGCTTGCAGCAGGTTGAGCTGGCCCTTCACTTTTTCCGCCGGGATCAAGGGGTCGAAGGTGCCCAGGGTGAAAAGGATTTTCTGTTCCGTGGCCACCGGCGAGAGTTCCGCCAACGCCGCCTCCGGCTCGTGCACGTAACCGCTGATGCCGATGCAGCCGGCGAGCTGGTGCGGGTAGCGCATCGCCACCTCCATGGTCATCAGGCAGCCCTGGCTGAAGCCGAACTGGAAAATGCGGCTGGCGGGATGGCCGTTCTCGCGCTGG
>PBVU01000076.1:0-12407 GCA_002728775.1 Verrucomicrobiales bacterium | reverse complement strand
GTCGCCTTCTTTTGCGGTGGGATCGGGGTAGGCTTCGCGGGTGACTTTTGCCACGCCCACCACGGCCTTTTCGCTGACGCTATGGTAGTAGAGGACGAGGTCTCTCTTGGCCATGGCGCGGAGGTTGTTGCGTGCCTGATAGTTGCGGACGCCGTCCCAGTAGGTGCCGCGGTCCTTTACGAATTGGGACCACGGATATTTTTCGGGTTCCTGTTTAACCAGCCAATATTTCACGCGTGGAGATTGCGGCAGGGGATTGCTGGAAGTCACGATTAAAGGAAAGGAAAAGAGGGCGCGGGCGGCCTAGCTTTCCATCGGCCACTCGGCGACGATGAGGCCGCGGTAGCCGTTCTGTAGGGAGTGGACGTTGGTGTAGCCCATGGCTTGGGCGGTGTCGCAGGTGAGGGCACTGCGGAAGCCGCCGCCGCAGTACATGATAATCTCCGTGTCCTTGTCGGGGAAGCGGGTCTCGATGTCGCGCTCGAGGACGCCCTTGCCCAGATACTGGGCACCCTTGGCGTGGGCCTTGGTCCATTCGCTTTCCTCGCGGACGTCGAGCAGGATCGCGGCGGGGTTTTCCTCCAGGCGTGCACGGGCATCGTCGATGGAGATTTCCTGCACGCGTGACTTGGCGGTTTCCACGAGGGCCAGAAATCCGGGCGAATGTTTCATGGGAACATTATAGTCCGGATTGGCTTGCGAAGCGAGTCCGTGCTGGCCAATTTGCGGTGTGGGTGATCGTCGCCGGGATTTATTTATCGCCGCCAGCCTAGTGCTGGCTACGGTGGTGTGGGGGGCAAACAACACGGCCATTGGCTACATTGTACGGGATTGGCCGGTGCTTTGGACGACGGGCACGCGGATGATTCTGGCGGGGCTTTTGTTGCTGGGGTTGTTGCGCTGGACCGGGTGGCTGGGGGAGTGGCGTCCGGTGTCTGGGGATGTGGGCCGACGGTTGTGGCGGCGGGGCGCGCCGTTGTTCATTGGCTGGGCGGCGGGGTTTTCGTGGGCGGTCACGTTCACGCCGGTTTCGCATGCATCATTGTACTTGGCGGCTTCGCCGGTTTGGGGCTTGTTCCTGGAGGAAGGACCACGATTGGATCGGGAAAGCCTCCGCAAATATTGTGCCGCGTTTTTGGCAATGGGTGGGATTGTGGTTTTGTTTTGGCCGAAGCTGGCGGCGGGGGCGGCGGATGGGGCGTGGCGTGGGGATGTAATTGCGTTCGTGGCAAGCTGGTCTTGGACGCTTTACAGCCGGGAATCGAGGGCGATCTCCGGAAGCATCGGTGGGATGCTTTACACGGCGCAGACGGCATGGCGGGCGGGATTATTGCTGTTGCCGTTTGTGGCATGGGAAGTGGCGCGCACGCCGCCGGTGCTGGAGGCACGCCTGCTGGGGTGGCAGGGGTTCAGCATTTTCGCGGGGACGATCGTGGGACTTGGAATTTGGAACAATGTCCTTCGCCATTGGCCGGTGAGCCGCGCGCTTCTGTTCAACAACCTCATCCCCATCTTCACGATGTTCTGGGCGTGGCAATGTCTGGATGAGCCTGTGACGGGGACGTTTGGGCTGGCGGTGGGCCTCGTGGTGGCCGGGGTGGTTGTGGGCTTGGCGCCTTGGCGGGGTCAGGTGGGTGATGCCTCCTGATTATTTCAGTGGTCGAACCACAATGTTGCGGTAGGCCACGGGCCCGTGGTTGCCTTGGAACATCAACGGACCCTTTGCCTTCTCCTTGCCGTCCACGCCTCCGGGGGTTGCCTTCTTCATCTCCACATTCTCGTGCAGTAATTGGCCGTTCAGGATCACTTTCAGGAATTTTGCGTTGGCCATCTTCTGCCCATCCTTGAACCGGGGTGCGCGGAAATGGATCTCATATTTCTGCCATTCGCCCGGTTTTTTGCAGGCGTTCACGCGCGGAGGCGCAGCACCATAGATTGCCCCCATATCGCCGCCGCCCAGCTTCGTGCGCCCAAAGCTGTCCAGCACTTGGATTTCATATTCGCCCATCACGTAAATGCCGCTGTTGGAACCTTTGGGCACCATCAGTTCCACTTCAATGATGGCATCGCCAAACACGGCCTCCGTGTAGAAATCCAATCCCCCAGACTTGGCGTTAATCAACTCGTTGCCGCCCTTTGCCACCACCAAGTTTCGTGGGTTCTTGGGGTCCAGCTTGGCCGTGCCCACAGTCAGGGAGCTTCGATTCTTTGGCCCTTTCTGTTTCCAGCCGTCGAGGGATTTGCCGTTGAATGGTTTCACCGCTTCACCCGCCAATACGGCGGAGGCGCACAGAATCATCATTGCCAAAGTCTTCATGGTCATGGGAAAGGCTGATGGTCGCGCCGCTTGGCCGAATGTCAAGCGGGCTGTTGCAGGGTGTCCATGACCAAAACTCCGTTTGCCATGGGCTCCAAAAACCACAACAGTGGGCGCGGCAATGGAAGTGGTTAATTTAAGCGAGGCACCGGCGTTTGTGACGAAGGATGGTTCGGAAATCCGGGAGTTGTTGGCTCATCGGAACTCGGCCATTGTCAACCAAAGCTTGGCAGAGGCACGGATTCCAGCGGGAGGCGCAACGACGGAACATTATCATCCGCGGGCGGAGGAGATTTATTACATCACGCACGGGGAGGGGCGAATGCGGATTGATGGGGAGGAGCGGGCGGTGAGTGTTGGAGATGCGATTGCGATCCCGCCGGGCGTGCGTCACAAGCTGTGGAATACTGGCGGCAAGACGTTACGGTTGCTTTGTTGTTGCGCGCCGGGGTATGAGCACGAGGACACGGTGTTGGCGGAGGACGATTGATGTATCAACCGGAGAAGGTGAAGTTGTATGTGAAGCCGGTGTGCGGATGGTGCCGGCAGGCGGAGCATTGGCTGAAGGGCCAGGGGATTGAGTTTGAGACGGTGGATGTGATGGAGGATCCGGAGGCGTTTGAGGAAATGGAACGCATCTCGGGACAGACACTGGCGCCGGTGATTGAGGTGGATGGACAGGTGCTGGCGGATTTTGGAGCACGCGAGCTGGTGGTGTTTTGGGAAGGTCTTGGGAGGGGAAAATGAGTGCTATTGCGGATTCCGCGCGCAAACGTCCACGGTTGCCGGAGTGGTTTCGGGTACAATTGCCCACGGCGAGCGCGTATTTCGCGACGCGCAACCTGATTGATGATTTAAACCTGCACACGGTTTGCGAAAGCGCCCGATGCCCGAACCACTGGGAGTGCTGGAGTCAGGGGACGGCGACGTTCATGATTGCGGGGGATCGTTGCACTCGGGCGTGCGGTTTTTGCGCGGTGGACACGCGTCGTCCGCTGGAATTGGAGGCAGATGAACCGGAAAGGGTGGCCGAGGCGGCGCGGCGCATGAAGTTGCGGCATGTGGTCATCACGGCGGTGGCAAGGGATGACTTGGCGGACGGCGGCGCAGGGCATTTCAAGAGAGTGATCGACCGGGTGCGGCAGGTGAACCCGGGAATGGTCATCGAGGTTTTGACGCCGGATTTTCTGGATAAGGACGAGGCGCTGGATCTGGTGCTTTCGGTGCGTCCGGAAATCTTCAACCACAACTTGGAAACCGTGAGGCGGTTGACGCCGGAGGTGCGTTCGGTGGCGACTTATGACAGGTCACTCTCCGTCCTGAAAAAAGCCAAGGCGCGCGCGCCCGGGATTTACACAAAGTCCGGGTTGATGCTTGGACTGGGAGAGACGAAATCGGAATTGCATGAGGCGATGGCGGATTTGCGGGCGGTGGGTTGTGATATTTTAACATTGGGCCAATATTTGCAGCCGACGCGAAATCACTTGGAGGTGGCGGAGTTCATTCACCCTGACCAATTTGCGAAGCATCGGGAGACGGCGGAGGCAATGGGATTTACGCACGTGGCGAGCGGGCCGCTTGTGCGCAGCTCTTATCATGCGGAGGATTTTGTGCCCGGGAATTTTCGGCTGCGACAATGACCGTCACCGAAGCCAAAAAACGGCACGCCAAACTGGCGGAGATTATTCGTCGTCATGACCATGCGTACCATGTCTTGGCGGATCCGGTGATTGGCGATGCAGGGTATGACCGGCTGTATCGCGAGTTGTTGGACTTGGAAAAGGAGCATCCTGGGCTGGTCGTGGCGGATTCGCCCAGTCAGCGCGTGGGGGGGCTGCCGGTGAGTGAATTTCCCGAGCATCGGCATATGGTACCGATGATGAGTCTGGACAACACCTATTCGTTTGAGGAGTTGGCGGATTTTTTGCAGCGGGGGGAAAAGCTTCTGCCCGAGGCGGAACTGGACTGGACCATTGAGCCGAAGATCGACGGGTTGGCCGTGAGCTTGCGGTATGAGGATGGCGTGCTGGCCGTGGGAGCCACGCGCGGGGATGGCGTGACGGGCGATGACATCACGGGGAACTTGAAGACGATTCGCAGTCTGCCATTGCGGCTGGGGGAATCAAATGCCTTGGTGGAGGCGCGCAGGCGAGCCGGGGAAACCAGCCCCGCGTCTACGCGCTTCCACGAGGGTGTATCAGTGCCAAAAATTCTGGAGGTCCGCGGCGAGGTGTTCATGAGCCGGACGGGCTTCGCGGCGTTGAATGAGAAACGCAAGGCCGAGGGCGAGGAGCCATTCGCCAATCCGCGCAACGCGGCGGCGGGGTCGCTAAAGATGCTCGACCCTAGGGTGGTGGCGGGACGACCACTAGGGGTTTTCCTGTATGGACTGGGCGAGGTGAGCGCGGATGCGGAAGTGCCGGGAACGCAGGTGGAGGTGTTGGATTGGCTGGATGCGCTGGGTTTTCCCACGACGGAAATGATTGGGACAGGGCGCACGCTGGATGACTTGGTGGCGTCGATTAACGAACTGGACACCGCGCGCCACGACATGGATTGCGAGACGGACGGTGCGGTCATCAAGCTGAACCCGGTGGCCTTGCGAGAGCAGTGTGGCGCCACGGCCAAGGCACCGCGGTGGGCGATCGCCTACAAGTACGCGGCAGAACAGGCGGAGACGGTGCTCAAGGACATCACCATTCAGGTGGGTCGAACGGGTGCGCTGACGCCGGTGGCGGAACTGCAACCGGTGCTTGTGGCGGGTTCGACGGTGGCGCGTGCAACCCTGCACAACGAGGAGGAACTGGCTCGCAAGGACATTCGCGTGGGGGACACCGTGGTGATTGAGAAAGCCGGCGAGATTATCCCGGCGGTGGTTCGAGTAGTGGTGGGAAGACGTCCCAAGGACACGGTGTCTTTCGCGTTGCCGAAAGTCTGTCCGGAGTGCGGTTCGCAGGCTACAAAGGATGAGGGCGAAGTGGTGTGGCGCTGCCCCAATCCGGATTGCCCGGCGCAGGTTCGCGGCCGATTGGAGCATTGGTGTGCGCGGGGGGCGATGGATGTGGAAGGGGGCGGTGAGGTGTTGGTGCGGCAACTGGTGGAGCATGGTCTGGCGCTGGATGTGGGGGAACTTTACAAACTTTCCGTTGCTGAGGTGGCGGGGCTGGAGCGGATGGCGGAGAAGTCGGCGCAGAATTTTATCGACGGTCTGGAGGCAAGCAAGGATCGGGACCTTTGGCGACTGGTATTTGGATTGGGCATTCTGCACGTGGGCGCGGGAGTGGCGAAGGCACTGTGCCGCAGGTTCAAAACAATGGACGAATTGATGGACGCCAGCGAGAGGGAACTGGTAGCGATTGACGATGTGGGGGAGGTGATTGCGCGGAGTGTGCACGGCTGGTTCAGTGAGCCGGACAACCGCGCGCTGGTGCAGCGACTGCGCAAGGCGGGATTGAACTTCGAGTCATCGCTCTACCGGCCCGAGGCGGCTGCGGGGCCGCTGGCGGGCAAGACCTTGGTGTTAACCGGCACGCTGCCGACGCTGAAAAGGCATGAGGCGGCGGCGCATATTGAGGCGGCGGGTGGCAAGGTGGCGGGTAGCGTGAGCAAAAAGACAGACTATGTGGTGGCGGGTGAGGCGGCGGGCAGCAAGCTGGAAAAGGCGGGCAAGCTGGGCGTGGCGGTGATCGACGAAGCCGAGTTGCTGCGATTGTGCGAGGCGCGAGCTTCCCTGCTGTGAACAACCTAGGCTTGGCCGGGATGGGGTTCGCTGTTACTTAACACGCTCCGCGACCGAGTCGCGAGTTTGCAAGGAGGGCGCCATGAATCAACCCACACGGGGATCCGTGTGGCGCTGTTTTTAGATGGCATGACAAAGCAAAACTTTTTGGAGCCGCCTGACACGCATTACCTTTCCGCCGCCGAGGGGTGGATGGAGCTGGGGGATTGCAGCGAGGCATTGGTGGAGCTGGAGCGCATTTCCGAGAGGGTCCGCGGACACTTCGACGTCATGCAGGTCCGGTGGCACGTTCACAACCGGCTGCGTGACTGGGAGACCTGCCTGAAGATTGGCCGGGCGATGATCGAGGCCAATCCCGAGCTGCCGCAGGGCTGGATCAACCATTGCAACGCGCTGTTTTATCTCAACCGCTACAAGGAGGCGTTCGATCTTCTTTCGCCGATGCTCAAGCGGTTTCCCAACGACGAGGCCATTCCCTACAACCTCGCCTGTTACAAATGTCAGGCTGGTGATCTGCGCGAAGCACGCGAATGGCTGGAGCGCGCGCTGGAGGTGGGCGACACCAAGCGCATCAAGAAAATGGCCTGTACCGACCCGGACCTGCAGCCGTTGTGGGAGGTCGCCGATGAGGTCAACTGAGCGGCCGGCGGTTTGACAGGGCAGGACGCGCCGCTTAGCGTGTCGTCGCCCCGGCTTTTTTGTGGAAACCCCCTGTCCAGTCTGCCAAACCCCAATCCAACCGGATGAGCAGAAGACTTGCCCGGCGTGCGGCGTGTCGCATCACAAACGGTGCTGGCTGGGGCATGGGGGCTGCACAACTGCGGGCTGCATGGAAAGCTCCGGGGGATTGGAGGTTCAAACATCTCCCATTCCCGTTCAGATGCCGGAGCCGCCTCCGACGGGGGAGCCCGTGCCCACAGTCGCCGCTGTTCCAGAACCTGTAGTCGCGTCCGCGCCTTCTTCAGTGCAGGAGACCGGGCCGAAGCGCAAGCTGGGGGTGTTGGTCTCCGTGGGGCCTGGGCATCCCAACTTCGAGCACGGCGTGCGATTGGCGGAAGCTGCGATGCGGTCCGGAATGGAGGTCTACCTGTATTGCCTCGATGACGCGGTGCTGGGAATTGCCGATGCTCGATTGCAGTCCATGCGCGGTTTGGGGCTGCGGCTGTTTGGCTGCGAGTTTGCGCGCCGCCGTCGCAAGATGCCGCCGGATGAACTGGCCATCTACGGTGGCCTGACGATGTTGAGCGATCTGACGGCGGCGACGGACCGTTTTGTGGGTTTCAATTAAAGCCATGGCCGAACCCGAAGTTAAAAACCGCAAGCCGCGCCTGTTGATCCTGATCGACAGTGATCCCCGCACGAGCCCGCGCCCGGCGGAGGCGTTGCGCGTGGCCGGTGGCATTGGCGTGTGGGAACAGGTCCAAGTGAGCGTGGTGTTGCGCCATGCGGCCTCGTGGGCCTACTCGGCGGATGCCGAGGGACTGAAAGGCGGCCGAATGTTCAGGCAATTCATCGGCATGGTTCGTGAATCGGGCGGGGAGGTTTATTTGCAAGCCAGCGAAGAGACCATGCAGGTCATCGATGCCGAGACGCTGATGCAGAGCAACCTCAAGGATTCCCGGCTGGCGGAGCTGGCCGCCGGGGCGGATTACCTGATGCGATTTTAAAATGCGCCGCACCTTGCACATCATCACCCGCCCCGGCGATCCCCTAGCCCGAATGGTTATCGACAGCCAGGCGGCCGGCGAAGAGAAAGAGGTGGTGGAGTTGGTGCTGCACGAAGCTGGGCCGGGAACAGACTACGACGCGATGCTTGAGGAAATCTTCAAGGCGGATTCCGTCCAGGTTTGGTGAATCGGAATCTGCCTAGTCAGGGAGTGACTGGAGGATGTTCTCGGCGGCTTGTCGGGGATTCCCAGCGCCAGTGATGGGACGGCCGATGACGAGCCAGTTGGCACCGGCGCTGATGGCTTCGGCTGGAGTCAGGGTGCGCTTTTGATCGCCGACATCGCTGCCGGCGGGGCGGATGCCGGGAGTGACGAGCTGCATTTCCCGGGGTAGCGCTTGGCGGACGGTCATAATTTCACGTGGGGAACAGACAAGGCCTCGAAGGCCGGCACTGTGGGCCAATTGGGCCAGCCGTTTGACTTGGGCGGCGGGTTCCATGGACAGGCCGATTTCGTCAAGGTCATGGCCGTCCATGCTGGTCAGTACGGTGACGCCAAGGACAAGGGGCGGGCGATCCGCCTCCTGCGCCTCGGCCTCGGCGGCGGCCATCATGTCTCGCCCACCGCTGGTGTGGAGAGTCAACATCTGCACATCCAGCCGGGCCGCCGCCGCCACGGCCTTGGCGACCGTGTTCGGGATGTCATGAAATTTCAGGTCCAGAAAAACCGCTCCGCCGGTGTCGCGAATGGCTCGCACAATGTCGGGTCCCGCGCTGACAAAAAGCTCCTTCCCCACCTTGAATGCTCCCACGGTATCGGCCAGTTCGCGCGCCAGCGCCAGCGCCTCCTCGGCCGTGGAAACGTCAAGCGCGACAATGATAGGGTTTTGCATCGCGCGGATTGAACACGAAGGCGGTGGACTTGTCAGTCGAAAGTGTCGGCGGGAACGGCTGCTTGACGGGAGGTGGCGGCCGGGGCAGCTTGCCAGCCGCTCCCCATTCCCTTGGAGCATAGGACGAACATTCTTAAGGCAGCGGCGCAAACCTCAGTCGTGCAGGGGCTGGCCCAACGGTGTGAGGCGGGCGGCGTCGTGTCTTGTGGCGGTGTGGACTCGGGGGCGAGGGGGTTTCTGGCGGCGGCGTTGCGGCGATGTTTGCCGGGGCGGCCGGTGGTGTTTGTCACCTTGGGTTTGAAGGAACAGGAGGCGGCGCAGCAGGATCTGGAAACATGGCTAGGGCCGGAGGAGCAGCCATTGTTTTTTCCGGGCTGGGAGGTTTTTCCGCATGAGGGGCGCTTGCCGCATGCGGACGTGATCAGCGAACGCTTGGAGGTATTGGTGGCGTTGGTGGATTTAAAGAAGGGCGCGGCACCGGTCTTGACGGTGTCGGTGTCCTCATTGATGCAGCGGACGCTGGCGTCTGAGTCGCTGCGCCGGCGCACCAGGCGGCTGCGGGTGGGTGATCGGCTGGAGCCGCTGGACTTGATCGAGTGGCTGGAGGAGCAGGGGTATGAGCCGGAGGCGCAGGTGACACGTCGCGGAGAGATTGCGTTGCGCGGCGGGATTGTGGATTTCTTTCCGTTCACTTCACCCTGGCCGGTGCGGTGTGAATTTTTTGGGGATGAACTGGAATCGTTGCGGGAGTTTAATCCACTGACTCAGGTATCGAGAGAATCAATTCAGGAGGCTGTGGTGTCGCCGGGAGGCGAGGTCGGGCTTTTAATGCAGTCGGGCGAGGTGGGGGTGTCACTGCTGGATTATCTCCCGGCGGAAACGATTTTCCTGTTTGCGGATATCGACGCCGTGGAGGACGCGGCAGCGGAATTGGTGAACCATTTGCCGCCGGGCGATCCATACCATGTGGAGTGGGATGCCTTGCGCGAGGAGATGGAGTCGAAGGGCTGCGCGCAACTGGAGCTGGGGGAACTGGATGATGGGGAGGGTGACCTTGAGATTCTCAGCTTGGAGGCGTTTCGCCCGGTGACCACGCGGCTGCCGGATCACCAGTTGATGGAGGCGCAGCGGCAGGAATTTTTCGCGCAGTTACACCGCTGGGCGCGGCAGGGCCATGAGGTTTGTGTGCTTTGCAACAACGATGGCGAGCGGCAGCGGTTTCTGGAAGTCTGGGGGGAGTATGGCTTGGGGGAGATGCCGGAACAGTTGCGGGCGGACATCGGGACCATAGGGCGAGGATTCCTGTTTGGGGCGGCGCGATTGGTGGTGGTGACGGATGCGGAGATTTTTGCGCGCTACAAAGTGCAGCGGCCGCGGCGATTAAAGAGCCGACACGCGCACGCGATGAAGTCGGCGTTCGACATCGACTTCACGGAACTGGAGGAAGGGGACTACGTGGTTCATGTGCAGCACGGCATTGGGCGTTATCTGGGATTGCAGGTCATGCCGCTGCCGGCGCGCGGCGCGGCGGAGGGGCAGGGCGAGGAATGCATCGTCATTGAGTATGCGGCGGGCGATCCGGACAACCCTCCGCCCAAGCTGTACGTGCCTGTCAGCGAGGCGCACTTGGTAAGCAAGTACGTGGGCGCGGGCAAGGCGTCGCCAAGCTTGAACACGCTGGGTGGCAAGCGCTGGGAGAAAACCAAGGCCAAGGCGGAACGGGCCGTGCGCGATCTTGCGGCGGAGATGTTGGCCATTCAGGCCGAGCGCGAATCTCAGGAGGGCCATGCCTTTGGGGTCGACACCACGTGGCAGCGGGAGTTTGAGGCGGCTTTCCTGTATGAGGAAACGCCGGATCAGGATGTGACCATCACGGCGACCAAGGCGGACATGGAGTCGGAAAGGCCCATGGACCGGCTCGTGTGCGGCGACGTGGGTTTCGGCAAGACAGAGGTGGCGGTGCGCGCGGCCTTCAAGGCGGTGATGGGCGGCAAACAGGTGGCCGTGCTGGTGCCCACGACCGTTTTGGCACAGCAACATTACAATACCTTCGTGGAGCGAATGGCGGATTATCCCGTGCGGGTGGAATTACTCTCGCGCTTTCGCGGCCGCAAACAGCAACAACAGGTGGTACGCGACTTGGGGACGGGCGCGGTGGACATCGTTATCGGCACCCATCGCCTTGTGCAACCGGACGTGGTGTTCAAGGATTTGGGGCTGGTGGTGATCGATGAGGAACAGCGCTTTGGCGTGCTGCACAAGGAACGCTTTAAACAACTGCGGCGCATGGTGGATGTGTTGACTCTCTCGGCTACGCCCATTCCCCGCACGCTTTATTTGGCGCTCACGGGCGCGCGCGACATGAGCACGATTGAGACTCCGCCGCAGGACCGGCTGCCGGTGGAGACCATCGTGGCGCAATATGATGAACGGCTGATCCAGCGCGCCATCACCCGCGAGCTGCGCCGCGGTGGGCAAGTGTTTTTCCTGCATAACCGCGTGGGTACAATTCACACGGTGGAAAAGAAGCTGGCAGCCATTGTGCCCGATGCGCGTATTCTAGTGGGACACGGCCAGATGAAGAGCGACGAGCTGGAGGAGGTGATGACCGCGTTCGTCAATGGCGAGGCCGATGTACTGTTGTCCACCACTATCATTGAGAGCGGTATCGATATTCCCAATGCCAATACTATCATCATTGACCGCGCCGACCGGTTTGGACTCAGCGACCTTTACCAGTTGCGCGGCCGTGTGGGTCGTTATAAGCACCAAGCCTACGCCTATGTCCTGCTGCCCCGCCACGCGGCGTTGTTGGCCGATGCCCGCAAGCGGATCAGTGCCATCAAGCAGTATTCCAGCTTGGGTAGTGGCTTCAAGATCGCCATGCGCGACCTGGAGATTCGTGGTGCCGGCAACCTACTGGGCTCCGAGCAAAGCGGCCACATTACGGCCGTGGGCTTTGAGCTGTACTGTCAGTTGTTGAAGCAAAGTGTCGCGGCCTTGAAGGGGGAGAAGGTGAAGCCGCGAGTTGAGGTGGAGGTGCGGTTGGATTTTCTGGCCATGAGTCCCGGTCAGGTGGAGTTGGAGGAGAAGCCTCGCCAACGTCCGCGCCGGCAGCCCCGTGCAGAGGTGTCTGTGCCGCGCGATGAGGATTCTTGGGAGTGGTATGAGGAAACGGTTCCGGAAACAGTCGTGGAAAAGAATACCTGTCCCGTGGCACCCGCTTACCTGCCGTTGGATTACATCAGCGATTCCCGCCAACGCATTGACCTCTACCGCCGCCTAGCACAGGCTACCACGCAGTCGGCGCTGGACGAGTTGAAAGGGGAACTGCGCGATCGCTTTGGTAAGCCGTCCTTGGCGGTTGAGCTACTCCTGCTGGTGACCGAGTTAAAGCTCAGCGCAGCCGCCAAGCTGGTGACGCACATCGAAACCGAGAACGACGCGCTCAAGCTGATGCGCAACGGGGATTACATCACGCTCGGTGGCCGTTTCCCGAGGCTGGAGAAAAACACCGCCAAGGCGCGCCTGCGCGAGATCAAGAAAATGTTGTCCGCCCTTTAATATCGCCTGTGAAGAGGGGCGGCTTGACGGCGAGGCAAGGGATGACAATCCTGTCCGCGGCCATGGCAACGCAGAAACCGCCCCAAAAGAAACTGACCCGCCAAGAGACGCGTGACTTGGACATCGAGATCGATTTTCTTGAGGGCGTCGTCCAACGGGACCGCAACTACGTTGAGGCGTTGCAACTGTTGGGGGACGATTATACCCAGCGCGGCCGCTATCGCGAGT
>PBVU01000075.1:0-5504 GCA_002728775.1 Verrucomicrobiales bacterium | reverse complement strand
GTGTTTTTGGGCAATGATCTGCAGGGTGTACGCCACCCCGACCGAGACGAAACCAGCGAACAGGATGGCTCCAGATGCGTCCATAGTTGACTGGAGCGAAAGCTTATCTGCCTCGATCTCAAGAACACGGTAGTTGATCAGGTAAAGGCCAAAGCTAAGCACGGCGCAGATCAGGTATTGCAGAACGGCCAGCTTGAGGGGGTCGAGATTGTATTTTGCGGCATAGCCCACCACTTGGACGTGGACAGCCCAGAAGAAGGCCCCAATGAGAACGAGGCTATCCCCCTGGCCAATGGTCAAGCCCTCCTTGATGCTGAGAAGGTAGAGCCCATAGGTGGCGAGCAGGACTCCCCCCACGGTCAGTTTGTCAATTTTCTGGCGGAGACAAAATCCGATCAAGGGAACGATCACAAGATAAAGACCGGTGATGAAACCAGCCTTGCCCTCCGTCGCCTCATTTGGGTCGTTTCCCAAAATATCGATTCCCAGTTGTTGAAGCGTGGCTCCAAAGAGGAGAGCGATCCCCGCCAGCCCCCCGATGACCCAGAAGGGCTTGCCTGCATTGAAACTGCTGGCCTTCCTCTTTCCAGAGAAATAAACGAGGGGGAGGAGGGAGAGGGCTCCGAGCAAAAAGCGGAAGGCGTTGAAGGAGTAGGCATCCAAATAATTCATCGCCTCATCCTGAGCCACGAAACCGAACCCCCAAATGAAGGCGGTCACTAACAACATGAGGTTTGCTCGGAGCAACATGACGGAAAATTCGGACTATAAAAAGACGGCCAAGAACGTAGGAGAGACAAAACAGTTGGAAAACATTGCGCTTAAAAGGCAAAATGAAAAACGACTGTTTAGCGAGCCCCTCTTTGCATGGCAGGGAGCTTGCATCGAATGCCTCGTGAGGCATAAAGTGCGGAAATGAAACACCTCCTTTTCATCCTTACAATGGTGATGGCTGAATCCTTGGAGGGAGACCAAGCGCGCATTGAAAAGGAGTTCGGACGGCCTTTCAGTGACGTGGTGCGCCTGAACTACTGGAGTGTCTTCGAGCGCGGCGATGAATTTGCGGAGGAGTTGGGGATCAGCCGCCAGCGACTGGATACCCTGCTTGCCAAACACGAATGGGAACTCAAACCACCACCGGCTCTTGCTTTTCAGAACGCCTTGGACTCCAACCACGCCAAGAGCCTGAAGCGAGTAAAGGCATCTTCCAGACAAGGCCTCGATACCGGCTCCTTTGTCGGCCCCTCAGGAAAAGCCACCTCCCTTGCCGCATCGGCCGAGATTCGTTGCGATGGCGGCAAACTGACTATCACGGTGACCTGCCCGGATACTAATCCCGGCCAATGGAAAGCAAGCACCCCGCTGGTGGACGAACGATCGGAGAGAGTGAAAGCTTTCTGGCGCGGAGATTTCGCCGCGCTCAAGCCCCTGATCTACCCGAGCATGACGCGAGGCCAAGAAGTGAAATGGGCGCTCAGCCTGCCAAAACCGACTCAGTCGGTACTGCTCGACGAATGCGTGGTGGTCTACCTGACACCGGTCGGGATCGGGCAAGATTGGTCCAATTTTGAATTGATCGATCTGGCGCCCGACGCGAAAGCTCTTCGGTCGCAACTGAAGCCACGACCGGCAAAGGCGAATCGGGTCTTTATGGAGGGAGCCTATTATTTTATCGCCGTCAATTCGAACGGTGCCCTGCTCGACGTATTTCATGATCCTTGGGGTGGAGGAACGACGTCGCCGGCGTGGAAATCAAAAACCAAGGCGAACGTCACTCGCTCGAAGAAGGGCTGGAAGGTGGTGATGGAGATCCCCTGGGACTCGCTTCGACCCACTGTGGCAAAGGATTCCGTCTGGGGCGTGGACGTCAGTCGCTTGCGAAGAGGAGAAACCGGGCCAGCCGATATGAGTCGCACAGTCGAGACCTCCCTCGCGCACTACGATTTGGACCGGAACTCCGGTGGCTACAAGATCGCCCATCAGAAGACCGGTGGCGAAACGTCTCCGCCATCGCTTTCCCTTGCGTCGGTAAGTTCGGCTGATTGGAGCAAGGCGACCCGGGTTGAAGGCTTGGCCGACCGGTCGGGACGGAACTCGGAGCGGACGAAGGCGTTCCTGATGCACGATGAATCGAACCTGTACCTTCGGTTTGAATGCCAGGAGCAGTCGCTGGATAACCTGAAAGTCATTACCCGTGAGGAGGAAGAGAAAGCCTACGGCAAAGGAAACCGGAGAACGCACTATTTCGATCGTCGCGAGTCATGGGGGCTGGATTGGGGCGATTACGTCGAGGTTTTGTTGTCGCCGGAACTGTCCGAGGCCGATCCCTATCATGCGGGATCGTTTCAATTCATGGTCAACTCGGACGGAGTGCTCTTGCAGCGATACTATGACTCCTTTGGCATGTTCACGGTGATGCCGCATCCGGAATGGGATTCGGGCGCCAAGGTGAAGGTTGATAAAAACCAGGGCGACAACCGCTGGTCGGTTGAGCTGGCGATTCCCTTCGACGCTCTATGTAAACCCGGACAAATCCCAAGCCGCTGGGGACTGAACCTACACCGTTGCGTTTCAGGAGACAATGCCCGAGCAACCGATTCGACTTGGTTCTGGAAGAGCGAACAAGAGGGAAAGCTTTCGAAAGGCAAGGAACTCGACCTCTTCTGGTCGGTACCACAAAAAGTGATCCGTGATCCGGCCCACTACGGATGGATGACGATCAATGCGCAGAACACAAAAGCCGTGGCCAAAGGAGGAACGCGTCCGAAACCTGCGCCCGGCCGCGAGACGGGTGTGGCTAAACCAGCCATATTGAAACGTGATCGCAGCGGCGATCGACTGGCCAGCGTCAGTTTCGTCGACGATACCCATGGTTGGGCCGCAGGCGGTCTGGGTACGATTCTTCATACCAGCGATGGCGGCGCCACCTGGAAGGAACAAGAAACCGGCGTTCATTTCCTTCTCGAAAAAGTATTTTTCATCGACCACGACCACGGCTGGGCGGTGGGTGGGTGGCCTCGAGACTATGAGTTGGCGATCAAGGGCGGCATGGGAGTGATCCTTGCCACCACAAACGGCGGCAAGACTTGGGAGACCCAACTGGACTCAGCGGGAGGTTGGCTGACCGGAATCACCTTCCTTGACCAAGAAAATGGCTGGGCGGTGGGTGAATTTGGAACGATCTGGCGAACGAAAGATGGTGGAGACAACTGGAAACAGGCACGTCGGGCGCCGACACCAACCTGGCTTTACGACGTACATTTCATCGACAAGCAACGCGGTTGGACGGTGGGGCGCTTTGAGACGGTGATGTCCACCGAGGACGGTGGTGAAAGTTGGACAAGGATACCGATGCCCCCGATTCGACGACCGTTTGGCCTTTCGCTGAATTACCGGGCGGTGCGTTTCGCGACCCCCTTGAAAGGATGGATCGTCGGCCAGCACGGCAATATCCTCCACACCAAAGACGGTGGAAAGACCTGGGATCGTGAAAAGATATTGGCAAATGACAAACTACTCGACCTGATCAACCTGAACGACCTCAGTGTATCCGGTAAAAAACAGATCTGGGCAGTCAGTCAATTCGGCCTCTTGCAGCGCGAAGCAAAGTCCGGAAAATGGAAAATAAGACAGACTGGAACAAACGGATGGTGGCGCAGCGTGGTTTTCACGGATTCGCTGAACGGTTGGGCAACCGGAGACCGGGGAACCGTGGCAAGAACCTCCGATGGAGGCGAAACCTGGAAGAACCAAAGGGATTCAGGACGGCCCATGGGTGTCCTCTACGCCTCGCCTCACGATCATCACGTCAACGGGTCGGCAATGGTAACCGTTGGCGAGCATTTCGACAGCGCCTACCTACTGATGGGGCGATCGGTGAACAAGCCCTTTGCGACCGGCGGAGACCTCAATACCCACAAGACGGATGCCGTCACGACTGCGATGGGCATCACGGTTGGGTATAATTTCAACGAATTTGCCTGGCGGGGCAGAGATATGCCACACCTGATTCTGGAACGCTACCAGCACCATCGTGGCCTAGAGGAGATCGAACGGCGTCTGGTGGCTTCGATTCGGTGCCTAAGACCATCGGTTGTAGTAGGTGAACAGCCTATCATGCAGGAAGGGTATTACGCGCATGGAGTCGGAGACGTAGCCCGGGCTATGATTGCAGCCTATGAGTCAGCCGGCGATCCCACGCGCTTTCCGGAACTGGGGGAACTCGGACTGAAGCCGTACTCTCCAAAAAAACTGTACCTCGATACAATGTGGCCCAACCTGATGTATGACGTTCATCCGAGAACACTCCGTCTTGTCCCGAAATTCGGACAAGACAAGCGCCTCGGAAGGACGCGTGAAGAAGCCACGCTGGAGGGACGGCAGGTATTTTGGGGATTGCTTGATCGCGGTCGCCCTCCTGAAACCCAGAAACCGTGGCCGGGAAGCTGGAGCTTACACTTGAAGCATTCGAGAGTCGAAACACCTTCTCCCGAAAAGGATCTTTTCGATGGAATCAAATAGGGCGGCGGCAAGAGGGTTCATTATCATGAAGCGAGCTTGCCAAACAAGCGACCAAGAGCAGTTCGCAGAAAAACAAAAGTCACGACCTGGCCATTCATGAAGCAGGGACCTAGTCCTTGCTTCAACGCTCCCCGTAGACCGGAGGTTTCCAGCCTTTTGGGAGCTTGCCTCGGGGAGGGGCGCCGAGCGCATCGGCGGGAATGGGGGTATCCTTGAGCTGTAGAATCGGGAGGTCGTCGGGGAGGTGCTTGATCAGCATGTCCTTGAACTCGATCGTCATGGGCGGGCCCTTGTGGAGTTGCAGGGCAAGCACGCCATCGAGGGCCCTGCCCTTCTCGTCGAGGTCGATGAGGTCACCGGTGGGATGTCCGTCGATCCAGTGACGGTGGCGATTGCCCTCGACCAGGATGCGGTACTCATGCCATTCGCCGGGAGCGAATTCCTTGACCTCCAATTTACCCACCACCCAGCGGTCACCATTTGGGTCGACGACCATCTTGTCGTGGGTGCGGGCAAGAATGCCGCGGCCTTTTTCCTCGTAAACCATGCCGTTGTATTGGGGTTTGTCAGCCACCACGTCGCACTGGTAGCCGGTGATCACGTCGAGACCGAGTTCAGGAGCGTGGGCGCTGCGGTACTGAATGCCGCTGTTGCCTCCGGCGGAAATGCGCACCTTCACCTTGAGGTCGAAGTTACGCACGGTGGCCACCTTCCAGGTAATGAAATGGTTCATCTTGAGTGTACCGTCGGACTTTCCAGTGAGAACACCATTCTTATGAGACCACAACTTCGGGTTCCCAGACCAAGCCCGCATGCCGCCGGCGAGAAGATTGGAAAACCCGTTGGCTCCCGGGCGGTTGGCCACGGTGGCTGCCGCCTTGGGGTGCGGCGGTGTGGAAACGCCCAAGGAACCGTTCATGGGCTGCAGGGGCCCACCCAGTTCCTTTACACGTTTATCGGTACGCTGTCGAAATTGCTTGAGC
>PBVU01000074.1:0-10757 GCA_002728775.1 Verrucomicrobiales bacterium | reverse complement strand
GCCTTGGAGGACTCCGGGTTGGATCTGGAAAATGCGGATCGTGAAAACATTGGTGCCTTCATCTGCAGTGGCATCGGCGGGTTGGCGACGCAGGAGACTCAGCACAGCATCCTGATGGATCGAGGCCCAGGCAGGGTGTCGCCATTCATGATCCCCATGCTGATTCTGAACATGGCTTCTGGGGTATTCTCTATTTACTATGGGTTGCGTGGGCCAAACGTGGCGACTTGCAGTGCCTGCGCCACCAGCACCCATGCGCTGGGTGAGGCGTGGCGGACGATCAAGATGGGGGATGCCCAGGCAATCTTTGCCGGTGGCGCAGAGGCGGCCGTGGTGCCCATGGGCATGAGTGGGTTTGCCGCGATGAAAGCCTTGTCCACTCGGAATGAGGAACCGCAGCGTGCCTCGCGGCCATTCGACAAGGAGCGGGACGGATTCGTGATGGGCGAGGGGGCGGGCGTGCTATTGCTTGAGGAACTGGAGCATGCTCGCGCGCGCAATGCGAAGATTTACTGCGAGATTACCGGATATGGAAACACGGCGGATGCCAACCATCTGACGGCGCCATCACCAGAAGGCGAAGGTGCGGCACGTTGCATGCGCATGGCGTTGCGTAATGCGGGGCTGGACGTGGAAAACATCGACTACATCAACGCCCATGGCACAAGCACGCCGCAGGGAGACATTTGCGAGACTTTGGCGGTTCGCCGGGTGTTCAGGGATCATGCGGACAAGCTCGCGGTGAGCTCGACCAAGGGAGCTACGGGCCACATGCTGGGCGCGGCGGGCGCGGTGGAAATGATTCTTACGGCCAAGGCCCTGGAAACGGGTGTTGTGCCGCCCACGATCAATTATGAGCATCCGGACCCCGAGTGTGACTTGGATTACGTGCCCAACGAGGCCCGTGAGGTGGAGGTCAATGCCGCATTGAGCAATTCGTTTGGTTTCGGTGGCCACAACGCAACCGTTGCGGCGGTGAAGTTCAACGGCTAATCTGCGCGCGAAGGCGCGCATGAACCTACTATCCCAAATTGAAGCCAAACGCGACGGGAATGAACTGTCATCGGACGCGGTGCGGGCTTTGGTGGATGGCTTTACGCAGGGGAGGATTCCAGATTATCAAATGGCAGCCTTTTTAATGGCAGTCTATTTTCAGGGCATGTCTAGGGAGGAGACGCGGGCACTGACGCTGGCGATGCGGGATTCGGGAGTGGTTCTGGATTTTCCAGACGATGAACGGCCGTTGGTCGACAAACACTCGACAGGTGGGGTGGGGGACAAGGTGTCCATCGCTTTGGCGCCATTGCTGGCGTGCCTCGGATTTCGCGTGCCGATGATCTCCGGGCACGGGTTGGGCGTCACGGGCGGGACGCTGGACAAGCTGGAATCCATCCCCGGGTTTTCCGTGGATATATCGGCGGCACGGATGGTGGAACAGGTTCAGGAAATCGGCCTAGCCATGGGTGGACAGACGTCGGAGATAGCGCCGGCGGACGGGGCCATGTATGCGTTGAGGGACGTGACGGGTACGGTGCCCTCGATTTCGTTGATTACGGCGAGTATCCTTTCCAAGAAACTGGCGGAGGGAATTGAGGCGCTGGTGATGGATGTTAAATTTGGCCGGGCGGCCTTTATGCCGGATTTGGATGCCGCGCGTGAGTTGTCGGATTCGATTGCCGGCTTGGCAGCGGAATGCGGGGTGAAGGCGTCGGTGCTTTTGACGGCGATGGATGCGCCATTGGGACGTGCTGCTGGGAATTGGCTGGAGGTCCGGGAGGCGGCGGAGTGTCTGGATTGCCGGGGGCCGGATGATTTGCAGGAATTGGTGGTCGAATGTGCGGTGGCGTTGATGGCGGTGACGGGGCACGGGCGCGATTCAGCGCGGTCACGTGCGATGTCGGAGCTGGCCAGCGGCCGTCCGCGGGTAAAGCTGAATGAATTGGTCGCGGCGCAGGGCGGCGATGTGGAGGTGTTTGAGAGTATGCTGAAAGAAACCCATCACACGCCGGTGGTCAGGGAACTGGTGACGAGCAAGGAAGGATTTGTGGCGGCTTGTGATGCGCGGGTGGTGGGTGAGGTGGTGCGGGACTTGGGAGGCGGCCGGTTGGTGAAAGGTGATTCGATCCATCCCATGGTGGGAGTGGACGAGTTGGCCAAACCGGGTGACGCGTTTGGCCGCCGGGCTACACTGGCGCGTGTGCATGCTCTCACGGAAGAGGCCGCGGAGGCAGCACTGGGCCGACTGGAGGGGGTCTTTGAGATCACAGGGGAAATGCCAGATCTTGACCCGCTGATTGTGGCAGTTTAGTCGGCGTCTCCCCTCGTGGCTTGGAACTGGTCGAGGGTTTTGGGATTGTCCTTAAAGAACCGCGTGAGGTCGGCAAGGATGTTTAATGTGTCCGGGCTGAGATGATGCTCGATGCCCTCGATGTCGCGGGCTTGGGTCTCGGCATCGAGGTCGAAAAGGGTGAAGAAGCTGGCAAGCACCGCATGGCGGTCGCGGATGCGCTCCGCGACAGCGCGGCCCTCGTCGGTCAGGGTGAGGGCCCGATATTTTTCATAGCGCAGGTAGCCGGCGTCGGCGAGTTTCTGCACCATGCTGGTGACGCTGGGCTGGCCGACGTTCAGGGATTTTGCAATGTCGGCGACGTGTGCGGAGCCCTTGGCTTCGATGAGTTCGTGAATGCGCTCGAGATAATCCTCGGCGCTTTGGCTTGGTTTGCCGGGCACGGCGGGAGGGTACGGGAGCGGACGAGTCGTGGCAACGTGCATTTTGCTTGAGAAGCGCCGGTTTCGGGCTTAGCTTGACTCGAAAGGGCGGAGCCCGACTGCCATGGAGGCTACGAAATCACCGGAAGACGTCATTGATGCGCTGCGTCGTGCCAAGGATTCCGGGGAGCCGTTGGGCGAGGATTTGCAAGATTTGCGCGGGATCAAGTTCACGGATGCCGACTTGTCGAAACTGGATCTGACGGGCTGCAATTTTGCCGGCTGTGAAATGAGCCGGGTGAACTTGAAGGGCGCGCGCTGCCCCAGTGCAAATTTCGACGGTGCGACACTTTACAAGGCTACGCTGGACAAGGCGGAATTCATGGGCACCACTTTTCGTGGCGCGAATTTATCCGAGTGTTCCGCTTTAAGCACAGGTTTCGGGTTGACCGATTTAACGGAGGCCAACTTTTTCAACGCCAAGCTGGGCCGGGCGTCATTTGTGGATGCGCAGATGCGGCGGGCGGATTTTCGCGCGGCGGAAATGACCGGCTGCCGGCTGCTGGAAGGCAATCTGGTGAAGACGGATTTTACCCAGGCAAACCTGACGAATGCGGACTTGTGCGAGACCGACATTGAAGGGGCAAATTTTCGCTACACCAAGCTGCGGGGTGTGCAATTGCGTGATGTGCGAAACTACACGGCGGCAAACTGGATTGGCGCGGACGTGCGCGACGTTGATTTCACCGGCGCATATCTTGTGCGCCGGCATATCATTGACGAAAACTATCTGCATGAGTTCCGACATCAAAGCCGGGTGAGCCGGGTAGTTTATTTTTTCTGGAAATGGACGAGTGACTGCGGCCGCAGCATGACTAGGTGGGGATTGTTCTTGGCTATCAACGCGCTACTGTTTGCGTTCGTCTACTGGGCGATGGACAACTGGATGTTGCCGGCGGGAGTGGACAGTCATCTCAAGGGGTTGGCCGCGCTTCAGGGCGACCTGTTGCCGTACATCTACTACAGCGTGGTGACGTTCACGACATTGGGTTATGGCGATGTGTCGCCGGTAACCACGGCAGGCCAAGCCGTGCTGATTGTTCACATCGCGATTGGTTATCTGGGCCTTGGGGCGCTATTATCCATCCTGGCCAACAAGTTTGCTTCGCGTGGGCAGTGACCATGTTTTCTTTTTTCAAAAAAAAGAAGAAGGATCCCCACAAACGCCTGAGGGAAATCCTGGGTGAGTATGAACTGCCGCGTTTTCGCAAGACGGTTTTCGAGGTCCTGCAAAGATTGCGTGATCCCGGGGTGACCGCGGATGAAATTGCCGAGGTGATGAGTCTGGACCCGGACCTGACATCGCGGGTTATGCGCACGGTCAATTCCACCGCCTACGCGCCACGCACGCGGATCAAGGATCTGAGCCATGCCATCACCATGCTGGGTAACGCCGAGCTGGAGCGCATCGTCATGTTGCTGGGGGCAAAAATGGCGATGCCAAAAAACGTTCCAGACTATTTGGACATGGGCGCCTTTTGGTTGCGGGCCGCGCGCCGGGCAGTGATCGCGCGTGAACTAGCAGACCTGACACAGCCCACCGAGGCGCGTCTCTGTTTCACGGCGGGATTCCTCGAGGATTTCAGTGTGCCCATCATCGCCGCAAGCAAGGGAAGGGAATACGCTGATGTTTACAAGCGCGCCTCCGCCAACTCCGGGCACCAACTGCACGAGCTGGAGAAAAAGAAATTTGGCTGGGACCATGCGGAGCTCGGCGCGTTGGTTTGCCATGAATGGGATCTGCCGGAAGACATCGCGGCCGCTATTAGTGCCCAGAATGAACCTGAAAGCGATCTTCGTCCCGATCCGGTTTTTCTGGTGAATAACGTGCCCGAAGAGGATGATGAGGCGTGGCGCGGGCAATTCAAAAAGCAAATTCTCGCCAATTTCGACATTGCCGAGGAGGTGCTGGACAGGATGCTGGATGAGGCGGACGCCAAGGCGCGTGAACTCGTGCGGCTGATCGCTTGAGAGTTGGGTTCCCGCCTAGTTTTTCTACGAAAAACAGGGTGGAAGACAAAATTCAACAATTCCAAAAAAAAGTCTTGTGAAAAAATTCACACTTCCTATTTTCCCTGCACCGATTGCTGGCCGGTGGCTTCAAATTCGTTTTGCCCCGAGGCAAAAGGGAATCAATTCCGATGTTTTTGGCACGAATTGCCGCCATTTTTGTATTGTTTGCGCTGGCTCCACTGGGGTTGGCGGAGGAGAAGCCTCACGCCGAGGAGGAACATCATGGGCTGTCGTCGCATGCGCCCTTGCTTTACTACGGTATTGGTGGCCATGAGCCGACCGATCCTCACGATCCCAGCACGGCCAAAGTGGGGTGGCTGGCCATCAGCAACTCCATGGTGGTTACGTGGATTGTGGCGCTCGGGTTGATTTTCATTGCTCAAGCGGCTACCCGAAACGTGAAGATCATTCCGGTAGGATTGCAAAACTTTGTGGAGTATCTGGTGGAGGGGCTTTATGGGTTTTTCGAAAGCATCGTGGGCAAGCATATGGTCAAGGAAACTTTTTGGTTCTTTGCCACGATTTTCATCTTCATCCTCTTCACCAATTGGTTTGGACTGATTCCAGGTCTCGGCACCATCGGCTGGGGGATCCCTGATTCGCATGGACATCTGCATCACCTTTCAGAGCCCCTACTACGTGGGGTCAATGCTGACTTGAACATGACCCTGTCGATGGCGGCCCTGTTCATGGTGTTGTGGCTATACTGGAGTTTGAAGGCGTTGGGCCCCGGTGGGTTCTTGGGGCATATTTTTAACGTGAAGGGTCACGGGCCGGGTTTTTTCGGTTTGTTTCTGGTGGCGGTTTTCATTTTTGTAGGACTCATCGAGGTGGTTTCCATCGGTGTGCGGCCAGTCGCACTCACGTTCCGTCTCTATGGCAACGTGTTTGCCGGGGAAAACATTCTAGAAACTGTGATGGCGCTGGGTGGAGTGTATTTCGGCTGGCTGGCGGTGTTGCCGTTCTACCTGTTGGAAATTTTGGTGGGACTGGTGCAGGCATTGGTGTTTGCACTGTTGACCTCGGTGTTTACGGCATTGATGTGTGAACATCACGACGAGGAACATGCTCACTAACAAATTTCGGTGGCCGGACCATGCATGTCTGTGGGGGCTGTCGGGACAACTGAAACGAAAGGATAAGTAATGACAGGCAGTCTACATATTGGCTTGGCCGCACTGGGTTCCGCCATTGGCGTGGGTCTCGTGGGCATGAAGGCCGCCGAGGCCACCGGGCGTAATCCTGGCGCTGCCGGTGACATCCGGACGCAGGCGATCATTTTCGCCGCGCTGGCTGAAGGTATTGTGTTTATCGCGATCTTCCTCGCGAAGTAACGCTTAACCAGCCGGGCAGGTGCGCCTGCCCGGCAACCCTATTTTACAATGGAAAATTGGATCATTATTGCCGCAACACCAGCCGGGGGCGAAGGGCCGGTGGAGCAAATCGTTAAGACCTTTGGCGTCAACTGGCCTCTGTTTGTTTCGCAGTGCATCGCCTTTCTGATCGTGGCGTTGGCGTTGAAGAAGTTTGCTTATGCGCCGGTGTTGAAGGTGCTGGAGGATCGCAAGCAGCGGATTGCCGAGGGCATTGAGAACGCGGACAAGATTAAGGCCGAGCTGGAGGCTACGCAGGCGGAGAAGGATCGCATCCTCAAGGAGGCCGGCGAGAAGCGCAACGAGATCATTGAAGCTGCCAAGACTTCTGCCGTCAAGCTGGAGAAGGAAGAGGCGGAGAAGGCTTTGAAGAAAGCCGAGGACATTATCGCCAAGGCGCAGGAGGCCACGGAGGCGTCGCGTCAGGAGATGATGAATGAGCTGAAGGCTGAGATTGGCCGGTTGGTGGTGGAGACCACGATGAAGGTGAGTGGCAAGGTGCTGACTGATGAGGATCAACAGCGCCTGATCGACGAGACCAACAAGGAATTGGCCGCTTAATTTAGTTTACGGATGAAAGGCAGCAAACAATCCCGTCGCGACGCCAAGCAGCTGTACAAGAGCTGTCAGACGGACGGTGCGCTGGATGAAGAGCGTGTGCGGCAGGCGGTGGCGTTGTTGATTGAGAAAAAGCCGCGCGGATATTTCGGCACGTTGCAGGAGCTGCAGCGGCTGGTGAAGCTGGATGTGAACAGCCGCAGTGCGCGTGTGGAAAGTGCTGTGGCGTTGAGCGACGCGCAGCAGCAAACCGTGCGTGAAGGACTCAGCCGATTGAAAGGCAGTGAAGTGGCCGTAGAGTTTGCGCAGAATGCGAACCTCATTGGCGGCATGCGAGTGAGGCTGGGTGATGATGTGTTTGATGGCAGCGTCCGGACGCGCCTGGCCCGGTTGGGCGAAAAATTTTAACCCCCTGATTAACGAGAAAAAATGAGCAACCTATTGCAGGATATTGAAGCCCAGATTGCCGGAGCCAAGACTGAAGTGGCGCGGGAGAACGTGGGCGTGGTGCGCGAGATCGGTGACGGCGTGGCCAAGATTGAAGGCCTCACCGGTGCGATGATGAATGAGCGGCTGGATTTCGGCGGCGGCGTCAGCGGGCTGGCGTTGAACCTTGAGGAAACCGAGGTGGGCGCGGTGATCCTGGGCGATCACACGGGCATCAACGAGGGCACTGAGGTGCGCACGACCGGCGAATTGCTTTCCGTGCCCGTGGGCAAGGGCCTGCTGGGCCGCGTGGTGGATGCGCTGGGCCAACCGATTGATGACCCGCAAAAGGGCAAGATTGAATACACCGAGACATATCCGGTGGAGAAAATTGCCGCCGGTATTGTGGACCGGCAATCAGTCAGTCAGCCGATGCAGACGGGCATCATGCCAGTGGACGCAATGATCCCGATTGGCCGTGGCCAGCGCGAGCTGATCATTGGCGACCGCCAGACCGGCAAGACGGCCGTGGCGATTGACACGATCATCAACAACGCCCGCATCAACAAGGAGAACGAGGGTGTTGAAGGATTTCGCCCGCTTTACAGCATTTACGTGGCCGTGGGTCAGAAACGCGCAAACGTCGCCAAGGTGATCGCTGATTTGGAAGCTGCTGAGGCTTTGGAGCACACGATCGTGGTGGCTGCCACGGCAAGTGACTCGGCAACCAATCAGTATCTCGCGCCGTTTGCGGGCGCGGCGATGGGCGAGTGGTTCATGGACAACGACATGGACGCGCTGATCGTATATGATGATCTTTCCAAGCACGCGGTGGCTTACCGGCAGGTGTCGCTGGTGCTGAAGCGGCCGTCCGGTCGTGAGGCGTATCCGGGTGATGTGTTTTACCTGCACAGCCGGTTGCTGGAGCGCTCGGCGCGTTTGCGCAAGGCGGCCGGCGGCGGCTCACTCACGGCGTTGCCGATCATTGAAACGCAGGCCGGTGACGTATCCGCGTACATTCCGACCAATGTTATTTCGATTACCGACGGCCAGATCTTTCTGGAGACAGACCTCTTTTATCAGGGCGTGCGTCCGGCGATTTCGGTAGGTCTGTCGGTGAGCCGGGTGGGTTCTGCTGCGCAGGTAAAGGCCATGAAACAGGTGGCCGGCACAGTGAAGCTGGAGCTGGCGCAGTTCCGCGAGCTGGCGGCCTTTGCGCAGTTTGGCAGTGATCTCGACGACGCCACCAAGGCCAAGCTCGAGCGCGGCAAACGGATCGTGGAAGTGTTCAAGCAGCCGCAGTTCCAGCCGGTATCGGTTCCCATGCAGGTGGCGATTTTGTGGGCGGTGCAGAATGGTTATTTCGACGATGTGGAAGTGGACGCCGTGAAGCAAACGCAGGCCGACATCACGGACTTTCTCAATGACAGCAAGGCTGATCTGGTGAAGCAGATTGCCACCGAAGGTGCCGTGACGGACGCGGTGGAAGCCGGTCTGAAGGCGGCTTTCGACGAGTTTAAGGCGCAGAATTAATCGATGCCCAGCACACGCGACATCCGGCGGCGCATTAAGTCCGTCAAGAACACCTCGCAGATCACCAAGGCGATGGAGAAGGTGGCGCAGGCCAAGATGGCCAAGGCACAACAAGCCGCCCTCGCCGGGCGTTCATATGCGGACCTGATGAACCGCGTGCTGGCCGAGGTGGTGACGCATGCCGGTGATTTTGATCATCCTTTCATGGAAAGCCGCAGCGGCGACAAGAGGGCGTTGATCCTCGTGACCACGGACAAAGGCTTGTGCGGTGCGCTAAACACCAACCTACTGCGCAAGGTGTCGGACGAATTTGTCACGGACAACACACGCGTGCTTTCGGCCGGCCGCAAGGGCGCGCAGCATGCCACGCGCGCGGGCTGGGATTTGGCCGCGGAATTTTCCTATGGCGATCCGCCAACCATTGGCGAGGCGCGCGTGCTGGCCAAAATGGCGGTGGAGCTGTTTGAAAACGGTGAGGTGGATCACGTGGATATTGCGTTCACCAACTTCATCAACACCATTACACAAAAGCCCGAGGTGCAAACGCTGTTGCCCATCACGGAGATTAAGGGTGTGAGTGCCGGCGTGGAGGGGGAGGAAACCTCCACCGACCTGCCCGGCGGCACCACGGAGTTTCTATTTGAGCCGTCGGCGGAAGGCGTGCTTGGCGAGTTGCTGCCGCATTACCTGAATTTTCAGGTGCACCAAATTCTGTTGGAGAACCGTGCCAGCGAACACAGCGCTCGGATGGTGGCCATGAAGAACGCCACGGACAACGCCAACGAGCTGATCAAGGACCTGACGCTGGAATACAACAAGCTGCGCCAGGCGGCGATCACCAACGAGTTGCTGGAGATCACGACCGCTCAGATGGCCTTGGGCAATTAAGGCAATTAATTTAACAAAGACAATTTAAAGACGACTGATTGACGACATGAACAAAGGCAAGATTGTACAGATCATTGGCCCCGTGGTGGATGCGGAATTCACCGAGCAACTGCCCGCCATTTACAACGCGTTGACCGTGGAGTTTGAAGTGGGCGGCCAGTCCACCAAGCTGACGCTGGAGGTGCAGCAGCATCTGGGTGACAACTGGGTGCGCGCCGTGGCGATGAGTTCCACGGAAGGTCTCAAGCGCGGCATGGACATTACCGACGCCGGCAAGCCGATCAGCATGCCGGTGGGCGACAGCGTGATGGGCCGGGTGTTCAGCGTGACCGGTGACGCCGTGGACGAGCAGGGCCCCGTGCAGCCGGACAAGGACGCCGAAGGCAATGACATTTACAACCCCATTCACCGCGCTGCCCCGACGTTGAATGACCAGAACCCAACCCCGGAGGTTCTGACCACTGGCATCAAGGTGATCGACCTGATTTGCCCCTTCCTCAAGGGCGGTAAGGTTGGTGCATTCGGAGGTGCGGGCGTTGGCAAGACAGTGGTCATCATGGAGCTGATCAACAACATCGCCAAGGGTCATGGAGGGGTTTCGATGTTTGCCGGCGTGGGTGAACGCACGCGCGAGGGCAACGATCTTTACAACGAAATGATCGAAGCGGACGTGATCAAGACCGAAAAGGATGAAAACGGTCACACCAAATACAATGATCAGGGTCTGCCGGTGTTGGCTGACGGTTCCAAGGTGGGGCTGGTGTACGGCCAGATGAACGAGCCGCCTGGTGCGCGTTTGCGCGTGGCGCTTTCGGCGCTGGCGGTAACGGAGTATTTCCGTGATGAGAAGGGGCAGGACGTGTTGCTCTTTGTCGACAACGTGTTCCGATTCTCACAGGCGGGTTCCGAGGTGAGCGCGCTGCTCGGCCGGACGCCTTCGGCGGTGGGTTACCAGCCCACGCTGGCCGCGGAGATGGGCGATCTGCAGGAGCGGATCACCTCCACCAAGAAAGGTTCCATCACCTCCTTCCAAGCGGTGTACGTGCCGGCGGATGATTTGACCGACCCGGCGCCGGCGACGACCTTTGCTCACTTGGACGCGACCATCGTGCTGGAGCGCTCCATTGCGGAGCTCGGCATTTACCCGGCGGTGGATCCGCTGGCCTCCACCTCGCTGGCGTTGACGCCGGACATCGT
>PBVU01000073.1:0-16636 GCA_002728775.1 Verrucomicrobiales bacterium | reverse complement strand
GTCCCGTTGCGATCCTGCAGATGGGATTCCCGAATCGCACGCGGCCCACCGGGAAGTTGGGGCAACGCCTCGGGATCCAGCAGGCGCCGCAATAATCCCTGCAATTCTCCGGCAGGCGCAGCCGGTCCGGGCGCCGCCTGAAGAGACACTGCGACGCCCAAGAACAAGATTGCCGCGGCGCTGGCTGCCGGAGCTGCGCCGCTATCAGGTTTGTCAGGTGTATCATCCGGCGGCGGTGGCTCGGACGTAAACCTCTTGGCCGGCCAGAAGAACCAGACGGCCCACGCATAAACCGCTACCGGCAGAATCCACATCAAGTTTACAATGAGCAGATGTAACGTGCCCTGCCCATGCATGAAGGCACCGACGCCGCCGATCAGCAGTGCGAAGCCGGCGGTGATCCAGCCGGACTCCCTTTCCATCCGGCGCCATTGCCAAATGAGCACAGCGAGTCCGGCCAACGCGGTCAGCCATTGGTAGATGCCGGTCCGCACGACGTGGTGCGGCCGGCTCATGATGCTGGCGTGAATGACCAACCGCGAGTCGGCGCCGGCTTCATTATCGCCGGTGATGTTGAGGGCCTTGGTAAAAACGTAGGCGCGGCCATCGGTTGGAATTTCAAATTCGGGTGGCAATACGCCGGACACCGTACCGGTATCGCCATCCCTCTCACCCGGCACCTGTCCGCCCTCGGCAGTGTAATTGCGACCGGGCGCGGTTTTAGAGCGACCGGACTCGGTTGGGGAAACCGGAACCGGCTGTCTGGGGGGAACGACACCGGGAGGATTAGGTTGGGTGGTTTTCGGTGGCCCAGCAGGCGAAGGTTTCCCCGGCTCTGGAGAGGCAGCATTGGGCTTGGCACCACCTCCGTCCCGGGAGGGTTGCGAAGAGGGATCAGATGGCGAGGCATCCGTTTGTTCTGGGTCCTCACCACCCATGTCATCACCGCCACCTTCGCCCTCCGCCCCGCCGGAGTAGTCATCGCCGGGCTCGGCGGAATTGTAGCCATACGTGGTAACGCCAGGACTGTAGTGACGATCTCTCTTCATTTGAACCGCTCCGATGCCGCCCATTAGAATGAGTCCGCCAAGCACAAGGACACCCACAATAGCGCCACCAACAATTGCCGCCGTTTTCCAGCCGCGACGCAAATACACATTCAACACCACGAAGCCGAGGATCGAGCCCATCACGGCCAGGGTAGTCAGTCCCCAATGGACTTGGCGCTCCAGAAAGTTCCCAAGCTTGTCCAACACATCAGCCAGCGACCGGCGTTCAACCGCGGGGGGCACCATGTTTCCCTGATAGTCAAACATCTCGTGCGACTCCGGCACATAAACCGTCCAGCGGTTGAAGGTGTTGGGCAACCCCGGAGTCTCCGGCCCCTTGAGATGCAGCGTGTGTGTCTGCAACTCCGCAAGCAGGTTGTCGTGTTTGACGGGCTCATGGTTTTCAAACCAGCTCACGCGCACCTCGTATTCGCGGTTCTCATCCGCACCGGCAGGCAGCTTGAAACTGAGCCCGCCTTCCTCCTCGCGCGGTCCCACCACCTGTTCCACACGCTGCCCGTCCACCTCCGTGGCAATACGACAGGAGATAAACCGCGCTCCCTCGGGCAGACGAAAGAAGGGATCCTCCTTGTCCGTCTTTTGCACGGTCATTGTGGCAGTGGTGGCAATCTGGCCGTTGCCCGTGACCACGGAGGTCAGCTCCGTAAAGTTGGCGATGGAGTTTAGCAAGGGTTGTTCCTTGTACTTGTCAACCGTGACCTTGGCGGTGAACGGCTCGGCGTTGTCATACTGAAACGCAAAGATGAGCGGGAAGGGCACCCGGCTGCGCTCCTGCGCCTGCAACTCAGAAGCGTCAATCCGGTCCAGCGTCGTTTCCGGCTCGCCCAGTCGCACCGTGCTGGCGCTGTGCACAATCAACGTGCCGGTATCCCGCTCCAGCGGCCGAAGTCCGCCGTCTTTGTCCGGTTCCAAGGGATGGGCTCCCGCCATCACAAGCACCTTCTCCAGCGGCAGCGTGTAATGAATCTGGAGGGTGTACTGGTCCCAAGCCTTTTCCTTCAGCTGGATGCGGTGATCCACCATGCCGTCAGGCGCTCCCGCCACCTCCACGGGATCCCCCTCGGCCGGGTGATCCCCAAGGAATTCCGGCTTCTCACCGTTGGCTTCCCACGCGGCCGGCACACGTACATGAAACTCGCGTACCCCTTGGTCGGCAATGGCATACACAATACGTGAAATCCCATAAACACGATTGTCGCCGATGACGACGCTGTTGGAGACTCGCGCGGCCACTCGCGGGGGAAGTCGTCGAGTGGTGAGCGCCAAGGCCCACTCCGAGCTGTCGGCGGCAAAGCCGAGGGCGTTGGCGGTGGAGGTGTCACGCAGTCCGCTGGTTCCCGCGCCTCGGCGTATCTCCAAACCGCGTTCGGCGCTTACGCGCACTTCCGCGGTCTGGCGGACAGCGCCCGCAACCTTGAGGGGTTTCAGAGTCACGCTCTCGGGCAACTCGTTGTACATCTCCTCGAGCACCACGGTAACGGTCTGCTGGCCCAGAATGCGCTTGGCGAATTCCAGACGGATAGTGCCATCGGTGGAATCCTCTTCGCGGATGTTGGGACCGTCGATGGAGGTCTCCATGAGGTTGGCTTGCGGCACGAGATCAATACTGTAAATACCGGCCTTGGCAATGTTGAGGGTGAGCTGATGGGTAACGACGAGGCTGTTCTCCTGCAGCTCGGCCGTAATCACATCCCTCGCGGTAATTTCGGGCTGGATTCTTTCCATGGCGATTGCCAATGAGCGGGCGGCGGTGCCACTGGACACCCAAGCATTGGGGGTGTTGCCCTTGCTCATACCATTGCCGATGATGGTTACCTCCCGCATGTCCTGCCAAGCGAGGCTGACGCGGCAGTTTTCACGAATCACACCATTGGGCATCGGCGCGGAGACAGTAATATTCATGGAGTCCTCGGCAGGCACAGGCTGCTCGGTGCGGAAATGAACCTGATAATCCCCGGTGATGGGCTTGACAAAATGCAGATTCAGGTCGGCGTCGGCTTCGTCCCAGCCACGCAGCTCGACAGGCTTGTTCGCCACGGTCAGGACAGGTGTGCCCACAAGCTTCTGGCCGGGAGCAAGCTGGAAAACGGCGTTGGTTGGGCTGCCCTCGCCAAGGCTGAACTGGTGGGTGTTGGAATACTCCACCACGGTGGGCGTGAGTTTGACGGAGCTGGCGGTCTGGCAAACCTGCCTGACGGGTCGGACCTGCTTGACTACGCGGGTTTGCCAGCGCAACGCCACCTTGCGGTCGGCGCCCAAGGCACCGCGCACCTCAGCACGCGCGTCGGCGGCGCGTGGCTGCGGTGTGCCACTGAGCAGTTCCAGTTCCATTCCATCCCCATCCACGCGGGCGGTCACCACGCCAATCGTTGCGGCGGGTCCGGTGAATTCAATCTGCTTCCACGGGTCGCTTTTCTTGACGCGGGCGAGTAGATTCAAGGCCACGTCGTACTTGCCGGGTTTCTCCACCACGAGCTGGTATCCATTCGGCACACGACCCAATCGCAAGCCCTCGGGCAGTTGTGGATTAACCACGGCCAAGTCGCCTTGAAAAAGCGGTAGCGTCGTGGCAACGGAGTTGGTACATTCCACCTTGAGAGCCGCGGCAAAGCGGGCCTCCTTGACCGTCAACTGGCCGTCATAACGCGCCTCATGAACAACCACGGGCCCTGCCTTGGGCGGGCGTGGTGACTGGCCGCCAAGCACGGATCCGGGAGGCGGTGCCTGAGCTACCAAGCCCAGCGGGGATAAAAGGAGAGCCAAAAGAAGATGGAGATTGCGCATGGGTATGCCTTTCTATTTCAAGCCAGTCGACACCCCGGACAACCGCGCGAAGCGCTGACGAGGCGTCACGCGAAACATGCTGCGCCCGATGGCGGCCTTTTCCAATGGAAAATTTTCCGCAGCCAAACAAAAATCCACGGGGACATCGCTGTAACAGAAAGACGGCCCGCGCGCGCCAAAGACTCCGGGCAATTTCCAGCGGAAAAACTGGCGCGCCCATTGCCGTTGCGCTAGGATATGCCAATGGATCGTGAGGCCGAACGCAGGCTCATTGACCGCTGCCGCAATGGCGAGACGGCGGCGTGGGATGAGTTGTTCGACCACCATTACGCGGCCACCAGCCGGTTCGTCTTTCAATTGTCCAGTGACTTCAGCGTCGAGGACAGTGAGGAAATCTGTCAGGAGGCTTTTTACTCGGTCGTCAAAAACCTCGGTAGCTTCAAGGGCGGCAGCGCATTGCAAACATGGATTTTCCGCATCGCCGCCAACAAGGCGCGAGATTACCGGGCCAAGCAAACCGCCGCCAAACGTGGCGGTGGAATGACACCACTTTCCCTACAAGCCGAGGACGATGAAGGCAACCGCCTGCTGGATCCCCCCAGCCCCCTGCCCAGCCCGGACGCCGAGCTGTTGCGCGATGAGAAATGGAAGCTCGTCGGTGAAGCCATGCAACGCCTTGGCGGGCCATGTCAGGAAATCTTGGAGCTTCGTTACTTTGGCGACATGCCCTACCAAGAGATTAGTCAAACGTTGAAATTGAACGAAAAAACGGTATCCTCCCGCTTGAGCAAGTGCCGCGACAAGCTCGAAAAAATCCTGCGGCAAATATTTTCGAGAGAGGAAATCTCATTATTTCCGTCTAAAAAATAGGAGCCAACCACAATGGCCGACCAAAACGACAACCAAAACGCCCGGAATACTGAGCAATGGCTGCAAGCCTATGCCCGCCGGCGCCGTGAGGAACACGGCCCCGAAACGGAAATGCACGAGGCCACTCGCCAAATGCTGCACGGTGAAATCCGCCGCACATGGGGCCAAAATACCCTCGCGAAGCGCGCCACCCCGGCCCACAACGGCTGGGAAGCGTGGTTGTTAAAACTAGCCACCGGCACTGTGACGGTTGGTGCCGTGGCACTAGGCACTTGGGCCTTGATGGATGAATCCCAGCCCGGCGGCAATGGCGGCATGCAGATGACCCGCGCGGAAGACACTGCTCGTGAGAATCAGGCGGAAACCGCCGCCCAACCGAGCCGGCAGAACGAACAGGAGGACAATCACCTGCCCGCTGACCGGTTGCACAAAACCGCCCATGGGGAAGCGCTGGAGCAGGCCCACGGATCAGCCGGGATGGCCGAGGAAAAGGCCAAGAAACGCGAGCATGACCAAGGTCAGGGTGCCCCTCCCTCCATCGCCGCCAACGCAGTCTTGTCCGACAATCTCAGAAGCCGGAAAATGAATTTTGCGCCCCGCGATGTGGCTTCCAAGGTGGATGCATACAGCAACATGCGGCGCAACTTCAACACCACTCAAACCGCGCGCAGCCAAGCCAAGAGCCTCCGCATTGAGTCGCCGGTCCGGGGCACGGATGACAAGGCCGGCAAGGCGGAGATGGTGATGCAAAATTTTGAATTGCAGCGGGTGGGCAACAGTATTCAAGTGCGGGATCAGGACGGTTCCGTATACACAGGACGCGTCATTCTGGCCAGTGCTGTACCCGTGGCTGCCGCCGTCACCGGCCCCAATGCCGGCCGCGGCCAGCAGCTTGGTGGCCGCACACCCCCGGCCGCGCCGCGGCCCGCCAGCCCCACCGCGCCCGGCGCTGGAGGCAAGGGGCTGCCCACCGTTGTCGTCACTCCCGCCAAACCCGCACCTCGGCCCGTCGCACCCCCGCCTTTGGGCCCGGGTGGCCTGCGCCCTGCATTGGTTCAGGCACAACCCGGCCAGTACAACCCCGCCGTACCGCATGACAACGTGGAAAACCCGCTCCGCATTACGAAGCTGAATGCACCCCTCCTCAGCCACAACATGCATGCCACGCGACAACCGGGCAATGAAAGCCTGCATCTGCTATTCCCAAATTTTCACGGTCGTTCTGTGTGGTTCCTGTTTGAAGCGCCGAAAACCGGTTGGGCAGATGTTTCGACGCGGGGAAGCAATTTCGACACCACGGTTGGCGTCTTCAAAGGCAACGCACCGGGCAACATCAACTACGTCAAGCAAGGCGGCATCAAGCCGGTCTGGAATAACGACGTGGCCAGCGGCAACGGTCCTTGGAGCGAGGTTCGGTTCCCCTGCCTGGAAGGCGCGAAATACAGGGTGGCCGTGGATGGCGTGCGTGGGTCCACCGGGCAAATCAAACTCACCACCCGTTTTAAGGCCGACCCCGCCGCTGCGGGCGTGGCGCAAAAGGCCATCGCCGATGAGGCGTTGTTTTACTTCCAAGTAGCTGGCACCAACCGAAAATCCGGCCAAACGGTCCAATTCGAGGGATACGTCAGCAATAACGCGCATACCGAGAAGAAATCCGCCGCGCTCGCCAAGGCGGCGGTTGAGACCCAGGCAGCCGAGGGGGGCAAACCCAAGGAGAGCTTGAGCTTGAAGAAACAGAAGGATGCTCGTTTGGCGGACACCGAGACCCTGCTCATCCAAGGCCGCGCCTCTTACGGCCGTCAACAGTTGAGTATTGATGCCATCACCGCAGCAGCCCTGCCGGTCCCCGGCGAAAAGGGCAACGGGAAGAAACGGTAAGCGGCCGCCGGCTAAACCTTCTTGTTCAGGATCGTCTGGGTTGGAAACGCCAGCTCAATCCCCTTCTCCCCAAACCGCTTGAGGATGGCCAGGTTGACTGCGGTTTGTGTGCCCAGAATGTCCGCTCCCTTCTTGATGTAATAAACAAACACCACGTTGAGCGCAAAATCTCCGAAGGCATTGAAACCCACGCTGGGTTTTTCCTCAATGGCCTCGCCGTTTTCGCCGACGATATCGCGAAGAATCTGCATGGCTTCCTCAACCTTGGTGTCGTCCATGTCGTAGGTCAGGCCCAAGTTCAACACAACCTTACGCGAGGGCTCAGAGGAGACATTTTCAATGGCGTTGTCGGAAAACTTTGAGTTGGGAACCACCACAATCCGTCCTTCCAAGGTCTTGATCTTGGTGCTACGCAGGCCAATCTCCGTCACCGTGCCGTCGTGGCCGCTCACTTTCACGCGGTCACCTAGCTTGAACGGCGTATCGGTGAAAATGGTGAAGACTCCGAAAATGTTCTTTGCCGAATCCTGCGCGGCCAACGCCAGTGCCAAGCCACCCACACCCAAACCAGCCAGAACCGTGGTAATATCATAGCCGGCATTGTCGAGGGCCATAATGACCGCCATGATCCAGATAATGATCTTCACTCCCCTTCGGACAATCGGCAGCAGGATGTCATCCAAATCCGTCTCGGTGTCGGCCAAGATGGGCGCCAGATATTCATCCACCAGAGAATCAAACAGCCGCGTCACCAGCCACGCCCCGATAAAGGTGATGATGACGGCAAAGAACGCGTTGATCCAGTGGTCGATGCTCTCGGAAAAACTGAGGTAATTGACGCCAAACCAAACCCCCGCAATGCCCGAGGCGGCCACCATGGGCCGCTCGACGGTATTGATCAGGATATCATCAATCTTGGTCTCGGTTTTCTCGGTGAGCTTCTTGATGTAATTCTCCATCACCCAGTACAGCGTACGCGCGACCACAATCGCACCCAGGGCGATGCCCAAGGCAATCAGCCAATCCTTGACTGAATTTCCGAGAAAAGAATTTGCGAGGAAATTTTCCATGGCTCAAACAGACTGCGCGAATCTAGATTGCCGCCCAGACGCCGGTCAAATCAATTGGCTGCAAACAAAACGGGCCAACCTTCTATAAATCGGCAGCACACACTTCCACCAGAGAATTGACCAGCAGGTCGGGATTGTGACGACCAAGGTCGGCGGCTGTTTCATTACCCGTGGCAACAGCCAGGACGCGCGCGCCAATCGCGCGGGCACATTGAATGTCACGTTCAGTGTCGCCAACGATGAGGATTTCACCGGGATTTAATTCTGCTCCCAATTGTTCACGGGCAAGTTTCAAGGCGTAACGCGCGACATCATCGCGATCCTCGTGGATATCACCGAAGGCACCCCACGCAAATTCATCCCACAAACCAAAATGTTCCAGCTTGCGGCGCGCTCCCTCGGGGTGATTGCCAGTCAACAGGCCGACGACCGGTGGTGCCGACAAAGCGCGCAAGCCGGCCAAAAGATCACGCACCCCGGGCAGAGGTTCATGATGATCATCCGGCAAGTATTCCTCCAGCCAATGCAGATATCCGCGAAATATCCGGCCGATGTTTTCCCCGCTCACCCCCAGCCCGTGCTCGGAAAGAATATCCGAAGCCAACCCGCGATCTGTGCGACCGGCAAAGATCGTGTTGGCGCAGGCATTCGCGACGCCAAACTCAGTCTCAAAGACACGCCCAAACGCCCGCACCCCGGCACCGCCCGTGCTGATGAGCGTGCCATCGATATCAAACAATACCACCTGAGCCATGGCCGCGGACCATACGCATCCCTGCCCGGCCCACTCAATCTTCAACTCACAATTCACTGGTCCTTTGTGAATGGGGGTGGCTTGACGCGGCGCGAGTCGATGCCTACGGTGGCGGCATGAAATTGAATGGCTGGACGACTCCATTTCTCGCCGGACTCTTGGCCGCGGGCTGCTCCACCATGGAACGCGTTCCCGACGAGCGACCAGACAAGCCGTTGAGCCGGGTGCGCAAAAACCAGAAGGTGGAACCGGGCGAATCGGGCCTGCAGATCATCCGTTACGTCGATGAGCAAGGCCGCGAGCGGACGATGTACATCTACGTGCCCCGCGGTGTGCCACGGACTCTCATTGACGCCATCAACGACCAACAGGTGGCCAAGGTACTGGAACTGGCTTCCAAGGAACGCGAGACCAACACGCGCGCCGCGCTCTTCGGCGCGCGCTGGGTCAGCAAGCGGACGCACTCCAAATATGCGCCCGACGGGTTCATCCTGACCGGGGAAATTTACGAGGATATGGGCCTGCACGGCTATGCCTTCAGCTCCTACAACGAGATGGTCTCCCGCTGGCCCGGACATCAACGGCGTCTGGAAATCATGGAGCGCCAGCTCGCCATCGCGGACAAGTTCAAGGACGGTCAGGCAAGCTACAAGTGGAAGATTCCGTGGCAGGATTCCGTCGCCATTCCTATTCCGCGTTGGTTTACGCATGGCCGCACACCCAAGCTCTACGACCAAATTGTCGAAAACGCCCCCTACGGGCCGCTGGCCGCGGCGGCCCAGTTTCGCGCCGGGCAAGCGCACGAGAACGCCATGGGATTCTGGGGTGGCCCCGACCGCTACAAGGACGCCGTGGCCGCCTATCAACTGGCTGCCGACCGCTATGGCCGGCGCGAGATGAAAGCAGACAACGAAACCCTGCAAACCGCCGAGGAAATAGCCGACCGCGCCATGAAGGCCTTGGACGCCGACGGTGATGGCAAGCTGACCAGCACGGCCAATCCGGATGTGTTCAAGTGGCACGGCTTCACCACCCAAGAAACCAGCGACAATGTCATCACCCGTGACGAGCTCGTCGCCATGTATCGAAAACAGGAGGAACAAGCCGCCCGCGCGCGTTATCACATCGGCAAGGTTCTGGAAAGTCGCGCCAGCGACGGCCTCTACGACCAAACCTTGGCTGAAAAATCCATCGCCGCTTATCAGGTTTTCCTGAACTATTACGGAATCAAAAATGACCAGAGCCGCTACGTTCCGCGGGAAGGCTTTGAGGATGAGTGGTTTCAGGAGAGCATTCCACTGGCCGAAAGCAGCATCGATGCCATGCGCCTCGAGCAAGCCAACGGGCTCGTCGCCATTGCCGAGTTTTATGAATTCCGAAAGCAATGGACCGCCGCTCAAAAATACTACAGCGAGGTTATCCGCGTCACCCAAAGCAAGATGCAGGGTGATCTCGACACCACGCGGTTGGAGATATACGACGACGCCAATGCCGCGCTGGACCAACTCTATCGCAAGCGCATCGAGGCCGCCGTGGCCGACCACGACGCCGCTGCCGCCGCTGAGTTGGCCGGCCGATACTACACTGCCCTGCGCCTCTACCGCAGCGCACACGTTGGCCTGAGCCTGAGTAGCGAGGATTTGGACAAATACGCCCCCGCCTACACCAGCGATGCCCTGCGCATCCGCACGCGCACCGTGGAAGACATGCGCCGAATGGATGAAGTGATTGCAAGGCAAACAGCGGGAAGCCTTTAAACAAGATGAAACGATACGCTTTGGGATGGATCGGCGCGTTTGCGCTGTTGGGGTTGACCAGTTGCGCAGGCTACAAGCTGGGGCCGGTTGGCGGCCAGATTGCTGGCGCGCGCAGCGTCCAGATAAAGTTCTTCAACAACGAGACCCTTGAGCCGCGCCTTGTTGCCGCGGTCAACCACGACTTGCGCCATCAATTGCAGCAGGAGGGAACATTCCGCTTGGAAAGTGAAGGCGACCTCGTCGTGACCGGCGTCTTGGAGTCATTCACCCGCAACGGTGTCAGCTACAAGCCCGGCGACGTATTGGCGGTTCAGGACTACAGCCTGAGATTAAACGCCAGAATCAAGGTCACCGAGCGTGCCACGGGGCAAGTGTTGCTGGAGCGGGAGGTGACGGGAGACACCATTGTTCGCGTGGGCAACGACTTCGCCAGCGGTCAACAGCGCGCCGTTCCCCTCATCGCCGAGCAATTAGCCGCGCGAGCCACTTCGCTGATTGCCGATGGCCCATGGTCGGGTGGTGACTCCCCGGAAAACTAGCCCGCCCCGCCGCTGGCGGCACCGCACTAGGGAGTAGCTTTCCCCTTCGTAGGAGCCGCGGGCACGGGTGCCGGAGTCCCGCCTCCCAACGCAGGCACTGAGGTGCGCATGAACCGCGCACCAGAAATCGCACTCATCGCCGGGCGTGCAGGAGGAAGGCGTCGATTCAAGGGAGTCCGTAAAAGGCGCAGACGAAGGCGTACAGTGGAAAGTGTGGCCGGCCGCGTTGGAATGACAATCCCACTTCCACCTCCTCCACCGCCACTCGGCACCGTGGGTGGACCCACCGGCGGCATAACCGTAACGCCACCGCCCAAGCCGGGAACTGCGGGCCCACTCGGACCCGTGCCCGTCTTGCCCTTGCCCCCTCCAGTGGGAGGCAAAATTCCGCCGCCAAGCTGGCCCTTGCCGGTGTTGCCTCCGCCGGGGCCTGCCGTGCCCACGGCCACCGCCTTCTTCGCAACACCCGGCAGGGTGGGATAATATTGATTGTAGGGATTGCCTCCCGGAGCCTGCTGACCGGACGTCACCAGCCCGGAAAACACCCACGCGATCAACCCCGCGGGAAGCAGCCATGCCAGTTGATTAAAGCGATCCCTTCGCATCATTTCGACCTCCGGCAATATCGCGCAATGCATGCGCGCCGTAAAGCCCTATCCTATAGACGGCAAACCTGCCCCTTCCCTTGAGAAAAATCCCGGTAACTTTCCTGTCCAAACAGCCGTATATCCGGTTAAACTCGTCTCGTGAAACGGCTGACCCCAATCATCGCCTGCCTTGTGGCCCTTGCGGCTACCGGCGCGCCGCTCAAGCTGAAGGACATCCGCGGCCCCGTGCGCCAACCCACCGCCGCCAATGGCCAAAAGGCCGCCGTTCTCTTTTTCATCACGGTCGATTGCCCGGTGGCCAACCGTATGGCGCCAGAAATTAAACGAATCGCCAAGCACTTCGGTGGCAGCGTCAAGTTCACTCTCGTCTATCCCGATCCGGATTTAAACGCCGCCGCCCTACGCAAACACTTGGACGATTTTGGCTACGGCAAAATGCCCGCCGTCCACGACGCCAAACATATGCTCGTGCGTGCCGCGAAGGCGGAAGTGACGCCCGAGGCCGTGGTGTTTGACGCCCGCGGACGTGTGGCTTACCGCGGCCGCATCAACAACCTCTACGCCGATTTTGGCAAGCCGCGCCGCGTGATCACCGAGCACAACCTCCGCGAGGCCCTCCAAAGCCTCCTCGAGGACAAGACCATCAAGCAGCCTCGCACCGAGGCCATTGGCTGCTTCATTGCCCCCCTGCTCAAATGAAATCATTATCCCCAGCCATCCTGCTTGTCAGCACACTCACGTTGCCGAAAACGGGTTATTCCATCAGCCCCATCGCCCGTGTCACCACTACCGCACGCCGATTCAACGAACGAAACAATCCATGATCAATCGCATCGCACCTTTCCTCATCGCCGCAGCCGTAGGCGCTGCCGCTAGTGGCGTGGTGGTTTACCAGACCGGTAAACGCCAACAACGCGCCGCGCTCGCCGATCAGGAAGACCAGTTTAAAAAGGAAACCCGTGAGCGTGGCAGTGCGCGGGACGAAGCCGCCAGCCAAAATGCCGGCAAACTCCACAACGCCATCAAGGATCGCGACCGCGCTAGAGCGGAGGCCACTCGCCTTGACGCCCAGTTGGAATCTCTCCACGCAGCCAAGGCTATGAAACTTCCCATTGCCACCACACCCGCGGAAGTCATCACAGCCCTGCAAAATCTCGACCCCAAAGACGACCGAACCAAACGGTTATCCGTCCATTATTTTGAGAGCCTCGTTTTCATCGGCCAGCCGGCGCTGGGGGATATCCGGGCGTTTCTCAAAAAGAGCGTGGATCTCACGATCCACAGGCCCATCAGCAAGGGCCGCGGACCCTTTGGCGACCGGGCGAGGCCCGGCGAAAATGACAAAGAGCGAAAGAAACGCGAGGAGATTCAAGCCAGCGGGGCCAACCACTACTTCAAGCCCTTCCCCAAACCCGGCAACAATTTCCCTCCCACGCTCCGCCTGGGCCTGCTGGAGGCCACTGCCAATATCGGCGGTGAAGATGCCGAGCAACTACTGCTCGATGTCCTGAACAACACCCTACGGGGTATCGAGGTGGCCTATCTTGACATCGCCCTGGAGCAGGTGGCCCCCGGCAAACACACAGAGCGGGTGTTGGAAATCACCCGCAAGATTCTCGCGGATATGCCACGCATCACCGAGGACGCCGACCCCCTCGACAAGCTGACCAAGGGCTACCTCTACGCCATCCTTGTGAAACACAAGGACGAGATTTTCATCAAAACCGCCCAGCAACTGCTTATCGGCGCCGATGGCCGGCTGGATGGCCACGCCTTGGGCTACATCCGTCAAGTGCTTGGGGAACGTGCCATGCCCATTCTTCTCGCCGCCTACAAGGATCCTCGAATTACCAACAAGTGGGAGAAACTCGCCATCAGCGACGCCGCCCTCCGTTTCATCGGCCGCAACGAACAGGCCGACGCCATTTTCCATGAAATGGTCAAGGACGGCATTGCCGAAATGAAAAAAAAGGAATTCATGGACTTCAGCAAGTACGAAAGCCTATTCCTGCCCGTGGGCAGCCTCATGCGGGACGCCCACGAGCAAACCCCCGAGGTAATCGGCAACCGCCGCAAATTGCTCGCCTCCGTGCGCAAACAATCCGCCGACCCCATCCTGTATTTCGGCCTCAGTGCCATGGACAAGCGCCTTGCCGAGATGCAGGAGAAAAAGGATAATCCCGGCCAACCATGAACCAGTTCTTTCACATCATCGTCGCCGGCGTAGTGGGAGCCGCCGCCGCAGGCAGTATCGCCTACTCCATCGGCGCCAAGGGAAAGGCCGACGCCTTGGCCGATCAAAAGCGGAAATTCGCCAGCCAACTGAAAACCCAAAGCCAAAGCAGTGGCGACAAACAAGCCGAGCAAGCCGGCAAACTGGACCGTGCCAAGCGGCTCGCCGCGCAAACCCGTGGCGACTTGGAAAAACAGGTGGCCACCTTGGAAGACAACCTTGCCACGCGCGACACGGAAATCAAAGCGCTTCAGGCACGCGTTCCTTCCCCTCAATCCATCATCAAAGCCCTCACCCAGCTGGATCCCAACCGCGGCAGCCAAGTGAAGACCATGCGTCAGGTCATCCACCATCTTGTCGCCTTGCGCAGCCACGGCACGGACGCCCTTCCACACATCGCCACATTTCTGGAAACCAGTCAGGATATTGACTACGGCCAATCACCTCGCGCCCAAAACCGAAACCAGCCTACTGGTGAAGGCGAAAACATCGACTGGTCATCTCTAGGCGAATACGGCTACCAACTGCCTCGCTTGGGCCTGGATCTCCGGCCGCGATCACTGCGCTTGGCCCTTTTTGAAACCACCCGAGACATCGGCGACAAAAAAGCTGTCGAGGTGTTGCTTCAGGCCCTGAACAAAACCGGGCTCGGCCTCGAGGTTGTCCTCTTGGGAGACTTGCTCGACGAGTTGGAACCCGACGAACACGAGAATACGGTTCTCGCCATTGCCCGTGATCTTATCAAAAACCCCCTGGATGAGGATTCCAAGCGCATCCTTTTTGCGCTCCTCCGCAAGCACAAAGACCCCGGGCTGCTTGAACTCGCCAAGTCCATGCTCGTTAATTCCGAAGGCCGCATCGACGGCGCCGCCCTCCGTTACCTGAACGAGACACTCGGCGAAAACGCAATGCCCCTCCTCCTCGCCGCCTACCGCAACGCCAGCGTCACCAATCCTGCTGACAAATTGATCCTTCGCGACGCCGCCATGACTTACGTCGGAAAAAACGCCTCCGCCGACCAAATTTTTCGCGACGTGTTCAGTGAAGGTTTAAAGAAAGCCCGCGACCCCAAGGCCAACCCTCGCGAAGCTTGGGGCAGCCTGTTCCAGGCAGGCGGTGCGCTCCTTAAGGGTGACAACCTTGACGTCAGCACGCTGCGCAACCGCCAAACTCTCCTCAACGAGTTCCGCGGCAAAACCGAGAATCCCATGATTGAGAACGGCCTCAACAGCGTAAACAAGATCCTTGAGACACGTATCGAGCGCGCGGGTGGCAGCCCTCAATTTTAATCAACCGGCTTCCTTTTCGGACAATCAAAATCCACGACCGCCGGCTTCATTCCTACCGCCTCGCCCCAGTAGGTCGTTTCAAATTCCAGAGACAAGACGCCGCATGTTGGAACGTTTTCAATTTTGCTGCCAAATACATGGTAACCCAATTCCGTTAACCCCGGGTTGTGGCCAAAACACATCACACACGAAAACTTATCTTCCAAACCCGCAATGGTTTGCAGCCAAGTCTCTACTCCCGCGTGATAAAGCCTCCTGTCCGCCACAATCTCGCCTGCGGGAAACCCCACCGCCCCGGCAACAATTTCAGCCGTCGCCATCGCCCGAACGGCTGTACTGGAATAAACCGCATCCGGATTAATCCCACGCCGCGCCAACCGAGCACCCATCTCTGGCGCATTTCTCCTGCCGCGCTCATTCAGTGGCCGCTCATGATCCCCCATCGCAGGGTCGCCCCAGTCAGATTTCGCATGGCGGACTAGAATCAAATGTTTCATCAAATTCAGGTTTGCTTCCGTCTCAATTCCAGATACGTTGGCCGCCAGCAACCCTATTGGAAAGCACTGACATTATGAAATCCATCTTCACAATTCTCGTGACAATCTTTTTGACGATCCCCGTCATGGCCGCTGAGGACCACATCGTGTATCAGCCCAAGGACGGCCCCGGTGGAGGAAAGCACATCGTTTTCCTGTGCGGCGATGAGGAGTATCGCGGCGAGGAGGGGTTGCCGATGATGGCGAAGATTCTCAGCCAACGGCACGGGTTCAAGTGCACGGTGCTGTTTTCGCTGAATGACAAGGGCGAGATTGATCCGAACAACCAGCGGAGCCTTTCGAATCCCAAGGCGCTGGACAGCGCGGATGCCATCGTGATGCTGCTGCGGTTCCGCACGTGGCCGGATGAGATTTACAAGCACTTCGATGACGCCTGCAATCGCGGCATCCCGGTGATCGGTCTGCGCACCAGCACGCACGCCTTTCGCGGCAAGCTCGGCGGCTTCGGCAAGCGCGTGCTCGGCGAGCGTTGGGTGAGCCATTGGGGCGCCCACAAGCGCGAAGCCTGCCGCGGCGTCATCGAGCCCGGCGCGGAGAAGGATCCCATCCTCAACGGTGTGACCGATGTGTTCGCCGACTCCGACGTGTACGAGGCGTACCCGCCCAAGGATGCAAAAATCCTCATGCGCGGTCTCGTTTTGGAAAACATGAAGCCCGACTCCAAGCCGTCCACACGCAAGAAGCGCAATCGCGAGTTGAACAAGATCACCGGCGTCAACGATCCCGCCATGGCGGTTGCCTGGACGCGCAGCCACAAGTGGCCCAGCGGCAAGACCAGCCCCATCTTCACCAGCACCATGGGTGCGGCCACCGACCTCCAAAGCGAAGGCCTGCGCCGCATGATCGTGAACGCCATCTACGCCGGCCTGAAGATCGAGGTGCCCAAGAAGGCGAATGTGGATTACGTCGACCCCTACAAGCCGCTCTTCTACGGTTTCAACTCCTTCCGCAAGGGCCTGAAGCCGAGCGATCATGCACTGGGCAAGGTGCTCCCGAAGGGGAAATAGAGGCCAGCCAATGACAACCCGGGAGGGACGACTTCCACGTCGTCCCTTTTTTTGGGTTGGGAATCAAACAGGGACGAGGTGGAACTCGTCCCTCCCTACACTACTTCTTCTTGGCGGGAGGTTTCGGCTTGGGCGCCAACTTACTCAACCGCAGCTTCCTCCCGTAATGCACCGTGGCCAGCGTGACGCCGTCCGGATGCAGGTCCATCTCGCGGGCGGT
>PBVU01000072.1:0-7183 GCA_002728775.1 Verrucomicrobiales bacterium | reverse complement strand
TGCTGGCCGATGCGCTGACCTATGCTGTCCGCAATGTCGGCGCGACACATCTTGTGGATGCCGCGACCCTCACGGGTGCAGTGAGCGTGGCCCTTGGCAACCTGAATGTTGCCTTGATGTCCAATGATGACGCCTTGGCGGACCGTATTCGTGACGCCGGCGCGACGATTGGCGAAGGGTTTTGGCCGCTTCCAATGGAAGAGGAATATCTGATCCCGATGCGAGGTGAGCAGTCTGATCTGCGCAACATATCCGGCAGCCGCAATGCTGGGACAATCACAGCTGCAAAGTTTCTGGAGCAATTCGTCGAGGAAACGCCGTGGGCCCATCTTGATATTGCCGGCACGGCTTGGCATGAGAAACCGCTCCCGCATGCGCCCCGAGGTGCCAGCGGCATTGCCGTCCGCACGCTGGTTCGCGTAGCTGAGACTTGGGGGAACGGTTGATGGATGCGGGTTGGCGCGGCCGGTTTGCGGACGGGGCGATCATGGGCTATGTTGTGTCATGAAGGCATGGCAGACCTTGCTGGGACTGCTTCTTCTCGCCGGTTGTTCGCGGCATGCAGCCCAGCATACTTCCCCGAGCGAACCTGTTTCAATTCAGCCGGATGTCGCCCCGATTAAAGTGGTGGCTGATTCTCCCGCGCAACCGGCTCCGCCTCCCGTCCCCAAGGTGGAGGCCAATGATTTTTCCGAAAACCTTGAAGAGGAGGCGGCCCGCAAGGTGCGTGAAAAGCGGGAGCGAGAGGAGGCCGCCCAGGCCGGGGCCAAGGAATTGGAGTTGGTCAACCTGCAGGCGCTTCATCAACAGGCTGCACTCGGGAATGTTCATGCGCAGGTGGATCTTGGGTTGATTTATTTCGAGGGCAAACGGGTGGCGAAGAGTGCGGCGCACGCGCAATACTGGTGGACGGCTGCGGCTCGGCAGGGGAATCTTGTGGCCCGGCGAAACCTGGAACTTTTAAGGGAGCCACCGACGGAGGGTGAGGTGAGTTTTTTTGGAACTCGTGGGAAAGGGCGGCGATTTATCTTCGTGATCGACAAGTCCGGCAGTATGGCTGTGCGGCGGTTGCTGGCAGCCAAGCGGGAACTCAGCCGCACACTGGAACGGTTGCCGACGGGCTCTGAATTCCTGATTTATTTTTTCGATCACAGCGCCGAGGTGATGCCGGTCAGCGGGCTGCTCTCGGCCACGCCGCAGAATGTGACATGGGCCAAGCGATGGATGCAGGCCCGCACTTCGGGCGGAGGCACGGATCCGCGCCAGGCGCTGGAATGGGCGTTTGAATTGAAACCGGACACAGTCTGGTTGTTGAGCGACGGCCGGTTCACGTCGTCGGGCGCGGTTTTGAAACAGTTGAATCGTGACAACCTCGACAAGACTACGCGGATCAACACGCTGGCCTTTCATGACCGCTCTGGCGAGTTGACCCTTCGCGCCATTGCCCAGGCGCATGGCGGTGCCTATCGCTTCGTGGCGCCGTGAGTTTCGGGCCCTTCCAGCTCGACGGCACTGCGCTGCCACGTTACACCAACCGCATGTCCACAGCCGCGCAACCTGCCTATGACTTGACGGCGACGTATGCCGAGAATTTTGAGCGCGGCCCGCGGTTTGTATCCACGCCGGAACCTCCCAAGGTGTCTCTGAAATGGCTGCTCGGCAAGCCGGTGGGGAGCCGATTTGGCATTGCGGCGGGCTTGCTGCTGAATAGCAAATGGGTGTGTGCCTATGCGAAACGCGGGTTTGATATTTTAACGTACAAAACCGTGCGGTCTCGCGCGCGTGAATGTTACCCGCCACCCAACTGGGTTTTCGTGAAGGCGGACACGGGTGAAGGGCCGGTTTATGTCACGAACCAGATTTCCGGTGATCCAGCGGATGCCAGTTCTGCGGTTTGTTTTGGCATGCCCTCGATGTCGCCGGAGTTTTGGCGCGAGGATGTGGCCCGTTGCAAGGAACACTTGAGTGGGCAAAAAATGCTGGTGGTTTCCGTGGTGGCCAGTCCCGAGCCGGGCTGGAGCCGGGCCCAGTTGGCTGATGATTTTTCGCAATGCGCGGCTTGGGCAGTGGAAGCTGGTGCGGATGTTGTCGAGGCGAATTTCTCGTGTCCCAATGTTTGTTCCGCGGAGGGGCAGGTTTACCTGGACCCCGACTTGAGTGGGGAGGTATCCAAGACCATTCGCGGTGCCATTGGGGAGGTGCCGCTGTTGCTCAAGGTGGCGGCATTTCCGGCCACCGGCTGCATGGGGGATTTTCTGGGTGCGGTGAACGGGGCAGCCAGCGGGGTGGTCTTGGTGAATGGAATTGCCCGGCCGGTGTTGCACCGCGATGGCCGACCGGTATTTGGGAATGATTTTGTCAAGGCGGCTGTCCTAGGGCGCATCATTCATCGGCCGTCGGTAGAATATGTGCGCGAGGCGCGGGCGATGGTGAATGAACGAAACCTTGAGTTGTCCATCTTTGCCGTGGGGGGGGCATCACGGGCGGAGGACATGGCGGATTTTTATGAGGCGGGCGCGGATGCCGTGATGATGGGCGGTGCGCCGATGTATCTTCCCAATCTCGCCTGTGAGATAAAGGCCAGCCATCCGGAATGGTAACGGTCGGTTGTTGAATCCTTTCTCGAAACCGGGCGTCTGACCATCAGCGGCTTTTCAGCTGGAGCAAATTGAGTTAGATTTAGCGCGGATGAGTTTACCTAAGTACAACTGCGATGGCATGGGCCGGCGGGATTTCCTGCAGGTTGGCCTTGGCGGTTCGCTGGGGTTGGGCTTGGCGGATTTATTACGCGCGCAGGAGGCGGCGAATGGGGGCCGTCGGGTGAATTGCATTCTGATTTGGCTCGATGGCGGGCCGTCGCATTACGAGACTTTTGATCCGAAACCGGATGCGCCCGAGGAAATTCTAGGCGAATTTGGGGCCATTAAAACCAGCGTGCCGGGCGTTCGGTTTTGCGACAAGGTGCCACACTTGGCGAAGGTTATGGACAAGGTCACCATCGTCCGGTCAATCTGGCACAAGGATCCCAACCACGGCGGTGGCAACCATTACATGATGACCGGCCGGCCGACACCGGTGCCGGTGAACTGCGGGGCGTTCGTGACGTTTCACCCGTCGTTTGGCTCGATGGTCAGTTATGATCGAGGCGTGATCAAGGGGCTCCCGCCATACATGTCGCTGTGTCGGATGAGCCGCTCGGGTGGGCCAAACTTTCTTGGGGCCGAGCATGCGCCTTTTGTCATCAAGGCGGATCCGAACAGTTCCAGCTTCAAGGTGCGGGACGTGGTGTTACCAAAGGGAATCGGTGAAGCGCGCGCGGAGAACCGCCGTCAGTTGCGGCGTGAACTGGACAATCTGCTGCGCATTACCGACAAAGTGGCCAAGGATCCCGCAGTGAGTTTTGACCGCTTCAACGCGCAGGGCGTGGATTTGGTCACCTCGACGGCCGCACAACAGGCGTTCGACATTGCCAAGGAAGACAAGAAAGTGCGCGACAGCTATGGCCGGACGGATCTTGGCCAGCGCATGCTGCTGGCGCGTCGGCTGGTGGAGGTGGGGGTATCCTTTGTCACGGTCTATTATGGCGGGTGGGATCATCACCGTACGATTTTCAAGACGCTCAAGGGCAGTTTCATGAGCAAGTGGGATCAGGGGCTGGCGGCGCTCATCAACGATCTCGACCAGCGCGGCATGATGGACGATACCATGGTGGTTTGCTTGGGCGAATTCGGTCGCACGCCCAAGGTGAACAAGGACGCGGGGCGTGACCATTGGCCGGGGGCAATGAGTGTATTGCTGGCGGGCGCGGGCATTCCGCGCGGCCAGATTGTCGGCGCGACAGATGCGAATGGTTATTACGCTGCCGAGAATGTCTACACGCCGGAGGATTTTGCCGCGTCGCTCTATCGCAAGATGGGCATCGATCCGCATCAGGTGCTGCACACTGCCACGGGCCGGCCGGTGCAACTGGTGGATGGCGGCGTGCGTATCAAGGAACTCTTCACGTGAAAATGTGCGTGGTCATCGCGGCCCTTCTTGTTGTTAATTCCGTTCAGGCCGCGCCGCAGGTGGACTGGCTTTTTCCCATGGGTGCCCAGCGGGGCACGGAGGCTACGGTTCAAATTGGCGGCAAGTACACATGGCCACTCAAGGCCTGGGCGGACGACAAGGGCATCGCCATTGAGCCTGACGCCAACAAGACCGGCGCATTCAAGGTCAAGGTGGCAGGGAAAGTCGTGCCTGGCCCGCATCTGGTTCGGTTTTACGACGCCAATGGCACGACGTCTCCAAGGGTATTTTTCGTGGGCAAGGCACGGGATGCCCTTGAGAAGGAGCCCAATAACGAGATGCTGGATGCTCAGATGCTGGATGCGCTCCCCGCAGTGGTGCATGGCAAGTTGCAGAAGGGTGGAGATGTGGATGCGTACCGTGTGCGGCTCAAGGCGGGACAGGTGCTGGTGGCGGAGTTGAACGCATACACCGTCGGCGTGGCGATGGATGCGCTGATGATGTTGCGTGATGCGCGGGGGGTAAAGGTGGCTTTTAATCACGACGCCCATTCTTTGGATCCCCGACTGGTTTGGCGATGTCGGCGCGATGGGGAATATGTATTGCAGGTGGCCGCGTTTAAATTTCCGGCCAACAGCACTTCAAGTTTCAGCGGGGGCGAAAACCACGTTTACCGACTTACGATCACCAATGGGCCGTTTCTTCGCCATGCGTGGCCGGCGTCGGTGGCGGGTGGCACGGATTCACTGGTTAGTCTCGTGGGATGGAATCTGCGTGAGGATGTCGTAAAGGTGAAGCGAACGGATGCGAACGAGTTGGTTCTGCCCATTGAGGCGGTTAATGGTCCATTGCGTTTGCCGGTGTCGAGACGAGCGGAATCCATCGAGCGGGAGCCCAATGACACCAATGCGACGGCCAATGAGTTCGGTTTGCCGATGTCGATTTCCGCGCGAATTAACAAGCCGGGTGACGTGGACCGGTTCGCCTTTTTCCCAGGCAAGGGGGACCGGTGCCGGTTTGATTTGGACTCGTTTGAGCTGGGTTTCCTGCTGGATGCACACTTGTCGATCGAAGATGCCAATGGCAGGGAACTGGCCGCTAACGATGACTCCAACAAGAAGCGGGATCCGTTCCTGAACTGGACCGCGCCCGCGGATGGGAGGTATTGCGTCAAGGTGCGAAGCCTTTTAAACAAGGGTGGTGGTGAATATTTTTACCGTTTGAAACTCAGTCGCCCGGAACCCTCCTTCAGCGGTACGGTGGCCGCGCCCCATTTCGTGGTGAACGCCGGGGCCACGGCCGAGATGAAGGTGGCCGTAAGTTTTCTGGACGGATTCAAAGGTAAACTCGAGGTGGCCGTGTCCGGTTTGCCCGGGGGGGTGACGGCGGAATCGGTGGTAATGGAAAAGAAGGGTGACGCTGTTCTGAAATTGGTCGCGGCTGGAGATGCCCGGCCGCACAACGGGCCAATCCAAATCTCTGTGACTACGGAGGACGGTGCGATTGAGAAACCCGTTACCACGGCGCTCACCAGCGCGGGCACTTCGAATGGCGTTCCGCAGGGGTTTCCGGATTTCGTCATTCCCAACACGGCAAGCCTCTGGCTCACTGTTCTGCCGCCCAAGACCGCGGAAAAGGATAAGTGAACTCAAACTGCAAGGCATCGAGGGATTGACGGGGCATTGCGAAGGGGGCAGCCTTTGGCTGTGTTTACCGTCATGAAAATTCACTGGTTAGCTTTGTGTCGGGTTTTGCCGCTCATGGTTTGCTTGGCGGCGGCGTGCGGCCAAAAGGAGGGGGATGGGAATCAACAGGGGCCGTCCGTGAAACCACCCAAGCCAGGTGGCGGCGCGTCGCCGGAAGCCATAGTCCAAAAACCTGAAACCTCGACCGTACCGGTGAAGCTGTGGAAATCTTCCGGCGTGGCGGAATTGAGGAGCTTGGGAAATGTCAGACAGTTGGCGTTGGGTATTTTGTCATACGCGGATTTGAACAAGCGCGAACTGCCGACCGCTGACAACTGGTGCGGGGCGATATGGGATGCGGAGACAGGCGGTGGCGTATTCATCTCTCCCCAATCTCCGGACGTGGCGGCCCTGCAAGAAGCGGAGGGTAACCATAGTCACTATGCGCTGAACGCCGCCTTGGCGGGCAAATCCCTGAACGGTTTGCCGGGACAAACAGTCCTGTTATTTGAGGCAGACCTTGGCTGGAACGGATCCGGAGGACTGGAGGAGGCGAAACGCTTTGCGGCGGATCATGGCGTGACAAAAATGGTAGTGGGATTTGTGGATGGGAGTTGTCGGCCTCTAGCACCGAAGGAGTTGGATGGCCTGAAATGGGCGCCCTGAAAACCACGGATTTGGGGCTGTAGATTGTCATTGTTTCCGGGACGGGGCGAGGCCATAGTGGGGTGTGATCCTGCAGGTTTTGCGTTGTGTGCGAGGTTTGCCGTTTGATTCTCTGACCAAAAACAGTTTCATGAAAGTTCCTCATCCTACCTCTTTGTTGTCGGTCGCCTTGGTTTTTGCGGTGGCATGTGGACAGACGCCCTCGTCCTCCGATTCCGCAGGGGGTAACACCCCAAGTCCGGATGCTGGTGCAGCAACGAAACCAAAGGAGTCCGAGCCGAAACCAGACGTCGCGACCAAGCCCCCCGCAGAGGCCAAGGCCGCAGAAAAGCCGCCTTTTAAGATTGTGCCTGGGCAGAACACGAGCTTTGCGGAGACAGCAAAATATCTGGATGCGGGAGGGTCATTCTACATGTATCTGGATACAGAACAATTCCAGGTGTGGGTGGACAAGGCCTTTGAGTTTGGGGGGAACCTGATTGAGAACGAGGCGGAGCTTTTGGGGATCGGCGAGGATGAGCAGGCGATGGTCGATCTGGTGTTGGGCGGCATCAAGAAGGCGTTTTTGGCCAGCGGTTTGCGGGCTATTGACGGTATGGGGCTGAGCACCGTGGAGCTGGAGGGCGGCATCAAGCGAAACGTGGTGGTGTATCACCGTGATCCGGCCAAGGGAGATGGATTGATCTGGAACCTATTCGGCACGGAACCGCATGCGCCGGACATGCTCAGGCTAGCGCCGAAGGACACGGCCCTTGCGGTTCATGGAGACATGGATGTGAAGATGGGCTTGGACTGGTTGAAGGATTTCGTGACCCAAAACACGA
>PBVU01000071.1:0-14345 GCA_002728775.1 Verrucomicrobiales bacterium | reverse complement strand
CGCCACATGTTCCACGGCGGCGTTGATTTCATAAAAGCGAAACCGATCACCGGCCCGGGCATACACCGCGGCGGATCCCGTGCCGAGACCGAGCACTCCCACACGCTTGGTGCCGCCCTCGCGCACGTGAGTCAGCGTGAGGCCAATGCCCGACTGCGGGCCGAAATAGGTGATGGGCCGGAGCGCCAATGCGGGATCCACGTACTGTCCCCCATGGGAAATGCGGCCGTGTAGGAGATCTCGCTTGGCGGTGAGGGTATTGGTCCCTCCGGGGTAATACGCGGGCCATTCATTGACCTTGAGCAGCCCGTAAAAATTTCGTGTGGCGTAAAGATTCTTGCCTCCCGTGCGGCTGACGTGCGTCTGGATGCGCCTCACCTGCTGCGACAATCCCCACGTGAGCGCTTGCAGGGCGGCCGTCATCAGCACACACACCATCACGAGTTGCATTCGGCTGGCCGACCAGACTGATCGAAGCCAAAGGACGCCCGCCAGCAACCCGCACAGGCCCAAGCTCAGGTGAAATTCCCAGAAAAACAACTGAAACAAGGCCGGTGCACCCAATGAAACAAACAGCCCGCCCAGCGCCCCGCCACCGGAGATGCACAGGTAATAGGCGGTGAGTTTGCGGCTGGGCGGCCGCAGCCGAAACAACTCCCCATGGCAAACCATGCAGCCGAAGAAGAGAGTGCTGATGAAAATGCCAAGCTGTTTCTGGATGGAAAGATCCACTCCCTTGTTTAGTGCCCAGCAACTCGCGCCCGCGGAGGCAAGGAAGCCGGCCACGAACAGCGGCCTGAGATACCAGCGCGGACTATCAAAGGCGATGATGAAGGTGAGGAGGTACAGCGCCAGCGGGACAACCCACAAGAAAGGGATGACGGCAATTTCCTGGCAAATGAGGTTGGTGGTGGACATGAGCAACACCGTGCCGCAGGCGGGAAGCAGCAGCCACAGGGGAACATTCCAGACAAGGGATGGCGCGGGTTCTACGGCTTCCTTTTCCGGTGGGGCATCATTTGGCGATTCACCATCGATGCCCCGCATTTGCAAGGCCACCCAGCCAAAAAGGCCGATGTAAAACACCGTGGCCAGCGACCAGCCGTTGACCTGCATAGTACGCGTGGTGCTGGGCTCGACCACAAACGGAAAGGTGAGCAGCGCCAGCAGGGAACCAACATTGGACAGGGCATAAAGCCGGTAGGGCGACCGGTCGGGGTTGGCGCGGCTGAACCATGCCTGAGCCAGCGGCCCCGTGCTGGCCAGCACGAGATAGGGCAAGCCAACCGAGGCGACCAACAGCAGGAGAATGTGGCCCATGGGTTCCTCACCGGGGCCGGGTTTCCACTGGTCGGATGGTGTGATGGGCAGGGTGAGAAGAGCCAGGGCCAAAAGCACGAGGTGGATTTTAACCTGTTGCGCCAACGCACGGCCGCTGAGCCAATGGGCATAGGCGTAGCCGGCAAAGAGCATGACTTGAAAGAATAGCAGGCAGGTGGTCCAGATACCCGGTCCCCCTCCGAACCAAGGCAGAATGTATTTTCCGATTAGCGGTTGAACCTGAAACAGCAGAAACGCGCCCGTGAAAATGACTCCTCCGAAAGCCCATAAGGCTGGTGCTGAGGAGGCTTCGTTACGGGTGTCTCCCTCGTTCAAGGCGTCGTCAGCGGCCATCTTGATGCGCGGTCTTTTGGATGGGAGGCGCGGAAGAGGCTTCGCTGGACTTGGCCGGTTTCATGGGGAAAATCGCCGCCGCCGCCATCACCTGAATAATGCCGGCCACGCCAATGGCCGTGAGCATCACCGTCCACGTTTTCAACGTTTCCTTCTCCGTAAACCCGCTCATGCGCTGCACCACCCAGAACCCGCTATCATTCATCCACGAAAGCGGAAATGCCCCGAAGCCAATCGCCAAGCAGAAATAAATGGGGTGGCAGCCCAGCGTGCCACTGTCCACCATCGTTGCGAGAATGGGCGCCATGATGCCTGAGCCGGTGATCATCGAGACGGTGGCTGAGCCCTGTGCCGCGCGAATCACGGCCGTGAGCAGCCACGCCATGAAAAGCATCCCTGCCGTGCCGCCTTCACTGACGCCAATTGCCTTGATTGTGTCGCCAATGCCCGTTTCCCGGATCATGCTGCCAAAGGCGCCGCCCGCGCCGGTGATGAGAATGATCACGCCTGCAACCTCCAGCGGGGAGTTCACCGATTCACCCAGCTTGTCGAGCGTCCACCCACGTTGTTTGGCAAGGGTGTACATGGCGATCAGCGCCGCGAGGAACATCGCGACATTCTTGTTTCCCAAAAATTCCAGCACGCCCATTAGGCCTGCCGGCACGTGCAGGTTGACGCCCTCCAGTTCACCCAGAAAATCCACAAACGTGACCATGGCGATCAGCACGACCGGCAACACCACCGGCAACAGAGAGATCCCAAAACCCGGCAACTCATCCGCCTTCTTTTTCACGATGCCGCCCAGTTCCTTCAGGGTCGATCCGCGCGTTTCGCGCAGGGGGATGTTGAGCTTCTCATTAAACCGTTTGGCCAACCACATCACAATCGCCACCGGGATAATGGAGGCGATCAAGCCTGCGATGATGGCGGCTCCCGCGGATTGTTGAAGGTTTTCCGCGATCATCAACGGCCCCGGAGTGGGCGGCACGATCGTGTGAGTGATGGCACCCGCGCCGGCCACTACGCACACATAAAGCGTGTAGTTTTTGCCCGTTCGCAATGCCAGTGCCCGCGCCAGCGGGATAATGAGGAAAAAGACTGTATCGAAAAACACGGGTATTGATAATATGAACCCGCTAATCAACATCGCCCACGCCGCGCGGTCTTCCCCCAATGAGTTCATCAAGCGCCGCACAATCTGGTCCGCGGCACCACTTTCCATCATGCACATACCAATGATCGCCGCCATGGCGATAACGAAACCAATGCCCCCAACCAGTTTGCCAAAACCAGCCATGGACAACGAAACCGCCTTGCTCCAGTGGTTAACGCTGCCATCGGGGCGAAGATGGTTTTTGGTCATCTCCTGGCGATCCGCTTCCTTCATCTCCTTTTGCTCTGCGGTGTCGAAATATCCGTCAGGTTCTCCATCGTCCCCGGTTGTGTCGTACTGCTTCCTCAACTTCTCCAAGAGCTCTGTCTGTTTGTCGTTGTAGCTGTCTGGCAGTTGTGGCGTGAGTACACCTACCAGAACAGCACCCAGTGTCAGTCCTAGGAATGGGTGCAGGCGAAATTTGACGATGCTGACAATGACGAACACCACGCCGGCGGCGAGAATCCAGAAGGGGGTGTAGTCAACGGGTTGGTTAGCGGCAGCGAGAAGGTTTTCCATGGCCAGAATGCAGTTTGCAGACGGCCAAAGGAAAAGGCAATTGACTCAGTGTGTCGATTTATTTTGCGCTAAAGCTATTCCCACAAGCCGTCCGCTGGTGAGGGCCCAAGCGATGTGCAGGCCGTGGCCCCAGAGGATTTGGCCACCCAGGCCGTTTTGGCCCACGGCGAAAAGGCCGGGGATGGGCGTGCCGCTTGTGTCGAGCACGCGCAGCGATTCATCAATCGCCGCCCCACCCTCGGTGGTGGTGAAGTAGGCGCGGCAAGGTCCCAGCAACGCCCAGCGGTTGCCTTCCAAGCCTGCCTCGCATGCGGCAGCTTGCAGACGTTTCAGGGAAAATCGCCGACGGTTGGCAATTTGCTGGAGCGTGCCGGCACAGGCGATGTCCGGACGCAGCTTCAGGTAGTCGTTTACGTAGGCGTACGCAATCTTGGGGGCGGTGGAGATGAAATGGGGCCATGCCGAGTAGCGTTCCATTAAGGACTCGTCGAGTAACATGTACGCGAGCTTGTTGGGTTGAGCCGCGATGGCAATCTCGCGCTGGGGCCATTGGCGTTCGTTGCAAAATCGTTTACCCTTTACGTTCAGTAAAATGGCACCGTCATTGAAGAGAGCGTTTTCAGGGTGTTGCCATGTGACCAGCAGTCGGCGAATGAAGGCATCCACCAGAAACCGTGGCGCGAACGGCAGTAATCGTCCTATCAACCACGCGCCCGGGCCACTGGCCGGCAGGAGTTGAGAAAAGAATTGTTTCGATTTTGGCGGCACAAACCGCAGTTCGGGGCCGTAAGTCACATCCATGTTCACCAGCTGCGCGCCGGCTGCCTGCGCCAGTCGATGACCATCACCGGCGGCAAAGGGGTTGATGCCTTCAATGCCAACAAATTGGTCGCCCTTGTGTTTGGCAATCAGCCCGGGTGAGTTCGCATAATCTCCACACGCCAGCACCACGCCGTGACGTGCGTGGAGGATTTCCTCGTGCGCCCCAATCCACGCACGCGCGCCCACCACCCGGCCGTCCTCACGCAACAGTTCCTCGACGGAGGCATTGCAGCGAATCGTTCCACCCAGTCGCTGAAGACGGTGATGCAGCCGGGCAACGTAGGCCTTGGCGTTGGGCACCACGTTGTGCATGCGCGGCACACGGTTGGGGGGCTCAGGATTGGGTCCGTGGAAAACCAGCCCCATGTTCTGCAGCCAGTTGAGGGTTTCGGCTGTGTGGCTGAGAAACCATCGGCGCAAGGCAGCATTGTTACGCGCCTCGACGGCGGCCGGCGCAAAGCCGCCAGCATCTTCGACATGATCCTCCAGCGTGTCCTCAATCCCCGCGCTGGCCTGTATCGCGGTGCGGTTGGCGGTGAAAGAGCCTACCGCGATTCCGGTGGTGCCGCCGAGTTGAGGTTGTTTTTCCAGGAGAACAACACGGCACCCGTTTTCAGCGGCGCTGACAGCAGCCGCCAACCCGCTGCCGCCACCCCCAACCACGATGGCATCAGCCGCCTCCATGCCTGCGGTTGAACGCCACGCAATCCTCGTAACGCACTGTGCCTCCAAAGAGGTCCAGAGCACTGCCGATGGTGAGGTGCACGCGGCCCCGGCTGGCTTGGTGGACGGTTTCCAGGTCGCCAATTGAATTTGCGCCGCCCGCGTAGGTGGCGGGGACAGGCGAATGGGCGGCGAGTGTTTGAACCAGTTCCAAGTCAATGCCCGCCTGCTTGCCTTCCACGTCTACGGCATGCACAAGAAACTCGGTGCAATGGGGCGCGAGTTTGTTCAGGGTGTTGGCGTCGACGGGCAGGGTTGTAAATTTCTGCCAACGATCGGTTACGATCCAATATTGGCCGTCACGTTGGCGGCAGGATAGGTCCAGCACGAGGCGCTCGCGGCCGATGGATTTCACGAGCGAGGACAACCGGCTTTCGTCCAGCCGACCCCCGCGGAAGATCCACGAGGTGACAATGACCTGTGCCGCACCGGCTTCCAGCCAAGAGGGGGCATTGTCGGCGGTCACACCCCCGCCGAGTTGTAGTCCGCCGGGAAAGGCGGCCAGTGCCTCGCGGGCGGCGATTTCATTTCCGGGTCCAAGCTGGATGACGTGGCCGCCGCGCAGGCCGTCCCTTTGGTAGAGGGCGGCAAACCACGAGGAGGGTTGCTCGGAAACAAAGTTGGTTTGCGCGTCCTTCTCGGTGAGAGTGCCGCCCACAATTTGTTTCACGCGCCCCTCGTGCAGGTCGATGCAGGGCCGAAACACGGGGGGGAGAGTAAGCGAGGAAAGCCGAAGTTACAATGTTCAAGGAGTGGAGGCCCCGGCGTGGACTTGTTCGCAGACCGGGGCAACTTTGATTTGTGGCGGAACTCCGTCTCGATATGATGAAGCCATGAGGAGCGTCTTGGGGGTGGGCTTGGTTTGCGTGATGGGATGTGTTACGGGGCAGCATGTGGCTCAGTTGCCGACGATTCCGCCGCCGACCTTGGAGGGGCGCCAGATCATGGTGGAGTGCAAAATGGTGAAGGGCGGTGACATCCTTTCCGCTCCCAAGATTATCACCCTCAGCGGGCGCGAGGCGGAGATCGCCATCACTTCACAGCATTCCATTCCGGGCCTGCAAACGCAGGTGGAGACCGGCATTCAACTGACCATCAATCCGGTGCTGGTGAATGGCCAGGTGGCCTTCACGGGATCCTACTCGATCAAGGAGAAGCAGGACATTACTCAGGCCGCCGAGACGACAAGCGCGGCGTTCATCACCCGGGAAATGTTCTTCAAGGGCATCGCCGCGCCCGATGAGAAAACCGTCATCGAGATGTCTGCGGAACAAACAGGTGGCGAACCCATTCAGGTCAATCTCCTGTTCTCCCTGCCCGTCAGCGTGTCCCTCACGCCCGCCACGCGATAGCCGGTTTCCCACTCGACAATTCAACGGATGGGCCGCTATAAACGGTCGTCCCGAATTGTTTTTGTACCACCTGCCATGAGCGCCGCCACCACACGCAAGGGCATTCTCGCCGGGGGAAACTGGATCGTTGACCAGGTGAAAATGGTCGATTGCTACCCCCAGCGCGAGACGCTGGCCAACATCTCCTCCCAGTCCGAGGGCACCGGCGGTTCGCCCTACAATATTCTTTTAAACCTCGCCAAGCTGGGCGCGAAAATTCCCCTCGCCGGGGCTGGGCTGGTGGGTCAGGACGCCTTCGGTGAATACATTCTCAACGACCTCAAGCGTCACAAGATAAATGCCCGCGACATCCGGGTTACCCCCAAGGCGCCTACCTCCTACACTGACGTGATGACCGAGGAAGACACCGGCCGTCGCACCTTTTTTCACTGTCGTGGTGCCAACTCCCTCTGGGATGGCAAGGGGCTGGACTTCAAGAAATCTCGCGCCCGCATGTTTCATCTGGGGTACCTGTTGTTGATGGACACCATCGACGGCCCCGACAAGAAACACGGGACTCGCGGCGCGGCCCTGTTGGCTGCTGCGCAAAAGGCGGGCCTGAAGACCAGCATCGACTGTGTCAGCGAGGACAGCAACCGCTTTAAAAAAGTCGTCACCCCCGCCCTCGCCCACACTGACTATTGCATCGTCAACGAGTACGAGGCCGGTATGACCACAGGTTTTAAAATCCGGTTGGATGATGGGTCGCTGGATACCGTGGCGCTGCGTCATGCCGCTGGCGCGCTGCTGCAGCTGGGAGTGGGCGAACTGGTTGTCATCCATGTACCCGAGGGGGGCTTTGCCCGCACCCGTGGCGGCCAAGACTTTTGGCAATCCTCGCTCAAGCTGCCGCAAAAATACATCAAGGGCGCGGCGGGTGCCGGCGATGCCTTCTGCACCGGCGTGCTGCTGGGCATCCACGAGGGATGGGGCACGCAGCGCAGCCTGTTTACTGGTGTTTGCGCCGCCGCGGCCAACCTGTCGGATCCGACCTGCACCGGCGGCATGAAAAGCCTGCGCACTGTCCTGGGCTTGGCAAAAAAATACCGACCCCGTCCACCACTCATCGAGGATCAGGGGTGAATCTGAAATTGTCGCTCTCCGTCCGCATTGTCGAGGCGGCCTGCAAAACCAAGCTCCACATTCCCCTGGCCGAGCTGGCTGCCATTGCCGCCGATACCGGTTATGATGCCGTGTGCATGCGGGCCAGTGCTGGTGGCGTGCAGACTTCCCGCGGTGAGCTAGAACAAATGCGCGGTGAGATCGAGAACCGTGGCTTGTACGTGGCCATGGTGACGGCGGATTTCGATGTGCCCTTAAACAATGCCAACGGCCCCAACAGCCTGCGCAACATCGGGCCGAGCTTGGACGTCGCCGAGGCGCTGGGGTGCGATCTGGTCCGGGTGTGCCTAAAATCCGATGACGACCTGTCGCATGCCCGCGAGGCTGCCAAGCGGGCGGCGGATCGCGGTATTCGCCTTGCACACCAATGCCACACCACCTCCGTTTTCGAGACGGTCGATCGAATCCTTGCCAATCTCGAAGTCATCGACCAACCCAACTTCGGCCTTATCTACGAGCCGGCCAACCTCATGCTCTGCGGTGAACCCTACGGCATGGGCACCTTGCGCCAACTCGCGCCGCACATGATGAACGTCTACATCCAAAACCATCGGCTCGACGAAGCCGGCCCAGTGTCATTGCCCACGTACTGTCGCGGCGAGGTCCATTTTCATCACCTGCCCATCTGGGAAACCGGCGGCGTGGACACGGCGGCGGTATTTGCCGGTCTGGACGAGATTGGCTGGGACGGCCATTTCACCATCCATCAGGCCGAAGGCATCGAAACAGCCGACGACGCCCGCGCCTATGCAGGACGATGTGCGGCTTTTGTTCGATCGAGGACAGTCGGCGATTCAAACGCGGAAGTGATTTAACCCTGCCCATGGCTCGGCTTTATTTCGCCAGATACCTCTGCAAGCTTTCATGCAGGAGATAATGCCATCCCCCCGCACAACTTTCGTGGCTGAAGACGGGATCATCCTGTGGAAATGGCTTTAGTATCTCGTGGGTGAGTTTTAAATGCGTGCCGGCTCCGGCATCCGCCAGATCCCATGTGACCACAGAGTCACCGGTGAAGCCCTCATATCGCCAGCCATAGGCCAGCCGCATCTCATGAACCACCTCGGTCACCTGCCAGACATGGGGGAATTCCCGTCCCTCACAGGTCACCACAAAACACGTCTCGAAACCAACTTCAGCGCGGAAGTCATCCATCTCCCCGAAATACCACTCGCGCATTTGGGTCGGCTCCGTGATGGCCTGCCACACGCGTTCGCGGGGTACAGGCAATTCCAGTTCCATGACAATCGGCTTCATAAAATTGTCATCAAATCATTCTCCAACAGCTTTCGGTCATCAGCCTTTTCAACCTTGGCCGCCAAGCGTTTGGCCATTTCCAAGTGATCCTTCGCCAAGACGTCGTTCCCTGCTAGGCTCTCCGCGCGCGCCATGGCCTCGTGGGCGTAACCCAGGTAGAATGGATTGTCGGCGGGTGTGACCTCGAGGCTGAGCCGGGAATACTTGAGGGCATTGTCAGCCTCGCCGGCCAGCGCGTACACCCGCGCGGCCTGCCAGTATCCGATGGAGAGGTTCGTGGGCGTGCAATCCTCGCGTTGGTTCCAGTGCCACAAGGAGGCCATCGTGCACTGGATCATCTCCTCATTTTCCTCTGGGGTGCGCCCGGGCTTGTCGATTAGTTCCCACGTGGTATTGAAGCAGTGCGCGGAGAACAACCGGTGGGCAGCGTTGGAGTCGAGACCGGGCATGGCTTGGGCAGGATGTGATTGGCGACTTGGCCATTGCGCCCCTGTTGATCAATCGGGCGGTGGCGTCCTGATCTTGGCGGTTTTTAGGACGAGGTCAAACCCGGGCTGGGCAGTGTGGAGATCCTCCGTGGCGGCTTGAGTCATGATGAAGAGGACATGGCCGTCCTCCATTTTCCGGTAAATGACACACTCGTGCGGTACGGTTTCGTCCAAGAGGGTAATGCTGAAACTTAGCCGGATGGATTCGTAGTCTCCCTGTTTCTGCAGGGGGCCCTGTTTGGAGTCGGAGATACGTCCTACAGACACGTTTTCCTTCATGCCTTCAGAATAATCCTTGGCATAAGTTCTAATGTCGTCGGCGACAAAGGCGGGAAATTTTTGCACCATAACGATGGCGCTTCCCGGGGATTCCGCTCCGGACTGCTGTACTCCGAGCATGTCCAGCTCTTCCCCCGGTTTCCAATTGCTTGGGTACTGAAATTCCAGCCCCTTTTTGCTGTAGGTGGAGGGTGTGCTGACATCGGCCTTGGGCTCATTTGGCCCGATGATGCCACAGCCGCCACAGGCAATGATTAAGGTGATGAGTGCAGGGAGATGAAGGGGCTGGGATAGAGGTTTCACTTTTTGTCCTTGGTTAAGGGTTTAAAAGTGCGTCGGGATGCCAAACCTGCACGAGGCGGTACAAAAGTCAATTTAAGGGGCTAATTATAAAAACCCACCAAGCCTGTCTCGATGGAGTATTCGGCACCGATGATTTGGAGCCCATTGTTTTGGGCCAGATTATTCAGGAGGGTGGAGCTGCTTTGAAGCTGGGTGACGGAGGCGCGGACATTGGCACGCATGGCTTCCTGTTGCAGGGCGGCTTGATCGAGGCCGTCGGGGTTGGCGGCCAGCGGCTCCACGGCGGGGCGGATATGGTCGACGATGGAGGCGAGATTGGGTGAAGCGACGCCAGTGGGCTGCTGCAGTTCCTGCAACGTGGCGGCGATGGCGCCGCAGTGGGAATGACCCATCACCACCACGAGGCGCGTGCCAAATTTCTCCGCGGCGAACTCGATGCTGCCAATCTGTGAAGGCGCGACAATGTTGCCGGCCACGCGGATGATGAATAGGTCACCGAGTCCGTGGTCGAAGATCAACTCCGCCGGTACACGCGCGTCGGAACAGCCGAGGATGATGGCGAAGGGTTTCTGCTCCGGCACGGTGCCATCAGGCAAAGTAGGGGAAGATACAGTGGCGTTGGTGATGAACCGTTGGTTTCCCTGTTGCAGCCGTTCGAGGGCTTCAGTGGCTGGAATCATCGCTGGCAATCTTCTCCTCGCAATGTTGCTTGAGACTGTCTAGTTCCTTTTGCACGGCATCGCAGCCCTTGCTTTTCATTATCCATGACGTAAAAAAAAACACTGCTTTCATGAGCCCCTTTGGCTTCACCACGGAGGTTTGCGTGAGGCGCGTGCCGTTGGGGATGGATTCGAATTTGTAATCCACAATCAGGTCAAACATTTTTCCGATCAGTTCGATGGAATGCAGTGTGGGCACCTCGTGCCGCGTAACCTTGCCGGTAAAATCCATCCGTCGACCGTGGTCGTCCGTCACTGTCTCGAAGGTCGTGCCCACGCCCACCGGGCCGTCGCTGGTGACCCTGTCCTCCACCACGGTCAGGCTCCACTCCGACACGTTGTTGAGCGTGTAGTCAAACACTGCCTCGATGGGGCGGCCGATCTCGATGCTCCCGCTGGTCTCCATGGCGGTGGATTGTCATTGGAAATGGGGCACTTGTCAGGCTTATTTCAATCGCATCGCAGCTTGTGGATTCAATTCTGGCGCTTACCATGGACGCATGAAATTCCAATTCAACCGGCGGACGTTTCTTGGCACCGTTGTGGTTGCGGGGAGTTCCAGAATTGCATCCCACCCGAATGGTATTGGGAATGTGGACTCCTGTTTTTCGCCGCCGCCGGAGTGGCGCGGGAAGTTTGGGAAATGCCGGTCCCCGTTGATTTTTAACGATGGCTCGATTGTTAAGACGCCGGCGGATTGGGCCCGACGGCGGGCGGAGATCCGAGGGGACTGGATGCGGCTGATGGGGCTATGGCCGGCGTTGATTGTGTCACCGAAGGTGACGGTGCTGGAGGAGAAAAGGCGGGAGAATTTTCGGCAGTTGAAGGTGCGATTTAATTGGACGCCAGTGGAGAGTACAACGGGCTATCTGCTCATTCCTGATGGCAAGGGCAGGCGGCCGGCGGTGGTGACGGTTTACTATGAGCCGGAATCGGCCGCGGGCTTGAAGGCCAATCCGTTTCGCGACTACGCGGTGCAATTGGCACGGCGCGGGTTTGTGGCACTTTCCATCGGCAGCACCGAGACGACCAACAACCGCACCTACGCTACATATTATCCATCCATTAAAAATGCCACCGTGCAGCCGCTCTCAATGCTTGGCTGTGCCGCGGCCAACGCGTGGCATGTGCTGGCGCAGCGGCCGGAGGTGGACCGTAAACGCATTGGAATCGTTGGGCATTCGTATGGCGGCAAATGGGCGATGTTTGCCTCGTGCCTGTTTGACAAGTTTGCCTGCGCGGCGTGGTCGGATCCCGGCATTGTGTTCGACACGCGGCCGAGCGTGAACTACTGGGAGCCGTGGTATCTCGGCTATCATCCCAAGCCCTGGCGCAAGCGTGGCGTGCCCACCTCGGACAATCCTGCCCGCGGCCTGTACCCCAAGCTCCTTGCGGCCCGACGTGATTTGCATGAATTGCACGCGCTCATGGCTCCGCGCCCATTCCTCGTCAGTGGCGGCTCGGAGGATCCGCCTCGCCGTTGGGAGGCATTAAACCATACAGTGAGGGTGAATCGGATGCTTGGGTTTAAGAACAGGGTGGCCATGTCGAACCGGCCGGGGCATGCCCCCACTGCGGCGAGCAATGGGATTATCTACGAATTTTTTGAACGGTTCCTGAAATCCTGAAGTGTGATCTAGTCCAGATCACGCTCGGCTAGGTCGTCTTCATCAAGGCCGAAGTAATGGCCCAGCTCGTGGAGGTAGGTGGTGTGGATTTCGTCGAGGTAGATTTCTTCGTCGGCACCGGCGAAATCCCAGAGTGGTTCCAGAAAGAGGAGAATTTGATTGGGGATGGGGTGCAGGCTGGGAGGATCGTTGAGGGCTTCGCCGCAGAAAAGGCCGAGAGTATCCGGGGCGATGTGGTCGTCGACCATCTCGGGCGTGGGGCGCGGCTCGTAGGTGACGGGCAGGGCGCGGGCTTTTTCGCGCAGGTCCGGCGGCAGGTCGGCCAGAGTGGCCTCGACTTCGGCCCGGGCGAGGGCATGCAATTTCTCAAAGGACGGCCTTGCGGGCATGGGGCCGGTGGAGTCAGTCGCCGTTGGGGTAGGAGCCGAGGACCTTGACGAAGCTGCATTGACCGCCCAGCTTCTGGATGGCGCGGGCGACCTTGGAATCTTCGGCATGGCCCTCGATGTCGACGTAGAAGAAATATTCCCAAGCCTTGCGTCGGCTGGGACGACTCTCGATCTTGGTCATGTTGAGCTTGTGCGTGCGGATGGCGCTCAGGGCTTGGTGCAGCGCGCCCACCTTGTCGGCCAAGCTGAACATGAGGCTGGTGCGGTCGCTGCCAGTGGGCGGACTGCACTTGCGTCCGAGGACGAGAAAGCGGGTGGTGTTGGTGGAGCTATCCTGGATGCCGGGCTCAAGGACGCGCAGCTTGCAGCGCTCGGCGGCCAGTTCGCTGGCAATGGCGCCGGCGGCCTTGGCCTTGGCGGCCAGCTCGGCGGCACGGGTGGTGGAGGAACTCTCGATGAACTCCGCGTGCGGCAGGTTTTCGCGCAGCCAGCCGCGGCATTGAGCGAAGGCCTGTGGGTGGGAGTAAAGTTTCTTGATTCCCTTTAAACGCCCTTTGCCGACGAGGCAATGGCGGATGGGGAGGAGTACTTGGGCGACGATCTTCAGGTCGCTGTCGGTGAACATGTCGAGCGTGTGGGTGACGACGCCCTCGGTCGAATTCTCGACGGGCACAACGCCGTACTCGGCATGGTTGCGGCTGACCTCGTTGAAGACGTCGGCAATGGTCTTCTGGGGTGAATAAAGCAGACTGGAGCCAAAACGCCGGATGGCGGCCTGATGGGTGAAAGTGGCCTCGGGACCGAGGTAGGCAATGGTCAGGGTTTTCTGGAGGGCGATGGCGCCGGACATGACCTCACGGTAAATGGCGCTGAGAGATTCGTCGGAAATGGGGCCCGCGTTGAGCTTTTTCAGGCGGCGCAGGAGATCGCTTTCGCGGTGAGGCGCGTAGATTTCTTGGCCCGCCGCAATCTTGGCCTTGCCGATCTCCAAGACATGCCCGGTGCGTTCGTTGAGCAGCCGGACAATCTCCGCGTCGATCTTGTCAATCGCCTTGCGATGTTTCTCGATGCTCATGAGGTCTGTCGGGCTTCCTCGGGCGTGGGCTCGTCCTCTTCCTCCTCCTCGTCATCAACAAACTCTTCTTCCTCCTCCTCGTCATTCGCATTTGTGGCGGGCTCCCCGTTGGCGGGTTGGGCCCCGGCGTTGACCTCGTCGAGCGACATCTGCTCGGGCTCAGGCTCGGTGGTGTCGTCCCCAGCGGTCACGGGCACCTCGGGCTTGGTGACAGGAATCTGCTGCAACTCGGCCGCATTCGGCAACTCCTCGAGGGAACGCAGGCCAAAGTGTTCCAGGAAAAGCTGGGTGGTGCCGTAGGTCTGCGGGCGGCCGGGCGCATCGGCGCGGCCCGTCACCTCGACCAATTCGCGCTCCAACAGCGTGCCCATGACGCCATCCACGGCCACCCCGCGGATTTCCTCCATCTGCGCCCGGGTGAGCGGTTGGCGGTAGGCGATGATGGCCAGCGTCTCCAGCGCGGGCTTGGATAGGCGCGGAGCACGCTGCTTCTGGCCGATCAGCGCCTTGATCCACGGCGCGTAGCCCGGCTCGCTGTTGAATTGCCACGCCTCCGCCACGCAGGCGAGGCGGAAGGAGCGCGCGGCAGTCTCATGTTCGGCTGCCAGCACCTCAAGGGCCTCACTGATCTCTCGCGGCTTGGCCTTGGCAAATTCGCGTCCGCCATGCTCCGTGGCATCCGCGCAAATGGCGGCCAGTTCCTTGACCGTCAGCGGCTTTTGCGCTGAGAACAGGATGGCTTCCAGTACGTCCTTTAATTCCATTTCAGTGGGTCTCCGTCGGCGCGGCGCCCTCCTCGGAGG
>PBVU01000036.1:0-5260 GCA_002728775.1 Verrucomicrobiales bacterium | reverse complement strand
TTCTCCCGAATGAAGCGGAGGGCATCCTCGGCGAAGAGGTCGGGGGCATACTCGACCTTCTTCACCGCCACCCCGCGGCCGGATTGGGGAAGCTTTGGATCCTGCCAGCGTTTCCATTTCGGAGCCACCTCGTTGCGCAACTTCTCCACCTTGCCGTTGCGGATGAGGAACTCGGGATAAAAGTTGTGTGCGTGCCACATGTTGACGTAGCCATAAAAGTGGTCGAACCCGACGTCGTTGGGATTGGTGAAGTTGTCCGGGGTTCCCACGCCCCACTTGCCCACGCAGGCGGTGGCGTATCCCGCCTTCTTCAGGACCGAGGCCAAGGTGGGCTGACCGGGCTTTATGATAATCGGTTGGGCGGAGTTGCCGCGCACCACCGTGCGGCCCATATGCTTGCCCGTGAGCAATACGCTGCGGGACGGAGCGCACACGGTGCAACCCGCGTAGAACTGGGTGAACTTCATGCCTTCCGCCGCCATCCTGTCCAAGCGCGGCGTCTTCAACGTCTTCTGGCCGAAGCATCCTAGGTCGCCATAGCCGAGGTCGTCCGCAAGGATCAGTATGACGTTGGGCGGGCGCTCCTTGGCCCCCGCCATGCCGACCAAGAGAAACATGGCCATGGTCAAAACAAGGCGGATAGCTATCGAAATTGGGGAAAAGGGGGTTCGTTTCTGCATGCAATCATCTTCTGACCAATTGTCCTGAATGCTCAAGCCAAAGCGTGGGAAAAAGTCCGTTTGCGCTATTAAAGACAAGAGGCGCTTGACAAGTTTCAAAGCAGTCTTAAATGCGTGCGCTGTATTTTTTGCAATTAATTCCTTCTAGCCCACATTCAACCAAAAACATGACCAAACCGATTCCCGCATCCGCCTATGCCGGCAAGGACAACCGCATGTCCGACGTCGTCTACGAACGTCTCCTCGACGACATCCTCTCCGGACGCCGCCAAGCTGGCGAACCCTTGAGTGAACTCGCCCTGACAAAGGTGCTGAAGGTGAGCCGAACCCCGGTCCATAACGCCATGCTCCAATTGATCAAGGATGGCCTTGTGAAACAGGACCCCAATTGTCGTCCCGTGATAATGGGTATCGAAGCAAAGGATATCATCGAAATCTTCGAGATGCGTATCCTGCTGGAAGGCGAAACCGCCTATCGGGCAGCCACCCTAATGAAAAAGAATACCTTGCAAAAGCTCCAGCGGTTGCACGACAAGACGGCGAAAACGCAACCGCGCAAGAAGTGGCTGAAGGGATGGGCCGACTACGATGCCGAATTTCACCGGGCCATCGCCAAGGCCAGCGGCAGTCAACGCTTGGCCCACGACGTTTCGCGCTACCGTCTGCTGCACCGCGGCTTGAACCTGTTTGGATTCAATGAGGAAGAAGCCCCCTTGGAGACTTTGCAAACAGCGGTCGACGAACACGCCCAAATCCTCGAAGCCATCGAACATGGCAAGGGACGGGCAGCCCGAAGCGCCATGCACACCCACCTGCGCCGCTGGCAAAAATTCTTCGCCAAGCTATTCGAGGACAAAGCCGATTCGCTGCAAGACGACCCCGGACTGATTCAGTTCAAGCGGAAGTCCGTCTGAGTGTTGCTTTAGGTTCTGCTTCCAGTAGAGTAAATGGTATTCTCTCTGGAAAGCTTGTCGATCAGGATTCATCAGCGAAATTGGTGAACAAAGGAAAATCGCCGATTAAACAAGGTGGCTTTCGCAAATCCACACGAAAGACATGTTTAGTATTGGCAGGCCAGTCATGAGATGGCGAAATCAGGGAACTGACTAAACCACGCCGATCATGAAAACAACCAAACACACCTTAGTTCTTGTTCTTCTTTCCAGTTTCGCAACGTCCTTGTTCGCAGGCGACTGGCCGCAATGGCGCGGACCCAACCGGGATGGTGTCTCGACCGAGACGGGCATACTCGACGCATGGCCCGAAGGCGGACCCAAGCTGTTATGGAAAACCAAGGGCGTCGGAGCGGGGTTTTCCAGCGTGAGCGTGACCGGCGGGCGCATCTACACCATGGGGGATGGGCAGAATGCCAGCCAAGTTCATTGCCTGGATACAAGGAACGGAAAGATTCTTTGGTCCTCCAAACCGGTGGGGAAAACGGGCGGCAACTACAAGGGAACTCGTTGCACCCCGACCTTCGACGACGGACACCTCTACGCCCTCGGCCAGTTCGGTGATCTGGTCTGCCTACGAGCCAGCGACGGTTCGGAAGTCTGGCGCAAGAGCCTGACGAAGGACTTCGGCGGCCGCTCTGGCGGATGGAATTACACCGAGAGTCCCTTGGTCGACGAAGGGAAGGTGATGGTCACGCCCGGCGGCAAACAAGGCGCCGTGGTCGCCCTCGACAAGAAAACGGGTGAACTTCTCTGGCAGAGCAAGGAATTCACCGACAGTGCCCAGTACAGTTCGCTGATCGTACGGGAATTCGGTGGCAAGAGGCAGTACATACAGCTTACCGGGGCCAACGTGGTCGGCTTGGAAGCCTCCACTGGTAAAGTACTTTGGAAAGCGCCTCGCAAGGGGCGAACCGCCACCATCAGCACACCCATTTTCCATGAAGGCCACCTCTTCGTCAGCAGTGCTTACGGAGTCGGGTGCAACGGATTCAAGGTGAGCCATGAAGGAGGGAAGTTCACAACCAAGGAACTTTACGCCAACAAGACGATTTCGAACCACCACGGCGGTTGCATCCGGGTGGGCGATCACGTTTACGCATCCAGCGGAGGAACCCTCGCCTGCATGGAGCTCAAGACGGGCAAGGAAATGTGGCGTAAGCGCAGCGCAGGCAAAGGCTCCATCCTGATCATCGACGGAAAAATCATTTTGCGGGCGGAGAACGGTCCCCTCGCCTTGGTCGAACTCAACCCAAAAGAATACCGTGAAATCAGCAAGTTCGACCAACCCGACCGCTCCAAGGCAAAAGCCTGGCCCCACCCGGTGATAAGCGACGGCGTCCTCTACGTACGGGATCAAGACGTCCTGCTGGCTTACGACGTTCGCAAATAGGCGACACCTCTTTCCCCAAACTCCATACCTCAAAGAAGTCATGAAAATCTTCAAAAAACTCCTGTTTCTTCCTATTCTCATCGCCTTCGTTGCCACTGCCAAGCCACCAACCGAGGAAGAAGTCCAAGGCCTCTACGTGGGATCCTGGAAGGACGCCGCAGGCTCGGCCGAAACCGAGGTGCGCGTGGTGGCCATGGGCAAGGGCACCTTCAAGTTGCTAGCGCGCCGCAAACTAGACGGCAAGATCGCGCGAGCCGAGATCGACGGAAAAACGGACAAGGAATCAGGTGGCGTCACCTTTGCGGGCGCCATCGGCGATGCCGTCTGCAAGGCAACCTACGAGAATGGCGCAATCAAGGGAACCATCGGAAAGAAAGGTTCCCTCAAGCTGAAGCGAATCATCCGTAAATCCCCTACCCTCGGCAAAAAACCACCCAAAGGAGCCATTGCCCTGATCGACGGTAAAAACTTCGAGAACATGCAGGCTCGCTCGGGTGAGTGGATAGGCCTCGACAAGAAAGACGGTTCCATCCAAGTGCCCAAGGGCGGCATGCGCTCGGTCAAGAAAATCGAGGGCGACTACGACGCCCACGTCGAGTTTATGTGCAACCTGCGCTCCTCCGCCCGCGGCCAAGGGCGCGGCAACAGTGGGTTCTACCTCGCCAACGGCAAGGAGATCCAAGTTCTCGATTCCTTTGGTGCCGTCACCTACCTGGGCGGCGGGTGCGGCGGACTCTACAAGTTCAGGAATCCCGACGTCATGGAGCCCATCCCGAGCCTCAAGGGGAAAAAGGACGACTCCTACAATTTCGCCTCACTGCCACCGCTCCAGTGGCAAACCTACGACGTCGAGTACCGCGTGCAGGCAGGTGGGAAAAAGGCCGAACTGACCGCCTTTCACAACGGCATCAAGATTCACCACCAAGTGGAACTCAACCACCGACCGGGCACCTTCCACTTCCAGGACCACGGCAACCCCGTACGTTACCGCAATATCTGGGTGCTGGAAAAGAAATAGCCGTCCTCGCGGCCCAAGCGATGGGCCGATTGCCTTACTTGGGAACCGTCGGCTTGCGCAAGCGCGGAGGCAACCGCTTCACGATGGAATGCGGCGGATCGGCATCGGGCACCTTGAGATCCGCCCGATGGTTGGCTAATTGCTTGGCCAGGCGCTTTTGGATTTTTGCATAGTCCGCGCTTCCGTAGACGCTCTTCATTTCCTGGGGATCAGTCTTGAGGTCGAACAATTCCCACTGGTCTACGTCCTTTTCGTAGAAATGGATTAATTTGTAGCGCCCGTCAGCCACCCCGTAGTGGCGTCGAACGTAGTGCCAACCCGGATACTCGTAGTAGTGGTAATAAAAGCTCCTACGCCAATCCTTGGGCGTCTTGCCCTTGAGAACAGGGACGAGGGAGCGTCCATGCATGTCGGCCGGAACCTCGATGCCGGCGACCTCGCAAAAGGTTTCCGCAAAGTCGATCGGGGACACTATGTCCTTGTTGCGAGTGCCGGGCTTGGCGACGCCGGGCCAGCGTACGATCATCGGCGTACGGAAGGACTCCTCGTAAATCCAGCGTTTGTCGAACCAGCCGTGCTCTCCGAGATAGAAACCCTGGTCGGAACAGTAGATCACGATGGTGTTCTCGTCCAATCCCTCCTCTTTCAAGTAGGCCAGCATGCGGCCCACGTTGTCGTCCACCGAGGCGATGCAACGCAGGTAATCCTTCACGTAACGCTGGTACTTCCAGCGAACCAGATCCTTGCCTTGCAGGTTGGCCTTGGCCAAGGCCGCGTTCTTGGGATCGTAGGCAGCATTCCAAAGCTTTCTTTGCTCCGGCGTGAGGTTGCCGGGGGCAGTCAACTTGAGGTCACCCTTGGTCATGGTCTCGGCAATCGTCATGTCCTGTTGGTAGGCGGCCAAAGTCCGCCCCTTGTAGTCATCGAAGAGCGTGTCCGGTTCGGGCAAAGTGACGTCGTCGTATTTGGTCAAGTATTTCGGCCCCGGTTGCCAGTTGCGATGCGGTGCCTTGTGCTGGAACATCAGCATGAACGGCTTCGTCTTGTCTCGTTTGTTCTGCATCCATTCCAAGGCCAAGTCGGTGATGACGTCCGTGGTGTAGCCGATATGGTTGGTTCTTCCGTCTTGCTTTCCGTCGCCATCCGCATCCTTGAGCATAGGCGGATTGTAGTAGGGTCCTTGGCCAATCAACACTTCAGAGTAATCGTATCCCTG
>PBVU01000070.1:0-8649 GCA_002728775.1 Verrucomicrobiales bacterium | reverse complement strand
TGCTGTCGAGCCGGTTCAGTTCCTCCGGAGGTTGACCGGGGGGCATGAGGAGCGGTTTGCAGTAGGTGAATGTACGTTGATCTTCGCTCTCAAAAAAATATTTCATCCGCACACCGGGCGTTTGTTCAAGGGCACGGTAGAGTTCGTAGCCTTCCCCATCGCAGCCGCAAAAGCCGACGGGCCAGAGCTCGCCCACGCCGAGTGCGGCAAGGTTGTTGAGTACCGTGCCGGAGGCGCCGGGTTGGGCGCGTACTCGAGTGACGTTGTGTACGGGCAGACCAGTTTCGATTGAGGTCTCCTTTTTGTCCGGATCAATCTCTAAATACCGGTCACAGCTGTAATCGCCTACCACGGCAATGCGCAGGTTGGCGTATTGATCGGTGATGTGCTGGAATGGGGCGGAGTCCATTTTATTTCTTACGCAGAGTCGCAGAGAAAAAATCGTTCTGCGTAAGTTATTGGTTCAATGCATTCAACAAGTGATGCGTGAAACCGATGTTGTCGCATTGGGCATAATGCATGGTGCCACCCATACGATCATAGCTTTTGCAGAAGCGCAGGTAGTAGGCGGGGTTATCCTTGGGCGGTTCGCCTTGGGTCCAGTCCCAGCCGCCGCCGTCTTGGATATCCACCACATGAATGCTATGGCCGCTGACGATCTCGAGATCGGCTTGCAGGCGCAGGTTGTTAACGCAGGAGATGCTTTTCTCGAACACCTGCGGCCCCATGATCGCGCTGCCAACAGAGAGCACTACGCCGCCGTCGAGGCCTTCCACCGAACCACCAAAGGTGGCGAAATCCAATCCAGCTGCTCGGCCCAAGGCGGCCCCGTTGAAAAGAGGGTGGTTGGAGATGATGTCGTAGCCAATGCCGGGATGCACGGTAAGTGGGACATGGTGCCGGAAGGCGTTACCAAGGACGCAAGATGCCTTCCAAGGATGGGCAATCTTATGCTGGCCCTCGGCGAGGTTGTGCTGGTTCATGGCCTGCAGCAGTTCTGCGCGTGCTGGCGAAAGTGGGTGCGAGGGCTCATCACGCAGTGCCGCTTCCAACTCGGCGCGTGCGGGCAGGATAATGCCATCCTCGGTAACCATGCGGCCAACGCTGGTGCCAAAACCCTCCTCGTGCAAGGCACCGGCCAGCACGGCTAGATGGAGGCAGCGGCCGGTCTCCTCCCAAGTGCCGAAGGTGCCGGTGGCGACATTGGCACGCACGCTCTCGGTGGAGCGGCCGTGGTGCGCCCATTCCCAGTCGTGAATGACGCCGGCGCCGTTGGTGGCGAGATGCGTGATCCAGCCACCGGCCATAAGGGCATCGAGCAGTTTATGGGCACCGTTTTTGATAAGGTGCGCGCCGTAAATGTACATCACACTGGCACCTCGTTCGCGGGCGGCACGGATGTTGACAGCGCATTGGGATACCTGTTCTTGGTTGGCATCCGAAAGTGCGCTCGGTGCGCTCATGGGATCAATAAGAGTTTCCTCGATGCCGGCCATGCTGTCGCGCTCGGTGAGCGGGTAGACTTTCAGTTTGGCGAGATCGATCGACTTCATAATCCGAGGATGAGGTCGGTGAGGAGTTCGGGATTGCGGAAATCGGCGATTAGGGCGTCAGCATTGGCGTCGAGTAGGACGGCTTTCTTGTTGGTATCAAGGATGCCTGAGCCGTTGGTGTGTTCGTCTGTGCAAACGCCGATGGTGAGACCATGGAGGTTATTGGTGGCTTTTATTTCAGCGGTACCATCGCCAAACATTACAAGATTTTCACCGGTGAATTTGTCTTCGGCCATCCATTGCTCGAGCACGGTTTGTTTGCTGAAATTGTCGGCGTGCACGTGGCCCTGTACGCGGCCTGCGCAGTAGCGCGTGAGGTCGAGCAGGTCGGCTTCCAGGTTGATCTGTGCGTGTGGATTTCCGCTGAGGATGAAAGTCTTAAGGCCGTGCGTGTGTAAATGCTCGATGAGCGCACGGCCGCCATGGACGATCAATTCGTCCGGCGGCGTCTCGCCTTCGCGCAGTTGGCGGTGGCGTTCGTCAGCCATGGCATCCAGCGGGGCGATAAAGGCGTTGAGTAGTTCATCCGGGTCAGCCGTGTTGCCGCGTTCGGTGATTTGCTTGGCCATCTCGGCCATAAACACCAGCGTGGGCTGGCCGTTGAAGCGGTACATTTCATTGAAGAGATGGGAGCGAATGTCACTGGCAGTTTCACCGGGCTGCAATGTCAGCTGAGGCCCAATGACTTGCTGCATGATTTCCGGCCAGCCATGGCGGATCCAGGAAAGAGTGCCGTCGAAATCAAACACGACATGTGTGGCATTCGGACGGGGCATAAACGTGGGGAGCAATTCGATGTCCAGTTGGGGTGGTGCGGTCGGCACGGCGACAGTCAAGTAGGGATACGGCAAAAAAACAAGTCTGCACCGTGAATCGACTTGATTCGTGGGCGCGGCTGACTCCCAATGGGCGCATGCAATTGGATGTCATGAAACGCCGTGATTTTCTCGCCACTACCGCCCTTGCTGCGGCTGCCGCCACACCGCTTGCCGGGGCTGCCAAAAAACGCGGCAGGCAACCGTTGCGTTTGGGCATTGATAACTTTGCCGTGCGCGCGATGAACTGGAACGCAGAGCAGTTGATTGATTACACCAAAAAGCTGCGGTGCGATTCGCTGTTCATCACGGACCTCGGGCCGTTTGAGAATTTTGAGGAGAAATACTTGAAGGGTGTGAAGGCGTATGCAGATGACAAGGGCATCAAGCTGTACATCGGCTCTTGGAGCATATGCCCGACCTCGCCGTCATTCAAGGATACTTGGGGCACGGCCGAAGAGCATCTGGCGCTGGGCATTCGCATTTCCAAGACGCTCGGCTCGCCGGCGTTTCGGGTGATCCTCGGATCGCGCCGCGACCGCGCCACGGAAGGCGGTATTGAGGCGCGCATTGATGACACCGTGAAACTTCTAAAGACCAACAAGAACCGCGCGACCGATGCAGGCATCAAGATCGCCATGGAGAATCACGCGGGTGATATGCATTCGCTGGAATTGGTGCGGCTCGTGGAAGAGGCCGGCAAGGATTGGGTGGGCGTGAACATGGACTCTGGGAACGCCGTGTGGACGCTGGAGGATCCGTTTGAGAATCTCAAGAATCTCGCTCCGTATGTGCTGACCACTAGCCTGCGCGACACGATGGCGTGGCCGAGCGAGAATGGCTACACCGCCGCGTGGACGGCGATGGGTGAAGGGCTCGTTGACTGGAAACAATACTTCGCGCATTTTACGAAGGTATGTCCGGACGCGCCTGTTTGCATTGAAACCATCTCCGGCTTCAACCGCGAGTTGGCGGTGAAAAAGGAAGACTTTTGGAAGGATTGGCCGAATGGCAAGCCGAAGGGCTATGCCAAGTTTGAGGCCTTCGCCAAACGCGGCAAGCCGATCGCTACCTTTAAGGCGCCTGAGGGTGTGGATCGCAAGGTGGCGCAACAGAATTTTCAAAAGGGCGACATCGAGCGCAGCATCGCCTACTGCCGCAAAATCGGCTTGGGTCTGGATCGTTAGGTGAGTGTCACCGTTAAGATCTGCGGGATTACCAGTCAAGCGGATGCTTTGGCGGCGGCTAAAGCTGGCGCGGATGCGGTTGGGTTGATGTTTTACGAAGGGAGCCCGCGGTGTGTTTCGCTGGAGGCGGCGCGAGCGATTGTGGAGGTGCTGCCGCCGTCGGTGGCGCGGGTGGGGGTGTTTGTGAACGCGGTGGATTCAGTGGTGAAACGGGTGATGCGGGAGTGCACTTTGAACGTGCTGCAGTTTCACGGGGAGGAGTCGCCGGAATTTTGCGCGGGGTTTGGGGCGATGACGTTGAAGGCGATTCGGGTGAAGGATGAGTCGTCGTTGGCGGAGCTGGAGCGGTTTGGGACGGATGGGTTTTTGCTGGATGCATTTTCCAAGGACGCGCGGGGAGGGACGGGGGAACAGTTCAACTGGGATTTGGCACGGCAAGCGGCGGCGTGTGGGAAGCCGATTTTTTTGGCGGGGGGATTGACGACGGAGAATGTGGCGGAGGCGGTGCGGGTGGCGGAGCCGTTTGCGGTGGATGTGTCGAGCGGGGTGGAGAGTGAGCCGGGCAAAAAGGATGCGGAGAAGATGCGGGCGTTCGTGGCGGCGGCCAAGGGTGCATGAATGGGCGTGATTGCGCGCGGGGTTTGTGTCAGGGTGGCGGGGATGAGCATATTACAGGAAGTTCCGTATGCGAAGGGGCGCTTTGGGCCGTACGGGGGGCGGTATGTGCCGGAGACGTTGATGCATCCGTTGATGGAGCTGGAGGAGGAGTACGCGCGTGCGCAGGAGGATCCCAAGTTTCAGGAGGAGCTGGATTATTATTTGCGCGAGTTCTGCGGGCGGCCGACGCCGCTGTATTTCGCGGAGCGCCTGACCAACGAGCTGGGCGGAGCGCGGGTTTACTTAAAGCGCGAGGATTTGCTGCACACGGGCGCGCACAAAATCAACAACGCGATGGGGCAAATCCTGCTGGCCAAGCGGATGGGAAAGACGCGGATCATCGCCGAGACGGGCGCGGGACAGCACGGTGTGGCGACGGCGACGGTGGCGGCGATGTTCGGGTTGGAGTGCGTGGTGTACATGGGCGCGCACGACTGCGAGCGGCAGCGGCTCAACGTCTTTCGCATGCGGATGTTAGGCGCGGAGGTTGTGCCGGTGGAGGCGGGCCAGCGTACGCTCAAGGAGGCCATCAACGAGGCGATGCGCGACTGGGTGACCAACGTGCGCCACACGCATTACATCTTGGGTACGGCGTACGGGGCGCATCCGTACCCGAAGATGGTGCGCAATTTTCATCGCGTGATCGGTGACGAGGCGCGGCGACAGGTTCTGGAGCAGGAGGAGAAACTGCCGGAGTTACTCATCGCGTGTGTTGGTGGCGGCTCGAATGCGATTGGTTTGTTTTACCCGTTTCTCGGCGACGAGGGCGTGGCGATGGTGGGCGTGGAGGCCGGCGGAGAGGGCATCGTGCCGGGCAAGCACGCGGCGCGTTTTCACGGCGGCTCGCTGGGCGTGTTGCAGGGCACGCGGTCGTTCCTGTTACAGGATGAGCATGGGCAGATTCAGTTGACGCACAGTGTCTCCGCCGGGCTCGACTACGCCGCCGTCGGCCCCGAGCACGTTTGGCTGCGCGACAACGACCGCGCGGAGTACACTTACGCCACGGACGACGAGGCACTGGACGCCTTCCAGAAACTCGCAAAGCTCGAGGGCATTATCCCCGCGCTGGAATCCGCCCACGCCGTGGCCGAGGCCATCAAGCGCGCGCCGTCGATGCCGGCGGACGCGGTGGTGATCGTGAATCTCTCCGGCCGCGGGGACAAGGACGTGGCGCAGGTGGCGGATTTGGGAGTGATCACTGATCAGTGATAACTTTTATAAAAAATGCCGAAATCCAAACAAACCCAATGGGACTTTGGCGAACTCTTCACGCCGGAGGAAACCCGGCACGTCCTCACGGTGGGGGAATTGACGGCGCGGGTGAAGGGGGCGCTGGAGGGGCAAGTGGGCGAGGTGTGGGTGACGGGGGAGGTTTCCAACCTGCGGCAGCAGGCGTCGGGGCATGTTTATTTCTCGCTGAAGGATGACCGGTCGCAGGTGGCGTGCGTGCTGTTTCGCGGGACGCGGGTGGGGCAGCGGGAGTTGCTGGAGGACGGGCTGAAGGTGGTGCTGCGCGGGGAGCTGTCGGTGTACGAGCCGCGTGGGCAGTACCAGTTGATCGTGCGGGCGCTGGAGCTGCAGGGGGTGGGGGAGCTGCAGGCGCGGTTCGAGCGGCTGAAGCAGAAGCTGCGCGAGGAGGGGCTGTTTGACAACGAACGCAAGCGGGAGCTGCCGCGGGTGGCGCAGCGGATCGGGGTGGTGACTTCGCTTGACGCGGCGGCGTTGAGGGATGTGCTGCACGTTGTGCGGCGGCGGCAGCCTTCGCTGGAGGTGGTGATCGCACCGAGCCGCGTGCAGGGGCAGGGGGCGGAGGGGGAACTGGCGCGCGGGGTGGAGCGGTTGAATCGGTTCGCGGAGGGGAACGCACTCGACTTGATTTTGCTGACGCGGGGCGGGGGGAGCTTGGAGGACTTGTGGGCGTTCAATGAGGAAGTGCTGGCGCAGGCGGTGGCGGCGTCGCGGGCGCCGGTGGTGTCGGCGGTGGGGCACGAGGTGGATTTCACGATTTGCGATTTTGTGGCGGACGTGCGGGCGGCGACGCCGAGCGCGGCAGCGGAGATCATCACGGCAGGGGCGGTGAGCTTGGGGGAACGGTTGACGGAACTGGCGGGGCGGATTTCGCGCGGGGCGCGGCGTGGGGTGACCTCGGGGCAACGGGGCGCGGGGGCGCTGGGGGCACGGTTGTTGCGGAGTCATCCGCGGCGGCGGCTGCAGGCGCGCATGCAGCGGGTGGATGAGTTGACGGACGACCTACAGCGGGGCTGGCGGGGGCAGTGGCGCGGGCTGGCGGGGAAGTGGGAATCGGAGGCGGAACGACTGCGGCGGTTTCGGCCACGTTCGGTGGTGTCGGCGAAAGCGGACTTGGCGCGCGGGCTGGGGCACGGGTTGCGGGAGAGCGGCGCGGCGCAGTTGGCGGACAAGCGGCGGCGGCTGGAGCACTTGGCGGATGCGCTGCGGCTCTTGGCGCCGGACAATGTGCTGGCGCGCGGGTACTCGATCACGACAGACTCGAAGACGGGGGCGATTATCCGGCGGGCGAGTGAGGTTAAAAAGGGCCAGTGGCTGCGGACGCGCGTGGCGAAGGGGGAGTTTGGCAGCACGGCGGACTGACGTCTGAACTGGACTTAGGTGGCGGGTTTGGCATAGAGTCACGCGGTGCCTTCCAAAGCTGGCAAGAAACCGGAGGACGTCTCGTTCGAGGACGCGGTGGAGAAACTGGAGTCCATCGTGGAGGAGATGGAGTCGGACGAGCTGCCGCTGGAGAAGCTGCTGGTGCGTTACGAGGAAGGCGCGAAACTGGTGAAGGCGTGCGAGGAAAAACTGCGCGCGGCGGAACTGAAGGTGGCGCAGCTAGAGGAGTCGCTGGAGGGGGACCTGAAGGCGCGGCCGCTGTCGGTGGATGATGAAAACTAAAACAAAAAGCCGCTACCTGGACATGATCCAGGGGCCGGAGCACGTCAAGAAGCTGACGGAGAAGCAGCTTTTGAGCCTCGCGGGCGAGGTTCGCGAGGAGTTGATCACCAAGCTGGCGAAGGCCGGCGGGCACCTGGGGCCGAACCTCGGCGTGGTGGAGCTGACGATCGCGATGCACAAGGTGTTCTCGACGCCGAAGGACAAGTTCCTGTGGGACGTGAGCCACCAGTGCTACGTGCACAAGCTTTTAACGGGGCGGCGGGACCGGTTCCACACCATCCGTCAGACGGACGGCCTGAACGGCTTTGCGCTGCGGACGGAGAGCGAGCACGACTGCTATGGCGCGGCGCACGCGGGCACGGCGTTGTCGGCAGCGCTGGGATTCTGTGCGGGGCGCGACCAGCGCGGGAGCGGCGAGCACGTTGTGGCGGTGTTCGGCGACGCGGCGTTGACGAACGGGATTACCTATGAGGCGCTGAATAACATTGCGACGACGACGGGGCGCTTCATCGGCATTTTAAACGACAACGAATGGAGCATCGACAAAAACGTCGGGGCGATCTCGAGGTACCTCAACAAGATTATCACCAATCCGGGCTATAAAAAAATGCACGGGAATCTGGAGCTGCTGATGAAGCGGCTGCCAAAGGGGGATTTGGCTTTTAAATTGGGGCAAAGGGCTGAGGAAGCAATCAAGGGCGCGGTTTCGGATGTCTCGTTGAAGCAGCGCAAGGCGGGTGACGAAATTTACGGGAGGGGCGGCCAGGCTCATAGCGTGATTTTTGAGGAGCTGGGTATTGAGTATGTCGGTCCGATTGACGGGCATGATTTGCCGCTTCTGATCAAATTCCTGGAATATGCCAAGGGCTGTGATCATCCCATTGTCCTTCACGTACTAACCAAGAAGGGCAAGGGGTTTCAGGCGGCTTTAAAGCATCCTGAGAAATACCACGGGCTGGGGCCGTATGACGCAAAGACTGGCGAGACACCCAAGGGTAAACCGGGCGAGCCGCCGAAGTGGCAGGACGTTTTCGGGGATGCAATGGTGAAGCTTTGCGAGCGTGATAGCAAGCTGCTGGGTATTACCGCTGCCATGCCCAGTGGCACCGGCTTGAAAATGCTGAAAGATAAAAAGCCGGATCGTTATTACGATGTCGGCATTGCGGAGGAACATGCGGTGTTGTTTGCCGCGGGATTGGCAGCCCAAGAATACCGGCCGGTTTGCGCAATTTATTCCTCATTTCTGCAGAGGGGTTATGATTGCATTATTCACGACGTAGCGTTGCAGGATTTGCCGGTCATGTTCTGCATGGATCGGGCGGGCTTGTCGGCGGCGGATGGACCGACCCATCATGGCTTATTTGATCTGTCCTATTTGAACTGTGTCCCCAACGTCATTGTGATGCAGCCAAAGGATGAAGATGAGCTGGTGGATATGATGTTTACCAGTTCACGTCAGGATCATCCGACATTTATCCGCTACCCGCGCGGTGCCGCGGAGGGCGTGAAAATCAAGGATGAGCC
>PBVU01000069.1:0-17554 GCA_002728775.1 Verrucomicrobiales bacterium | reverse complement strand
CGGCAGCGCCTTACTCATCCTCGGAGTCGGCCTCCTCTTCCCGGCTTTGATTGATCTGCTCAAGCACCTCGCTCATGTCTTCCACCTCAGCAAAGAGCGTGTTGCTGACGTACACGGGAATTTTCTGGGACGCGGCAATGGCCAGGCAATCGCTAGGACGCGCGTCGAGCTCCACGATCTTGGTGCCCAGCTCATTCTCCATCTTGAGAATCATGCGGGCGAAGTAGGTGGAATTCTTGAGTTCCGTCACCACCACCCGCTCCACTTCAATACCGAATCCCTGAAAGACATTCGACATGAGATCATGGGTGAGGGGGCGTTCCTTGGGAGCATCGCTCAGAAAATTGCCGATCACCTGCGCCATGGCGGCCTCCACCTGAATGATGAAAACCTTCTCCTCGTTGCCGAGAAATATCGCAGCACCGCTATGGGCTGGCAGAATGCCGCGAATCTGGACCAGCGTGACCTCCGCGTTCACGTCCCGAATCTACGCCGCGCCCGCCCGATTGACAAGCCCTTGCCCACTACGGCAGAATTCGCCTGTTGAATTTTAAGGAAAAAATTCTCTCTGCCGATTCCCTGCCCGCCTGGCGAGAGGCACTCCGAGCGCAGGGCAAACCGCTGGCTGCCACCAATGGCTGCTTCGATATTCTCCATGCCGGCCACGTGAATTACCTCGCTGCAGCCCGCGAACAAGCCGACGCGCTACTGGTGGGTTTGAACAGCGACCACTCCGTGCAAGCTCTCAAAGGTGAGGGGCGACCCGTCCAGACTGAGGCCGATCGCGCGCTGGTGTTGGCCGCGCTGGAATCCGTGGACGGGGTCTGCATTTTTAACGAAACCCGGGCCACGCAGTTCCTTAAGGTTGCCCAACCGGATGTCTACGTGAAAGGCGGCGATTATACCGTGGACGAACTCCCCGCCGAGGAGCGCGCCGTGGTGGATGCTGGCGGCGGGAGCATCGTGGTGCTGGGCCATGTGCCCGGCCAATCCTCCACCGGGTTGGCCAACCGTATTGCGCGTTTGTGAGTTGCCCTAAGTCGTCCCGAAGCGTATACGGGAGGCATGAAGGCCACAGTCCTCTCTTGTTTGTTCCTCACCGCCACCATGGTCGTGGCCCAAGACCTCCAGCCACCTGAGCCAGCCCCTGTTCCCCCGGATGGCTTTGGCGAGCCACAGCCACCGATGATGGGTGGCGGCATGGCGATGCCCGGCTTTGTGGATTTTGGCGGCCCCGGTAGATTTGAAATCAAGACCGTTCAAATCATCCCCGAGGGGGACGACAAACCTGTCCCCTTCACCCTGAAGCTCGACACGCAAACCGGCCAAATCTGGCAAATGAAACTGGACGTACGGACCAAGCGCCTGACCCTAGTGCCCATAGGCGGCGGCCAGCCCCCGCACTTTAATGGTGGACGCCCCGGTGGAGGCTTCGGAGTGATGCCCGGCGGCGGTGCTGTTCCTCCCGGCATCAATGTCTTTCCCGGTGGTGTGCCCGGCGGCGTTGCGCCACCTCCACCTGACGGCCCCGCCTTTCCCCAGCCTGGCCCCAACATCCAGCCCGGCATCGCGCCCCGGCCTTTTCCGAACCTTCCACCGCGCAGACCCGCGCCGCCACAGGAAGGGCGGTAAACAATTCCCACTTGTCACGCCACGCGGCTCCGGGCATCCTTGCCCATGGCAGTCGCGCATGACCCCGAGCCGCGCCATTACATGGCGGCGGACGATTTTTTCCACGTTCAGGGCACACTCGCGTTGACGTATGACGACGTCACGCTGGCCACCCGCTACTCAGAAGTTCTGCCCCGCGACACGGTTTTAGACACCTCCCTTGCCGAAGGTCTTTCCCTCAACCTGCCCATCCTCTCAGCCGACATGGACACCGTCACGGAATCCGGCATGGCCATCGCCATGGCCCTCAACGGCGGCTTGGGCCTCATCCACTACAACATGCCGGAGAAAAAGCAGATCAAGGAAGTAGACCGGGTTAAAAACCACGTGCATGGGTTGATCCAGGATCCCATTACCGTTTCGCCCGGGCAAATGGTCGGGGACGTGGTGAACATGATGGAGGAACACAAGTTTGCTTTCAGAACTTTTCCGGTGGTGGAGGAAGGAGGCCAACTGGCGGGCCTGCTTTCGGGCAGCGTGGTGAGGCCACGATACGCGCATCGGAAAGTGTCTGAGGCCATGATCGCCCGCGATCAGGTGCATGCCATTCATGAGAAAGATCTGGACCCTGACCCGATTGCGGTGGCCGATAAATTTTTCACCGATCACCCCGGCATCAACAAACTTCTAGTGGTGGGCGATGACGACCAGTTGCGCGGCTTGTTCACGATGAGCGACGTGGAACGAATCACGATGGAAAAGAAGGCGCAGTTTCGCCCCGCGCGTGACAGCCAATTCCGCCTTCTCTGCGGCGCGGCCGTTTCCGCCACACGCAACGCCTTTGGCGAACTGGATCGTGACCGCATCCGCGACCACGTGGACGCCTTGGTGGAGCGAGGTCTGGATGTGGTTGCCGTCTCCACCGCGCACGGGCACACGAAAGGCGTCGGCGAAACCATCCGTGTCATCCGCGAGGCCCACCCCAGCCTGCCCATCATTGCTGGCAACGTCACTTCCGCCGAGGGCGTGGAATTCCTTGCCGATTGCGGCGCAAACACCATCAAGGTGGGCCAAGGACCGGGCTCCATTTGCACCACGCGAGTGGTGGCCGGCGTGGGTATTCCGCAATTGACGGCGCTCTATGTCACCTCGCGCGCGGCACGGGATGCCGGCGTGAGCATCATTGCCGATGGCGGCATCACCAAGAGTGGCGATATCGTCAAGGCCCTGACCTTGGCCGATGCTGTCATCTGCGGAGGCCTCTTCGCCGGCTGCGCCGAGGCACCCGGCCAAATCATGGAAATCGGGGGCAAACTCTACAAGCAGTACCGTGGGATGGGCAGCCACGCCGCGATGGAGGCGGGTTCAGCCGCGCGTTACGGCCACATCAAGGGAGGCAACAGCAAGATCGCGGCCGAGGGTGTGGAAGCGTTAAAGGAAGTTTCCGGGTCGGTGGACCAGACCCTCACCCAGTTGATCGGCGGCATCCAGAGCGGCATGGGTTATCTCGGCTCGGCCAACCTGGCCGCCCTGCGTCAGCGCGCGCGCTACATTCGCATCAGCCCCGCTGGACAACGCGAGGCCGGCGCGCACGACGTCATTGAAATGAAGGCGGGCGGCAACAACTAAAACCGGAGCGCGGCTAAAAAGTAACGCGCTCGTTCATGCGACCGCACTGGGGACACCGGGAAGATTCCACATCCGCGTCATCAGTGTAGACATAGCGACAGTCTTCCTTGGCACAGCGGAATACATGGTCGCGGATGGGGTCCGCGTCAAAGATTCCCTGCCGCCGGCGGGTCCGCCAGGCCAGCCAAGTGAGCACCAGCAAAAATGCCGCGAGCAGGAGTGGGATGAACTGGTGAGGAGCCATCAGCGGGGCAGGACGGTTTTCACGGGCAATGAACGCTGGAGGACATTCGTAACTCCATCCGGGTGGGTGTGCCAGTTGAAGATCAGGTTTCCCGTGGCCATGTCGCGCAGGGAAAACAGGTCTTCCGGAGGGGCATTGGTCAGCGGTTTAAAACGAATGGCGCGGGCATGCTCCAAGGCGCGGGCATCCACCGTGGCATTGCCGCACGGGCTCAACAGGCGAGTGTTCAAGACCAGCCCACTGGCGGCAACATCCACCTGAACTATGGAAGGCGGCAGCACATCGGTGTGGGCCCAGGAAGCAAGTGTCAGGTTGCCCTCCAATCCGCGGTCGGCCAAGGGTCCGGTGCGTTCCAGAAACGAGGCGAACCGCATCCGCACCGGTGGAGGATCAACCCGGTCCAATTCCGGTGGCGGCTTTTCAAAAACAGTAGGCGCAACAGGACGATTGGTCCGGAGAAACTCAGTCAATACACGGCCCATGTCACTGGCGTTGTACTCCAGCCATTCCTGCTTCGGGATCCATTGGTAAAGCTCGTGATGCGGCAGGCCACGGTTGGTCAGCCACGCCGCTGAATGGCCGTAGCGGTTTGGCAGAGCAAGCCATGCGGGGTCCGTGGCTGCGAGGTGCTCCAGCAGTTCGGGATGGCTGACGGGCAAAAGTGTGACTTCGACTTCTTGAGATTGCCCGGCATGCCTGCTGCTGCCGGTAACCGCGTATATGCCGCCGACGAGAATTGCAAACACCAGACCGATGAACACCATCCACTGCGGGCCGGACCAGCGGACGTCAACTGACGGTTGATCCTTCATCACTGGCCAAACAATCCCGGCCGCGTGGCCAGCAGAACCTGTTTCACCCCCGCATTCCGCAACAACCTGGCAATCTCCATGATGCGCTCATAGGACAACGAACGGTCCGCCTGCAGCGCGACAACCACCCCTGCCCCACGCCGCTGCAAGGCTTCGCCCAGCGCGTCGGCCGTGATGCGCTGATTGTCAAAATAAAGATGGCCGCCGGCATCCACAGCCACAGCCACGGCCTGCCCGGGGACAGGCGGCCCAGTGTCTCCCACAGGCAGGTTTACCGCCTCGCCTGGGGCCATCATCAGAAGAAAATAAAGGAGCAAAAAAAACACCCCCGCCAAGGGTGCAGCCTCCGGCGGCCGACAAAGCAGCTTTGCGCGACGGGGAAATTTCATTTCTTTTTCGCACCCCTACGGGTCGTGAGTTTGGTGTCCGCCCCGCTGAGATCCTCCACCATGCGCACGGCGTCCAAGGAGGTTTTCTCCATGGCCAGCACGAGGCTGCCGATTTCCGCGACGAGAAAATTGTAGGCCGCGTAAGCAGGAATGCCAATGGCCAATCCCAGCGCTGTGGGTGTCAACGCACGGGAAAAGTGTGCATGAAGATTGGTCACCACCTCGTCCGTCATGAACCCCAGCACGGTGCCCAGCAAACCCAGCAGCGGCGCCACTTGACCCACAGTGGCCAGCACCCACAAGTTGCGTTCCAGACGCGCCACCTCGCCGGCACCCGCGGCTTCCAAGGTTTCCTTCAATTCATCACGGCTGCGGTCACGATTCACGATTACCTCACGCACCAGCCGTGCCGCCGGGCTGGGCGTGGCTTCACAGATGGAAATGGCTTCCACAATGTTGCCTCGTGACAACACGTTGCCCAAGCCTCCGACAAACTCCGTCGTGTTGATCTGCACACGATGATAAAGGAGATAACGTTCCGCAAACACCACGATGCCCGCCGCCGCCGCCAGCAACAACAGCCAGTTCATTGGGTTTTCCAGCAACGCCGGGGCATCCCTCTCTGAACCGGCTTGTTCCGCGACCGTGTCATCATGCGCGGCATCCCCGGCAGACGGTTGGCCTCCCCCGCAGCCCAACAGAAAAACAAGCCCCAGCACCGCGATGTTGATCCAGAAAAATTGCTTCATTCTGCCTTGATAATCGGCGGCGTTTATAGCCGCTTGACCCGGAAGTTCCCAGCCCAAAGCCCACTGGAATAACTTCGCCTTGCCGCCCTCACCCCGGCTGCCATCCTTCGCCCATGGAATCGCCCGATCAGCTCCGCGAACTGTTCCGCATGCAAAAGGCCCTCAACGAACGCATCGGCGTCCACACCGATGGCATGACCGACGAGCAAAAGACCGAGTGGGTGCTCAACTATTGCCGCGCCATGAGCCAGGAACTCGCGGAACTGACCGACAGTGTGCCATGGAAATGGTGGGCGAAATACCAAAAACTCGACGAACAAAATGCGCGCGTTGAGGTGGTGGATATGTTTCATTTTCTCATCAGCCTCGCGCAAGTGCTGGGCATGAGCGCGGATGATGTTTACGAAGCCTACCTGAAAAAGAACGAAGTCAACTTCCAGCGGCAGGAAAGTGGCTACACGGAAAAAGACCACGAGGATTCCAAGCACATCTAATGCCCTCCACCCCGCCACCGACTCACCTCCGCGGGGAGATTGAGAGCGTCCTCATCGGCGAGACGGAAATCGCCGCGCGCGTCCGGGAAATGGCAGCGGATATCGAGCGAGACTTCGTCGGCAAGGATTTACTTGTCGTTGCGTTGCTCACGGGCACGGTTCCTTTGCTGGCAGACCTCATCCGGCACATCACCCTGCCTTTGCGGCTGGATTTTATGGGAGTTTCAAGCTACGGCAACAACACCACGCCAGGCGAACTGGTCTTCACCAAGGAACTGCGACTGGAGGCACAAGGCCGCGACGTGCTGCTGGTTGATGACATCCTCGACACGGGCAAAACACTTCGTGCCGTCCTGAGCAAACTTCACGCCTTGGAACCCAGCAGTCTGAAAACCTGCGTTCTTCTGGAAAAGAAATCCCGCCGGGCCGAGGAAATTACTGCCGACTATGTGGGCTTTGAAATTCCCGATGCCTTCGTCGTGGGCTACGGCTTGGACTATGCCGAGCGTTACCGAAACCTGCCATTCATCGGCGTGCTGAAACCGGAGGTGTACACATGACTGTCACGGTGAAATTTTGGTCCTACTTTCGCGACCTCACCGGCTGCACCCAAACCACCACCAGCTTGCCCGAAGGGACAACGCTCGGCGCATTGCACCAGAAGATGATCGAGCAATTCCCCAAGCTCGCCGGCACTGGCAACTGTACCCTCAAGGCGGTCGGCGTGGATTATCAGGATGACGATCATGTTTTAAGCGACGGCGATGAGGTCTCACTGTTCCCCCCCGTACAAGGTGGCTGAAGATGAAGCGCGAAATCACACTGACCCGCCGCCCCATCACCACCGCCGCGCAAGACATGGGTAGCGACATGGGCGCGGTGGTCACCTTTCATGGCGTTGTCCGCGACAAGGAAGATGCAACCCCCATCTCCGCCATTGATTACGAGGCCAACGAGCTCATGGCCCGCCACCAGTTCGGTCTGATTTTTGATGCGCTCGAACAAGAGTGGCCCCTGGAATCCGTGCGACTCATCCACCGCTTGGGCGTGGTGCCAGTGAACGAACCCTCTCTCTGGGTGGAAGTGATCGCTCCACACCGCGCCGAGGCATTTGCCGCTTGCCAGCACCTGATTAACGAGATGAAAAAGAAGGTGCCCATCTGGAAACACCCAGTCGCGTAGCTGGATTCAATCCAGCGCAGCACGCATGGCCGCGAACATGTCCGCGCCTTCCTCCACGCTCACCGGCTCCGCTGCCTTCTCATTCAAATCCTCAACCAGTGTGTCAGGAATTTCCTTCAAGAAACTCGAGGGATGACAGGGGACCACGGAGCCAAATTTTTTTCGGCTCAGGCAATGGGTCAGGGTCAGGGTCTTCATGGCCCGCGTAATGGCCACGTAGAACAATCGGCGTTCTTCATCCAGCGTGCCCTCTTCCATGGACCGCGTGTGGGGCAGCAACCCCTCCTCACAACCCACAAGGTGAACATGCGGATACTCCAGCCCCTTACAGCTATGGGTGGTAATCAGCGTCACCGCATCGCCGGCGTCCTCCTTTTCACTTTCGCGCTCGGCATCCAGAGTCAGGTCATCCAGGAATTGGCCCAGCCGTTCAGCAGGCAGGAGGTCATTCTTCTCGTCCATCGTGGCCACGAGATCCTTTAGATTCTGCATGCGGTTCTCGGCAGTTTCGAGATTCTTTTCTCCTTTGCGCAATTCCGCCGCATACTCGATCTCCGCAAGGAAATCCGTCGCCCATTGCACGAGCGAAAGGTGCTCATCCTTTAACCGGCCCCTGCATTGATCCACCAACTCAATGAAATCCTCCATCGCCCGGCGCGTGCGCGGCTGAAAATCAGCGCGCACCAAGTCCTTGTTCGTGGCCGCCCACACACTGCAATCATGGGTCTGGCTGGCGGCCAACAGGCGCTCCATGGTCACGTCACTTAAGCCGCGCGACGGAACATTGGCGATACGCAGCAGACTGGCATCGTCATTCGGGTTGATAAAGGTTTTTAAATAAGCCAGAAAGTCTCGAATTTCCCTCCGGTCAAAAAAACTTTGCCCACCAATGAGATGGTAGCGGACACCAGTAGCGCGCAGGGCTGTCTCCAGCGGCCGGGCCTGCATGTTGGTACGGAATAGGATGGCTTGTTCCCGCCAGGGAATGCGACGCGCCATGCGGTTGAACTCAATCTCATCCACCACCGTACGCGCCTCTTCATCCTCATCCTCGAAGGCCTGAAGGCGAATCAGGTCACCCTGACCATTGGCGGACCACAATTGCTTTTCGCGCCGCTGGGGGTTGTTCCGAATGACGGCATTCGCGGCATCAAGAATCGTGTTGGTGGACCGGTAGTTTTGTTCCAGCTTGATCACCTTGACGCCAGGAAAATGCTCCTCGAGGTTTAGCAAGTTTGTGACATCCGCGCCGCGCCAACCGTAGATGCTCTGATCGTCATCGCCCACCACGCAAACATTTTGATGCTCGTCGGCCAAGGCGCGCATCAATTCAAACTGCGCCGTGTTCGTGTCTTGATACTCGTCCACCATAATGAACCGGTACCGCGCGCGGCACTGTTCCAGGGCGTCGGGGTGTTCCTCGAAAAGTTTCAGCGTAAGCACCAGCAAGTCATCAAAATCAACAGCATTGCACGCCTTCAAGGCCGTGTCGTAACGGCGCCGTAAAGTCTCAGCCATCGCCAGGCTGTCTTCATCAGCAAAAATGGAGCGGCCCGGGCCGGCGTTCTTAATGCGGCTCAAGAGCCCGTGCAGTTCGCGTGGGTCCACCTTCACGTCCTTGCCTGAAATAGCCGCAAGGATTTTCTTCACCACGCCCAACTGTTCACTCTCACTGTAGATGACAAAATTGCGCTTATAGCCGAGTTTCTCAATGTGCCGCCGCAGAATGCGTACGCAGAGGGAGTGGAAGGTACAAATGGTGGGCTTTGTCGGCCGGCCGTCATCCCGGGCGGGCAACTTGGGGATGAGCTTGACCACACGCTGCTGCATTTCGCGCGCAGCCTTATTGGTGAACGTCACGGCCAAGATATGATCCGGCGGAATTCCCCGATCCACCATGTGCGCCACGCGATGAGTGAGCGTGCGCGTTTTACCCGTCCCGGCCCCGGCGAGAATGAGCACCGGCCCCTCGAGTGTGGCGGCAGCGTCACGTTGCTGGGGGTTTAGCCTGGAAAGATCGACCATGGGCGGCGCGAGTAAAACCGAGCCCGAAGCTCGCGCCAATGGGAAGTTAGTCACGGGTTGTTGAAAGCACTGCAGACTCGCCCTCGGCGGTTTTCTGCCATAGTCTCAACCCGTGCTCTCGCGAAAAACACAAAAGACCGAGGCCAGTCAAGCCTCCTGGCGCACCGGCGACGAACGCCTCGTTAAATTAACCGAGGCCGCCGCGGGTAAGGTGACAGCACTGCTGCAACGACAGGGCCGCCCGGAGGGCGTGTTGCGCGTTGCCGTGATTGGCGGCGGTTGTAGCGGACTCCAGTACAAAATGGATTTACAAGACGCACCCGCCAACCGGGACATCCTAGTGGAAAGCCAAGGCGTGCGCGTAGTGGTGGATCCCAAGAGCGCGCTCTATGTCACGGGCAGCGAGCTGGACTATAGTAACAGCCTTGAAGACGCCGGTTTCCAGGTCAACAACCCCAATGCCGCCACCACCTGTTCCTGCGGCGAAAGCTTCAGCGCCTAAATGGACTGTTTCGCGCTGCTTGATGAGCCGCGACAACCTTGGCTGGATGCGGCGGCGTTAAAGGAAAAATTTCTTACTCAAAGCGCCCCGACCCATCCGGACAAATTCACCGAGGCCGCCGAAAAAGAAGCTGCCCAAGCCCGCTTCACAGAATTAAACACAGCCCATGAAACCTTGCGCGCTCCCAAGCATCGCCTAGCTCACCTCCTCACGCTTGAGCGCGGCGCCAAGCCTGGAGAGGTTCACGACATCCCTCCGGACACGGCGGATCTTTTCCTGACTGTGGGCAGCGCTTTAAAACCGGTTGACTCTTTTCTCTCAGAGCAGAACGCGCTCGACTCACCCTTGCTAAAAGCCAGAGCCATGCCCAGAGCCCTGGAACTGCTTGACCAAGTCAACACCCTGCAACAGGAAATCCACGGGCGACTGGAGGCCGCCGACAAACAACTCCAGGAACTAAACAATCATTGGCCAAGCGCCCGCGCGCTGGAGGCCGCCGAGCAGCTTTACCATGAGTACAGCTACCTCGGCCGCTGGTGCCAGCAACTGCAAGATCGCGCAGTGCGGCTCGGGTTTTAAAAAATCCTCCGCGCATATTGCGCGCACCGGGGAATGGGTGTACCTTGTTCCATGGGCAACAGGGGTCGCCATTCGGTCACCGCCAGCCAAGGGGCTCGTCCGGCCCGGGTTGCCCACACTTCTTCTCCCAAACTCATCTCAACCCAGGCATGTCATGAAAATCTCAGCCCTGTCTTTAGCGCTGTTCCTTGCCGGCACAGTTGTCGGCTCGTCTCAGGAACGAATTTTCAAATTCCGTGATGGCACGACACTCCGGGCATCTGTCCACACTATGGGCACATGGGGACCCACCGCCCGGGGCCTAATCCTGAAGGTCAATGACGCCATTTACTTTCACGATTACCCCTCGGCCAAAGGCTCTCTGGCCCCACCCGTCAGCGAGTCCTCTGCCAACCCGGACGGCCTGCCCAGCTGTTCCCCGGCCCGGATCAGTTTCTACCATTTCGTGCCAGAAACACTTCGGGAACTCTCGGCCAACATGGGCAGCATGGCAGGCACCACGACCCCCAGCATACAGCGTGGCATCAACGCCGCTTTGAAAACCCCCGTGGGATTTCTGACCCCGTCCAGCACCAGCCTATCAATGGCTTGGCAGATGCAGGTCGAGCAGGAAATGGGGGCGGCCTTTAAATCCGGGAAGGCCGTCTGGGGCAAACAAATCCGCGCTCGGGCGACCGCCGGGCAGGGCATGACGTCCCCCCAGCCCACGGCCGCCACCACCCCGGCGATTGCAACGGCGGGAGACATGGCACCGGTTGCGGCACCGGCAAACCTTCCGGTCGTAACTCCCACCAATACCGCTTCGTTGCAATTGCCGGCAAGGCGGATGATCTGGACAACCGGTTCCGGTTCCCGCAATCGCCTCGATTTGGGCTACATCGGCTCCAACGCCTTCACCATTCAGGGGTTGTTTGGCCGGCCAGATGAAGTCCGCGGAGAATGGTGGGGCTACCGCCAAATGCACATCACCGATTTCCCTAGCGCGCGGCGTTACACCGTCGCGTGGTTTGGGTTCCAAAACGGCATCCTGCGAGCCGTGCGCATCGGGAACTGATGCGCGCGCGGCGGCGGTGTATTTTGATTGAATCCCGCCGCCGCGCATCTTATCCAATGGGGAGTACAACATTCACCATGCGCAAACTCATTGTTCTTTCCTTAATCTCACTCACCCTTCCAGCACTGGCCATCGACTGGCCACAATGGCGCGGTCCCAACCGCGACGGCATCAACACCGAGAAAAATCTTCTCGATGAATGGCCCGAGGACGGCCCCAAGCTGCTTTGGCGCGCCAAGGGCGTGGGCGCCGGCTTTTCCAGCGTGGTATCCTCGGGAGGCGTCCTCTATACGCTCGGCGACGTGGATGATGCCTGTTACCTCATCGCGCTGGACACCAAGGGAAACCATTTGTGGAAAGGCCGGGTGGGTGATCCGCAAGGCCATCGCGGCTATCCCGGCCCTCGCTCCACCCCGACCATTGCCGGCGGCAAAGCCTACGCCTTGGGCCAGCATGGCGACTTGGTTTGCTTCGACCTGAAAGCGAAGAAGGAATCTTGGCGTGTGAATGTGGCCTCTGACTTTGGCGGCCAAATGATGAGTGGATGGCGTTGGAGCGAATCACCGTTGGTGGATGGAGACAAGGTGGTAGTCACGCCCGGCGGAAGCAAGGGCGCGATGATTGCCCTCAACAAGGACAACGGCGAGGTGATTTGGCGCTGCAAGGATTTCAAGGATCGCGCGGGCTACAGTTCCATTATTATCCGCGAGATTGGCGGCCAGCGCCAATACATCCAGTTGACCGGCGAGAGCGTGGTGGGCGTGGACGCCGGCAACGGCAAGCTCCTTTGGCAGGCCGCCCGCAAGGGCCGCACGGCCGTGATCAGCACGCCTGTCTACGACAAGGGACACCTCTTTGTCACCAGTGCCTATAATGTCGGCTGCAACGGCTTCAAGGTCTCCTACGAGAATGGCGAATTTTCCACCAAGGAGATTTACAAGCACGCCGGCAGTGTCGGCATGGCCAATCACCACGGCGGTGCCATCCGTGTGGGAGACCATGTTTACGGCTCCAATGGCGGCAATCTTTCCTGCATCGAGCTGGGCACCGGCAAAGTGATGTGGAACGAGCGCAGCGCGGGCAAGGGCGCCATCATCGTTGTGGGCGGCAAGATCATTCTGCGTACTGAGCGTGGCCCGGTTTCGCTCGTGAAATTATCACCCGACGGCTACGAAGAAATCAGCCGCTTCGAGCAGCCCGACCGCACGCGTGCACGGGCTTGGTCGCATCCCATCGTAAGCGATGGTGTCCTTTATCTGAAGGATCAGGACACCCTCTTCGCGTACGATCTGCGCAAATAGATTGAAGATGCCAAATCGCGTGGCTGGCGCAAATCCGGCACCATACCGGCGATTCCAAAAAAGTGTTGTTCCGGGGGCCAAAAAGCCTACCCTCGGCGCATGAATCGCGCACTCGCATTTTCTCTCACCACACTCTTCAGCCTGCAAATTCTGGCCATCGACTGGCCGCAATGGCGCGGACCGAACCGCGACGGGGTCAACACGGAAGCCAACCTGCTGGATGAATGGCCTGAGAATGGCCCCAAACTACTATGGCGCACGGAGGAACTCGGTGCCGGGTTTTCCAGTGTCAGCGTGGCGAAGGGCCGCATTTTCACGATGGGTGACGGCAAGACGGCCAGCCACGTCTTTTGCCTTTCCGAAAAAAACGGCGGCCTGTTTTGGACCTCCAAGCCCGTTGGCAAAACCGGTGGCAACTATAAGGGAACCCGCAGTACTCCCACCGTGGTGGAAGGATTAGTTTATGCGCTCGGCCAATTTGGCGACCTCGTTTGCCTGAAGGCGGAAACAGGCGTGGAGGTCTGGCGCCGCAGCCTGACCAAGGATTTTGGCGGACGCTCCGGCGGCTGGAACTACACGGAAAGCCCGCTGGTGGATGGAGACAAAGTGATTGTCACTCCAGGCGGCGGCAAGGGCGCAGCCGTGGCCCTGAACCGCATAAACGGCGAACTAATTTGGCAAAGCAGGGACTTTACCGACGGCGCGCAGTACAGCTCCTTTATCGTCCGTGAGTTTGGCGGCGAGCGCCAATACATCCAACTCACCGGCGCCAATGTCGTGTCGCTCTCCGCCAAGACCGGCAAGGTTCTCTGGAAAGCCCCGCGACGCGGACGCACCGCCACCGTCAGCACGCCTATCTTCCATGAGGGCCGCGTTTTTGTCAGCAGCTCCTATGGAGTCGGATGCAATGGTTTTAAAGTTACTTACGATGGCACGAGCTTTTCCGCCGAGCAAACCTATGCCAACAAAACCATCTCCAACCACCACGGCGGCTGCATCCGAGTGGGGGGTTATGTTTATGGCTCCAGCGGCGGCACCCTCGCCTGCATGGATCTGGTAACCGGCGAGGAGATGTGGCGCGAACGCAGCGCCGGCAAGGGCGCCATCGTGGTGGCTGACGGCAAAATCATCCTCCGAGCCGAGAAAGGCCCCGTCTCGCTTGTTGAACTAAACCCCAAGGCCTACAAGGAAATCAGCCGCTTCGACCAGCCCGACCGCACCCGCGCAAACGCGTGGTCACACCCGGTCGTAAGCAACGGCGTCCTGTACCTGAAGGATCAGGGACTCCTCCTCGCCTACGACCTGCGCAAATAGGCCCCTTATTTCGCCGGTACTACCTCGTCTGGCAGCCGCTGCCCTTGGCCGTGCAAATGCCGGTTCAGGAAGGCTTGAACTTGTCTGCCCAAGGTCCGCGGTGCACTGTGGCCGCCGCCACGCACGGTGATGAGTGTGGTCTCCACACCAACTTTTTTAAGCGCCGCATGATAAATCTCCGATTGATGGAACGGAACGAGGGGATCATCCGTGCCATGCACATGCAGATGCGGCGCGTCATCCCGGGTCACGTGCGTCATGGGTGACGCTTGGCGTGCCTTCGCTTTCGATTGCTGGATTGGGGCGCCAATAAGTTGACTCTCCGGCGAATCCTTCGCGTCATGGTCAATGCGGCTGGGCTTGCTGTTCATCAGCAACAACGCGCTTGGTCCGTAGTAATTCACCACCACCTGCACTCGGCTGGATTGTTCGAGGTGCCGACCAAGCCTGCCCTCCAGCATATCCACATCTCCGCTCGTGCCCAACATACTCACCAAATGCCCGCCAGCAGAAGATCCCCACACGGCGATGCGCTTCGGGTCAATGTCATACTCTTTCGCGTGCGCGCGCAACCAACGGATGGCCGCCTTGCAGTCATGGATTTGCGCCGGCCACTGGACTTCGCCGCTGAGTCGGTAACCAATAGTAGCTCCCACATATCGTCCACTGACCACTAATGGCGCTACGCGATTAATGCCGCTGCGCTTGTCGCCATTGCGCCAACCGCCGCCATGAATCCACACCACCAAGGGCAACGGCTCCTTTTTGGCGCGCTTTTCCGGCAGCACAAGGTCAAGCTTTTGGCGTGGATTATCCGTGTTGGCATACGCCAAATCGCGCAGCACCTTGATGCCCTCCAACGAACGCTGAGCAGGTCGACGGGAAAGAAAAGCTTTGTGTTCAACGAGGGAAATAGCCCCATCGCCGTTGATATCCACCCTCCGAAAATTCGTCTTGGCATTGGGAGGCAACTCGGCCAGCACCAATTTGCCATCACCATTACGATCCCATCGATTGAACAACGCCTCCGGCGCCTTCTGCTGGGCCAGTGCAGTTGACACACAAACGAGGAATACCAGCCACCGGGTCATCTTCATTTTTCCTTCAGCCACCCAAGCTTCAGCAGAAACGCATCCATCTTTTTTATCGTATCCGCATAATGATCCCCCTTGCGGCCCTTGTTGAAAAAGCCGTGGGTGGCCCCTTCATAAAGATGCAACTCGCTCCGGCTGCCGATGGCCTTCATGCGGCGGTCATATTCCCTGCCGGTGGACACGGGGATAAGCTTATCCTGGGTTCCCAGAAATACAATTGTGGGTGGGGCCCCTTTGCGAAGGTTGTGCATTGGGGAAATCTCCTTCCAGCGCATCTTCACGCGGTCGTGGCCATAGCCCTTCGGACCATTGTCGTAGACCGGATTAAAAAGCACGAGCGCATTGGGCTTGCTGCTGACCGCGCCATCCTCACCCTTCTCCTCCAAACCGGGACAATTCCCCGTGGCCGCCGCCACATGGCCGCCCGCGGAACCGCCGCCCGCAGCAATGCGCGCGGGGTCCACCCCCAGCTTACCGGCATTGGTCCGCACGAAGCGGATTGCGGATTTGCCGTCAGCCACGCATGCGAACGGAGTCGTTTTATTCCGGCTTTTCACCCTGTACTCAGCGGTGATGGCCACTATCCCATGCGAAGCAAGGTGCCGGCAATGCGGCTCGAATTGCTTGGGCGTGCCCCCCACCCAGCCGCCTCCAAAAAAGAAAATAATCGCTGGGCGCGACGCCGAGGCTTCGTGCCCATCCGGATTGAACACGTGCAGAAACAATTTGGCCTCACCAACCTGCTTGTATTGGACGACTTTTGCTCCTTCAAGTTTCACCAGTTGCGCCGAGGCCACAAACGGCAATGCAAGTGCCACCAACAGGAGTTTGGGGTTCGATCTCATTTCAAACGGACTTGGTGAGCATCGTCAAAACCGCCCGCGGTGGCAAGGCGCATTGAAGGCGATGTTGATTTGACGTTGACCTGCCCGCAGCCACGGGCAACCCTTGGCCCATCCATGAAAGCGATTAAGGCAATCCTGTGCGTGTTTGGCCTCAGCTTGGCAAATCTTGCCGGTGCCGAGGAAGCAAAAGTCCTCAAAGTGGGCACCAAGCCCGAAAGCGTTTGCCGCGGATTTGGCGGCAAGCTGTATGTCACCATAATCAACGGCGACAAGCCCGGCGACGGCGGCATCAATGTCATTGATGGGGACCAGGTGAAGGAATTCTGCCGCGGCATGAACTCGCCCAAGGGCATCGCTTTTGTGGGTGGGTTTCTGGTAACTGCCGACGAAACCACTGTTTGGAAAGTCGATAAGAAGGGGAAAGCCGCCAAGCTTGCCAACGCCAAGTCCTTTCCTGCGCCAATTGAATTCCTGAACGATGTGGCAGCCAGCCGCGATGGCAAGAGTGTCTATGTGACCGAGATGAGCCATCCCAAGTGGATGTTTGATCCCGATGGAGAGCGCAAACTGTGGCCGCTGGACAGTCCGAACGCAAAATCACCCAAGACTGGTTGCGTTTACAAGGTCAGCCTCGATGGAAAGGTGGCACTCGCCGCACCCGCCGGCAACAAGGCCATGCTCGGCCCCAATGGCGTGACGGTGACCGGCAAAAAAGATGCCGAGGTAATTGTGATGGGTGACTTTTTTACCGGCAACATCGTGCAGTACGACGGCAAGGCCTTCAAGATACTCGCCACCGGAATGCGCGGGGCGGACGCCGTGGAGTTTGGCAAAGGTGTCATCTATGTTTCCAGCTGGCCCTTGGGGAAGGTGTGGAAATACGACCGTAAGACTCGGAAAACCACCGTCTTGTCGGACAAGTTCACCACTGCCGCGGATTTCTTTTATGACCGTAAGGGAAAACAACTGGTGATCCCAGACATGCTGGAAGGCACGCTCACCTTCCTGCCAGTTGACTAACCTGCCCGGTAGAAAGGTCCATTCTCACCGCGACGAAGCCGCATGCCTGACAAGCTTCGCATCGCCATCCTCGGCATCGATCATCCCCACGGGATGGGTTGGCGTGAGTCGCTGACTCATGTCGAGGATGCGCTGGAGGTGACCGCGCTAATGCCCGCGTTTGATGGCGGCACCACCAGCCTCGAGGAGCGCCACGCCCACCTACCCCGTTTTGAAACACCGGACGCGTTGCTTTCCGAGGGCAGCAATCTTTTTGATGCGGCTCTTGTTTGTCTGCCCAACGATCAGGGACCGAATGCCGTCATCGCCTTGGCTAACCAGGGCAAACATGTCTTGCTGGAAAAACCCGGAGCCGCAAATGCCGCTGACGGCCGACGCATGGCTGCAGCCGTACGCGCCAACAAGGTTGCGTTTCAAAATGGTTTCATCTGGCGCTATGACGAATTGGCCAATCGACTGCGAGCGATGGTTGCGGACAAACGGTTCGGCCGAATGATCAGCGTGGAAATGACATGGGCCACCAGCAACATTGATCGGCGCGTTCCCGAACATTATCTTTTCGATGCCGACAAGAGCGGCGGCGGCTTTTTCAACTGGCTCGCCTGCCATCATTTGGATCTGTTGCCCTATGTCACGGGCGAAACCGTGGAGGCGATCAGCGCGCGTGTGGGCACGTTTGGAAAAACTCCTTCGGTCGTGGAGGACGGCGG
>PBVU01000068.1:0-6693 GCA_002728775.1 Verrucomicrobiales bacterium | reverse complement strand
TGGACACCCTCGACAAAGGCGACGTTGTGATCTTCACCACCCCCTGCGCCTTCCGTTGGGTACACTTCGAATACGCCATCAAGAAGGGCCTCAACGTCTTCATGGAAAAACCCGTCACCCCGGACGGTTTCTCTTCCCGCAAAATGCTTGAGCTGAATGAACTGGCCAAGAAAAAGAACCTCAAGGTTGGAGTCGGCCTGATGTGCCGCCACAGCCAAGCTAGGCGCGAATTGTTTTCACGCATCAAGGACGGCGAACTCGGCGACATCCTCACCTTGCGCGCCTACCGCATGCAAGGCCCTATCGTCACCTGCTTCTCCGGCAAGAAACCAGCCGAAGAAAAAGAACTGATGTACCAGATCAGTCGCTTCCACAGTTTCCTTTGGTTGAGCGGGGGATCTTTCAGCGACTTCTTCATTCACAACATCGACGAGTGCTGCTGGATGAAGGACGCTTGGCCTGTCAAGGCCCAGGCTCAAGGCGGGCGCCATTACCGAGGGGACAGCATCGACCAGAACTTCGACAACTACACCGTCGAGTACACTTTCCCGGACGAGACCAAGTTTTACATGCATGGCCGCAACATGTCAGGTTGCTACGGCGAGTTCAGCAGCAATGCCCACGGCACCAAGGGGTACGCCCTCATCTCCGGTCCCGGAGGCCACCGCTCCCAAGCCCGTATCCATAAGGGCCAAGGCCCAGACAGCGACGTCGCCTGGATGTTCGGTCAACGCAATGACCAACGCCCCCTGCGTGAGTCCAATCCTTACCAAGACGAATGGGAACACCTCATGGACGCCATTCGGAACAACAGACCATACAACGAAGTGGAGCGCGGCGTGGCCGCCAGCACGGTCACCTCGATGGGTCGAATGGCCGCCCACACCGGTCAGGAAATCACTTACGATCAAATGCTTAACTCGAAGCACCAATTCGGTCCAGGAGTCGATAAACTGACCCTTGATTCCGACTCTCCGCTCCTCGCGAACGCGGACGGAATTTACCCGATTCCGGCACCGGGAAAAAAGAAATTCAAAGAATATTAATCAAAGAGGTTGACGAATGCCGATCGATTCCTAACGTGCGGTTTTTCCAAGAGAGTTTAGGGGTAGGCTTTCTTGGTTTTAGCCCCGTTTCCGACCCAACGGAAACGGGGCCTTTTTTTGCCCAAATCCATCGAGGAGCCCCTTCTGAATCGGCAAACCCATAACCCCCAAGCACTTGAATCCTTGACCACTTAATGTCGCTTGCCCTTTTTCTTTGCCCAGTCACACTCCCCTCACCCATGAAATACCTACTTCCCTTGCTTTCGGCATTCCTCTTTGCCTCGGTTTCCTTGGCCAAGGACAAGCCCAATATCCTCTGGTTGATCACCGACAACTGCAACTTGGACTTTGGCTGTTTTGGCAGGCAGGGGGTTCACACCCCTCACCTCGATCAATTGGCCGCAGAAGGAGTTCGCTACAATCGGGTATTTTCCACCGCTCCGGTTTGCGCCCCCAGCCGTTCCGCCTTCATGACCGGCATGTACCAGACCTCGGTCAATTTACATCACTTTCCGGACCATCGCGACGATGGCTTCAGACTGCCCGAGGGCGTAAGGCCGATGACGCATCGACTCAAGGATGCCGGCTACCTCACGGGCTCCATCAAGAAAATGGGAGAGCAAGTGGTGGGCTCGGGAAAACTTGACCTCAATTTCGTGAATGAAGGGAAAATCTTCGAAAGCACGAACTGGGATGAAATCAAGAAAGGCGAGCCTTTCTTTCTACAAGTGAACACGCCGGAGGCCGAGTACGACATATACGATTTCAGGACCAATCGCCCCGAGCGCATCAAATGGTGGGGGGAAGAAGAACACGTCAAGTATGCCAAACCGGATTCCGTGGTGCCCCCGGCCTACTTCCCCAAACACAAGAATTCCAATGAGGAGTGGGCCCGATACCTCAACTCGGTTTCGAACATGGACCGGCGGGTCGGCGTCGTTCTGAAGGAACTCAAAAAGGAAAAACTTCTGGATGATACCATCATCATCGTATTCGGCGACAATGGCCGGGTCGACCATCGCAGCATCCACTGGGTCTACGACACAGGCCTTCACGTTCCCATGATCATCAAATGGCCGAAGAACTTCCCCATGCCGGAAGGGTTTAAGCCCGGCACGATGAATGAAGAGGTCATCAGCTTGCTCGACTTAACGGCCACCACACTGTCCCTCGCCGGCATATCCCGCCCCTTAGGCATGCAAAGCCGCGTTTTCCTCGGGAAAAACCGAGACCCGCAAAGAAGATACGCTTTCAGCGCCAGAGACCGTGTCGACGACGTTCCCTTTCGCCTGAGATCCGTTCGTGGCAAGCGCTACCACTACATTCGCAATTACCAACCCGAGCTCAACTTTGGCACCTACGTCAACTTCTATAAAGAGAAGTGCTTCCCCGTTCAGCAAGTGATGCGGGACCTTTACAAAAAAGGAAAGCTCGACCCACATCTCATGCCCCTCTTCACCGAATTCCGTCGTGAGTACCTCTTCGATACCGAAGCCGACCCCGATGAACTGAAAAACCTCGTCGACTCAACCCATCCGGATCACCTCAAAGCCCTCACCGAAATGCGAGCCGCGCTGGACACTTGGGTGAGTGCAACGGGAGACCTGGGATGGCAAAAGGAACCTCCCGAAAAAATAGAAAAGTTTCGGGCCGTGATGTACGACTGGTTCGGTGCCCCCGAGTGGTACCCTTACAAACCTAAGAAATCCTCTTCGGCCTTGGAGAAAATAAACCAAGGCCGCATCATCGAGGACTGATTCGGAAGTGACCTATGTCTCCTTTTCCACGAATCCATGCACTCCTCTCGCTAGTCGTTGGGACATCATTCGTTGGTAGCTTGTTTTCGGTCCCGGAAAAAGACCTGCTCTTCACCGCAAGGGAATTGCGAATCGATGACTTCTTCGCGAAGCCCCATGGAAAACCAAAGACCGGAAAGGTTGCGGGCAACGCTTTTGCCGAATACCATGTCGGGAAGTTGACCGTGCGCTTCACCGAGTCGAAGTGTTCAGGCAAGGGAGAGTGGACTGGATACGGAGTGGATGGCGGATCGCCGGAGAGAATCCTCTCCAGTTTGCAACTTGTGACCCCGTCCGGCAACTATGCATTGCCCGAAAAAATGGTCACCGACCTGGGCAATCCCAATATCGAGAACTACAGGACGCGCCTGCAAGGCAAGCAACTCGACCTCGCCATGGTCAACGGCGACGGGGCCGGGGGGCACTTCGTCCTCTACCAAATCGACTTGGTCAAAGCAAAGGCTCGCCGATACGTCCGGGAGGTGATCAACGACGAGTTCACCCGCACTCATGACTGGATGCCGCTCAAGAAAGCCAAGTGAACACCCAACATAAAACAAGAGCCTTCTAGATGATATCGACAGGGAAAAACAGCATCAATTAACGACTCGAGGCGTCATGAAATACCAGTTCATGGAGTGCGGACGCCCCTCGTCCATGAAAGAAAGCCACTGGCTCCGGGGGAAGCAATTCCTCAACGCGCCGACCTCTTGAGGAAGATCATCGATGACGCGATCTCGACCCTCGATCAGTTCGATTTGGTGGCTTTCCTCGAATCGCTCCCGCAGGAGCTCGGAACAGCCTTCGACGTAGAGGTCGTGCAACTCGACCAAAATCCATGACCTGCGCAATGCAGGCACCTTGGTTGGATCAAGCAGCTCGGCCTCGAATCCCTCCACGTCCATCAGCAGAAAAGCGTCTTCCAAGTCGGAACCGAAACCAGCGAGGTCAGCTACGTTGCATTTTCCGCGAATATCAAGTTCCACACCATTGAGAGCACGAAGAGTTTCGAGATTCGCACGAACACGTTCCTCCATCTCAAAGGCAACGACGGGAGCCCCTTTTTTGCGGAAAGCCATACCGACAGCGTAATACCCCTCGGCTGCGCCCACATCCACCATTAGTTTGAAGTCTCTCGTGAAAACACGCTTCCACACCTCGACCAGTTCCTTTTCCCAAGTGCCGAGTAACATTGCGAACTCCAACTGAGGATAGCGAAATGGCATACCTTTGAAAGGACCTGAAAGTACATGATATCTAGACCGCAATAGAAGCAAGCTTCGCATAAGGGAAGGTATCGGGGTCTTGAAAGGTCGGATCATGTTCCGAACTTTTTCGGGCATTATTTTGGAATACAATCCCATGGTCGCGAAAACTACTTGAAATACCTCAACGACAGCTCTGTAAATGTAAAAGTAAACAATCTTATCTTGAAAAAATAAACCCTCTTGCGCAAAAAGTTTTTACTTCTGCTTTAAACATATATTGCCGTGTAGGTAGCCCTCTCCCACACTTTCAAATCCCTAAGTAAACCCCAACCTCCCCTCATGAAAAAATCATGCTCTTTTCTCCTCCGCGCCGGCTTGGCCTTTTTCGCGTTCGCCTCGGTGGCCTCGGCCGCGGTCAAGTTGCCCTCCATACTCGGCAGCCACATGGTATTGCAACAAGGTGAACCCGTACCCGTTTGGGGTTGGGCCGATCCTGGTGAGAAAGTCGACGTGTCCTTCCACGGCACCACCGTCTCCACCAAGGCGGACAAGGACGGCAAGTGGCAAGTCAACCTGCCCCCTTGCAAGGCAAACGCCAAGGGAGCCAACCTCGTGGTCAAGGGGTCCAACGAAATCAAGCTGACCGACGTGCTCGTCGGTGAAGTCTGGCTCTGCTCCGGCCAGTCGAACATGGAATGGACCGTTGCCCGATCGGGCAATGCCAAGGAGGAAATCGCCAATGCCAAGCACCCGCTCATCCGGCACGTCAAGGTGCCGCGCCGCCCCTCGGCTAAACCGGAAAGCGACGTCCAAACTGGCGGATGGCAGGTCTGCAGTCCCTCCACCGCAGCGAACTTCACCGCCGTTGGTTACTACTTTGCCCGACACCTTCAGCAAGAGATCAAGGTACCCATCGGGCTGATCGGTTCCAACTGGGGCGGCACCCGCATCGAGCCATGGATTCCCCCCGTGGGATTCAAGGCGGTGCCCGCGCTCAAGAAGGACTTTGCCGACAAATTGGACCAGTTTCCACAGGCAAGAGGCAAAGGAGTGAACCACCAAAGTCCACTCGCCCTCTACAATGGCATGATCTCGCCCTTGCTCCCCTATGCCATCAAGGGAGCCCTCTGGTACCAAGGCGAATCCAACAACGGCGAAGGCATGCTCTATCACGAGAAGATGAAGGCTCTCATCGCGGGCTGGCGCAGTGTCTGGAACAAACCTGACCTACCTTTCTATTTCGTCCAGTTGGCGCCTTTCCGTTACCGGGGCGACCCCAAGCGCCTGCCCGGCATCTGGCAAGCCCAGTTGGAAACCTTGAAGGTCCCGAACACCGGCATGGCGGTCACCACCGACATTACCACCGTGGGCAACATTCACCCGCCCAACAAGCAGGACGTCGGCAAGCGCCTCGCACTCTGGGCCTTGGCCAAGGACTATGGCCAGAAGGACTTGGTCTTCTCAGGCCCCATTTTCGACAGGGCGGATCATTCCGAAGGCAAGGACAGCCTCGCCGTGTATTTCAAGAAGTTTGGGAACAAGCACCACGGTCTCAAGACCACCGACGAAAAGACGAGGCCGAGCCACTTCGAGGTAGCCGGCAAGGACGGTGTCTGGCATCCAGCCGAGACTATCATCGTGTACGGCGACCACGTCATCGCAAAGAGCAAGGAAGTCAAGGAACCCGTCCACGTGCGCTTCGGCTGGGACCAACTCGCCACGCCCAACCTGTTCAATCGGGCAGGCCTCCCCGCCTCCCCTTTCACCACCAAGTGGTAATAGGCCAAGCCTTCACCATGGCGCGGGGAATGCATTCCTTGTTCCTTACCTTCGCTTGCGTGGCGGGGCTGTTGACTGCCCTGCCCCTTGCGGCGAACACGCCTGCCTTCTTCAATGGCAAGGACCTCACTCAGTGGGAAACCGCCGGCAAGGCGGAATGGCGGGTAGAGGACGGTGTCATCGTGGGCGGGCAGGACGGTGACCCCAAGCGGAGCGGCATACTGATCAGCAAGGGAGACTACAAGGACTTCGACCTGCGTTTGGAGTACAAGATCGACGAGCACGGCAAGTACAACAGCGGGATCTACTTCCGCCGCGCCAGAACCAAGCGTCTCGGCCCTCCCTACCAATTGAACCTCGGACGCGGCGTTGCCGGCGAATTCGTTGGCCTGCACCTCAAGGAATGGCTCTACAAAGGGGACGAGAAGGACGAAATCCGCAAGCCGCGCCAATGGAACAAGGTGCGCCTCCTGGTGGCCGGCAACCGCATAAAAGCCTGGCTGAACGACCAGCCCATCGTCGACTACACCAACCCCAAGCCGCGGGCCGACCTGCAGGCAGCCGGCTCCATCGCCTTCCAGACCTACGGGGCCGAGGGCCATGCCGGTTGGGTGAAGTTTCGCAACCTCACCCTAATAGACCTTTCCGCCAAGAAACAAAGCCCATGAAGCTCACAAATATCCTCCTCCTGCTCCTCGCCGGCGCCGCGACCTGCATCGCTGCCAAGAAAAAGCCAAACGTGGTCTATATCATGTCCGACGAGCTCGCCTACTACGAGCTCTCCCACATGGGCAACCCGTATATCAAGACCCCCAATATCGATAAGTTCGCCAAGGAAGGCATACGCTTCACCCAAGCCCTCGC
>PBVU01000067.1:0-9802 GCA_002728775.1 Verrucomicrobiales bacterium | reverse complement strand
GGGTTCGGCTGTTCGCCGATTAAAGTGGCACGCGAGCTGGGTTCAGAACGTCGTGAGACAGTTCGGTCCTTATCCACCGTGGGCGTAGGAATCTTGAGGGGTTTAATTCATAGTACGAGAGGACCTGAATTAACGCACCTCTGGTGTGGCAGTTGTCGCGACAGCGGCAGCGCTGCGTAGCTATGTGCGGACGAGATAAGCGCTGAAAGCATCTAAGTGCCAAGCTCTTCCCAAGATAAGGATTCCCCATCAGACGCCTGGAAGACGACCAGGTTGATAGGCCAGAGGTGTAAGCGGCGAAAACCGTTTAGCTGACTGGTACTAATCCGTCGATTGGCTTATCACTTAAACCACAAATTTGGCTTGGTGACATTGTGTCGCCCGGGTTGTGCTCGGTTTTCGAGGAACACCGTGAGTTTACGGTGGCCATGGCTGGTGGCCCGACCCGATCCCATCCCGAACTCGGCCGTCAAACACTAGCTTGCCGATGGTAGCGATTGTATAGCTTTCGCGAGAGTAGGGAGCCGCCAACCTTTCATAACAAGCCGGGCAATGTGCCCGGCTTGTTTTTTATTTCTGCAGCTCTGTGGAAACCATGCGCACCTCCGTGCGTCCAATCAGGATTCGATCCCCAAACGTCACCCGGCGCGGATCCCTCACCCGCAGTCCATTCACCAGCACCCCCAGCCGGCTCCCCAAGTCCTCAATCCAGTAACATCCATCTTTCTGGAAAATGCGCGCATGCCGGCGTGAAACATTCTTGTCCGGTTGCAGGTTCAGGTCCGGGTGCCCCAGGCTGGAACTCGGTCGACCAATGATGATCTGCCTTCGCTCCACCTCGACCATCCTTTCCTTCCCCTTGTAAATGCACAAAAAAAACATCGTTAAAAGCCGACAGAAAATAGGCAAGCCCTTCCTCCCAGCCAATCCAAAAAACAAGGAGCATTGCTCCCCCGTGCAGTCTCGGGTAGCATCCCGCCCCCCATGGCTGAACCGGGAACAGTATACCTCGTTGGCGCCGGGCCCGGTGATGCCGGGCTCCTGACGTGCCGCGGCGCGGAATTACTCCAGAAGGCAACCTTGGTGGTCTATGACGCCTTGGTAAACCCTGGCCTGCTGGCACTGGCGCCTGCCGATGCGGAAATCCTTTATGCCGGGAAGCGTGCCTCCGCCCATGCCATTCCCCAGGAGGATTTGAACCAGTTGTTGGTTGAGAAAGCCGGCGAGGGAGGGGCTATCGTTCGTCTCAAGGGGGGGGATCCCCTTGTGTTTGGTCGGGGCGGCGAGGAGGCTGCGGAACTCAAGGCGGCCGGCATTCCTTTCGAGATAGTTCCGGGCATTTCCTCCGCCATGGCTGCGCCCGCGTATGCCGGCATTCCCGTGACCCATCGCGACCATTGCTCCAGTTTTACGGTCATCACCGGCCACGAGCAGCCGGGCAAGGATGAAAGCTCCATCGACTGGGAAAAGCTCGCCAAGGAAACAGGCACCCGGATCATCCTTATGGGCGTTGATCGCATTCGTGCCATTGCCGGACGGCTGCAGGAGAACGGGCTGCCTGGCGAGACTCCCGTGGCCATGGTGCGCTGGGGCACCACCGGCCGTCAGGAAACGCTGGTCGGCACTTTGGCCGACATCGCCGAGAAGGTCGAGCAAGCTGCCTTCAAGGCCCCGGCCGTTACCATCATTGGCGGCGTTGTTAACTTGCGTGAACAGTTGAACTGGTTTGAGAACCGGCAGCTCTTTGGACGTCGAATCGTGGTGACTCGCACTCGCCAGCAGGCCAGCCAGCTATCACGCCGACTTGCCGGACTGGGTGCGGACATTCTCGAAATCCCCACTATCAGGATTGTTCCGCCTGCCGAAAAGCAGCCTCTTATGGATGCCATTCTGGGCATTGCCAGTTACGATTGGCTCGTGTTCACCAGCCCCAACGGGGTTGACCAGTTCTTCCACTGGTTTCTGCAAACATTTGATGACATTCGTTCCATCGGCGGTTGCCAGATAGCGGCCGTGGGGCCCGCTACGGCTGCCAAGCTTAAACAGCTTCACTTACGCGTGGATCTCATGCCGGAAAAATACACGGCTAAAGCGGTTGCCCAAGCATTCAAGGATCATCAAAATATTGAAAACCTCACGCTGTGCCTGTTGCGCGCCGAGGTGGCTAATCCTGATTTGCCCAAGGTGCTGCATGAGATGGGGGGCATTGTGGATGACATTCCTATTTACCGGACTGTTCCCGAATCCGAGGACCGCAATGGCGCGGCCACTCGGCTGGCGGAAGAGGGTGCGGATATCATTACCTTCACCAGCAGTTCCACGGTTGAGAATTTCCATGCCCGTTTTGACCTGCCGAGAATGATGAAAAAACACAACCTGCAGTCCGTTAGCATTGGTCCCGAGACGACAAAGGCACTGGTGAAACTCGGCCAGCCTCCCGCCGTGGAAGCTTCCCCCCATAATATTGAGGGAATGATCGAGGCGGTTCTCAGTGTTTCCAGAAAATAACTATCGGCAGAACCATTCCAGAAGGCCCTCAACCTCAAGTGCCTGCAGCTTTTGCAATTGCTTGTAGTCGGCGGATCCAATACGCGCCTCACTGACTGCGTCTACCATCGCAAACGGATCCCATGCAGTGGATTGCTTAAGGAACTCCATTTCGGTGCCTGCTGTTATTGCGCGTTTAAAAATCTCCACGAAGGAAGGGTGGGTTCCCGCGCGGTGAAACCAGTATTTTGCGTTCGGATAATCCGGTTCCCGACGATGCATGATGCCGTGCAGAAAACTGCCGTCACTGTCTCTGATTTCCTGTGAAATGGAATGCGAAGCATCCAGATGATCGTGCCAAAGCAGCGCGGCACTGCGAACCTTGTCGGCGGCATTACCCGCGAGATTTGACGCAGCCAGTACCTCGTCAATGTCATCCTCAACCACGCTCAAAGGCAGCGCCTCATCTCGCCGTTCCGGACCTAGCCCTGGCAAGGTGGATGTCTCGAAAAGCGGTTTAATGATATCCTGCTTAATTGGCATGCCGCGTTTTCGGCTGAGGCAAGGGGGTTGTCAATCGTCTTCCGGCCCGTCGAGCATGCCGGTGGCCTGTGCGGCGTCGTAGGCGGCCGTCAGTTTTTCGGCCACCGGCGAGGACTGGAGCCTTTGGTTTAAAAGGGACTTTGCCGTTCGAACGCCGTGGACGCTGTTGGTGGTGAAGATGCCTTCTTTGGTGGGCAATTCGGCCGGCGTCACGTTTTTCTCTTCCACCTGAAAATCGAGCTTCGGACACAGCTCCATCAGGAATTGCCTCGTGATGCCCGGCAGACAGCCGCTATCTAGGGGGGGGGTGCAAACGGTTTCGCCTTCCACCCAGAAGAGGTTGGCGGCGGTCGCCGAGACCACGTTGCCATCAGGATTGAGCAGCAAAGCGTCATCCGCGTCGGCGGCCTCGGCTTCCGCGGCGGCCATGACTTGTGGCAGGCGATTGGTGGTCTTGACCTGCGAAAAGTAGCTTCCGGCCGTTACCACCTGGGTGGACAGAACCAGTCGATATCCATCCGGGTTGATGGTCTCTGTGCTGGGAAAGGGATGAAGGCTGACCAGGAGATTTTCACCGGAGGCATTGCTGGGCGCGTATCCGCGCTGTTTGCTGGCGCGGGAAAGCTGGATGCGGAGAACGCCGTCGTAGAATTCGTTCATTTCCATTAGCCGCACCACTACCTCGGCTAGGTTGCCTTTGTCCTGGGGCATGCGGATGAGCATCATGGCGGCTCCCTGCATTAGGCGCTGGAGATGGCGATGCCAGAGAAAGGGCTTCCCTTCAAAAAGGCGCATGGTGTCAAAGAGGCCGTCCCCATATAGCCAGCCGCGATCAGTGACCGGCACGAGGGCTTTTTCTTCGGGAATGAATTCTCCGTTAAAGAAAACCCGCACGCCCGATCAACGCACGTCGGGTGGGATCACGCAAGCCATTCCGGTATCACCCGGCCGGCTACGTCGGTGAGGCGGAAATCGCGGCCCTGAAAACGGTAGGTCAGTTTCTCGTGGTCGATGCCAAAGCGGTTCAGCATCGTGGCATGCAGGTCATTGGGATGCACGGGATTTTCTTCAATGCTCCAGCCAATTTCGTCGGTCTTGCCATAAATCTGCCCTCCCTTGAGACCGCCGCCGGCGAGAGCCATGGAGAAACAGAAGGGGTGATGGTCGCGGCCGGTATTGGCGGCGCGGCCGCCACGGTTTTCGCCGAGCGGTGTGCGGCCAAATTCCGCGCCCCAGACGACCATAGTGTTATCGAGCATGCCGCGTTGTTTCAGGTCGCGAATGAGCGCGGCGATGGGTTGGTCCACCGCGCCGGCGTTATACTGCAGCTCAGGGTCAAGGTTGCTGTGGTGATCCCATGAGGCGTAGACGATGTTGACAAAGCGGACTCCGCGTTCGACCAGTCGGCGGGCCAGCAGGCAGTTACGCGCGAAATCCTGATAGGTGTTGCCTTTCTTGCCGCGGCCTCCGCCCTTGGGTTCGGGGCGATTGAGGCCATAGGCTTCCTTGGTGGGTTCGGTTTCTTGGGAGAGATCTATCAACTCGGGCGCGGCTGTTTGCATGCGGCTGGCTAGTTCATAGCTGGCGATGCGGCTGGCGATTTCCGGGTCACGAATTTTCTCGTAGCGTCCCTGATTGATTTGCCGGAGCACACCAAGGCCCAGTTTTTGCAATTCCGGTGGGAGACCCCTGGGGTTGTCGAGGTTTAGGACCGGCTCGCCGGTGGTGCGGAAAAGTACGCCTTCATAGGTGGAAGGCAGGAAGCCGCTTTGCCAGAGGGTGGCACCACCGCTGGAGCCACGCCCGGCACTGAGCACTACATAGCCGGGAAGGTTTTGCGATTTGCTACCCAAGCCGTAGGTGAGCCACGAACCCATCGTTGGCATGCCGAAGCGCGACACGCCGCATTGCATGAGTAACTGGCCGGGATGATGGTTGAACTCGTCTGAGTGCATGGAGCGCACCAGCAACAGGTCATCGGCCACGGTGCCCAGGTGGGGCAGGTAATCACTCATCTCCATGCCACATTGGCCGTGTGCCTTGAAAGTGCGGTTGCTGCCCTTGAGCGTGGCGGTGGCGGGCTGGATGAAGGCAAAGCGGGCCTTGTCCAGAATTTCCTTGGGTAGCTTTTGGCCAGCGCGTTGGTTCAGCACGGGCTTGGGGTCAAACAGATCCAAGTGCGACGGTGCGCCCGCCATGAAAATGAAGATGCATGCCCTGGCTTTGGGCTCGAAGTGCGGCTTGCGCGGGGTCATGGGGTTGGCGAATTCCGCACCCAGCAGACCGTCCTCCATCAGAAGGCTGGACAGGGCCACGCCGCCAAGGCCGGAAGCGGAGGTAGCCAAGAAATCCCGGCGGGTTTGGGATGCTACTTGTTGGGTAGCGCGATGGATTTCTGACGGTTGCATTTTATTCACGGGTAATGAATTCATCCAGATTCTGGAGTACACGGGCAATAATTGCCCAAGCGCTGGCCTCGGCGTCGCCGTTGAACGTCTTGGCGGTAGCCTCGTTGCCTTTGTAGTAGACGCGGGCTCGGTGGAGGAGGTTGGTGAGGGCAGCCATTTCACGTATGTCCGGCTTGCGAGCCACGCAGATTTGAAATCCCGCCGTGAGTCGTTCGGTGTCGGTTTTACTGGCAGCGAGCATGCGTTTGCCCAAGGCCTTGGCGGCTTCGGTAAACACCTCGTTGTTTAAGGTGGCGAGGGCTGCCAGCGGGGTGTTGGAGCGGGTGCGCTTGACACAGGTGACGTTGCTGTCCGGGCAGTCAAAGGTCAGCAGGTTTGGGTGTGGCGAGGTGCGCTTGAAGAAGGTGTACATGCCGCGCCGGTAGCGGTCTTCACCCTTGCTGGGATTCCACTTGAAGTTGTTGGCGTAGCTTAAATCGGCGACACCCGCGGGGAGGGGAGGGAAAACACTGGGTCCGCCGATCTTGGGGGAAAGAAGTCCGCTGGTGGCCAGGCTTAAATCCCTGATTATTTCCGCCTCCACTCGAAAGCGGTTTTGGCGATGGAGCAGATGGTTGTTGGGATCACGATCGGTTAGTTCCGGGCGGTGAACAGAGGATTGGCGGTAGGTGGCGCTGTGGACGATGAGCCTTATCATGTCCTTGCGGGACCACTTTTGTCGGATGAATTCGCCGGCCAACCAATCGAGTAGTTGCGGATGAGTGGGGGCATCGCCCCGGACTCCAAAATCATTAACGGTTCGCACGAGTCCTTCGCCAAAAAGATGCATCCAGATGTGATTGGCGGTGACGCGTGGGACGATTGGATTTTGGCCGTCCACCAGCCAGCGGGCGAGGTCCAGCCGGTCACCTTGGGCACGGTTTTTTGCCGTGGGAAGAGTGGCCGGCGTGAGCGGGGATACCTTGTCCTTGGGCTGTTTGAATTCGCCACGGTGAAAGATGTGTGTGGCTCTGGGGCTGTTCGTTCGTTGGGAAAGCACCCGCACGCTCATGACGGGTGGTTTCGGCGCGCTGGCGTTGAGGTTTTTTATTTGGGCCTGCAAGGCTGTGGTCTCGGGATCACGATCGCGGACGAAGCTGAACAGCGCCTGCTGTTCGGCAGCTGCGCGCTGGCTAGGATTCTTGACGAGGAGTTGCGCAATGTTTTTGGGAATTCCCTCGCCTGGGGCATGGCCGGTCCGGGTTGAAATGCGGAAGCGGCCGATGGTGTGTTGTTTGCCGTATTTTTGGTCGAGCACGACGTGGAGAAAGATGTTGCTCTTCATCCGGAGAGGCTGCGTAAAGGTGGCCGTGAGGGTGTGCGGTTTGCCATAGGCGGGACCGATGGCCCACCCAGTGCCCTTGGAGCCAACGCCAATCCTGCCGTCGATTGCGTTGCCGGCGGGCCAATCCTTTTGCGAATGGGATGCCGTGGCTCGGCTGAGTTTCAGGGGTTGGCCGGTGAACTCCTGTCGGGTGCTGGCGTAGACGCGAATATCGTTCAGGACAAAATTGCCATGGGGAGTTCGGCCGGGGCCTTTGGCAGGCAGGGAGGAATCGGGCAATACCTCGAGTTTGAGACCGGTGATCTCGCGCTGTTGGGTTTCGAGTTCCAGTTCGTACTCGGCACCGTCGGGATTGTCGCCGGAGACAAGCAGGGAACCATCCTCTTGTGCGCTGAATTTCACGCTATTGTTTTTCCCGGCCCGGGCGGAGAGAAGTTTTATGGGGTGATACGCCGCGGGAGAGCTGGCTTGCTTGGCCAGTTCTGAGCGCAGGGCCTTCTCCAGCTTGGGTAGGGATTGTCGCAACACCTCGTCGCGTGCGTTTACTTGGGCCTGAAACGCTTTCATTTTGGTGTCATGCGCGGCCTGAGTTTCCGCGAACGCAGACAACTTCTGGCGCGAACGTGGGACACTGGCGCTGGTTTCGTCTCCGTTGTTAAAGTAGGCAAAAAGTTGGTAGTACTCTTTGTGTGTGAGTTGATCGTACTTATGGTTATGGCAGCGGGCGCAGGTGACAGTCAGCCCAAGCCAAACGGAGCCCAAGGTCTCCACGCGGTCCATCACGGCGGCCACGCGCCACTGTTCCTTGTCGGTGCCACCCTCGGTGTTCGTGAGGGTTTGGCGATTGAAGGCCGTGGCGAGTTTTTGCAGGTCCGTGGCGTTGGGCAGGAGGTCGCCGGCGAGTTGCTGGATGGTAAACTGGTCAAAGGGTAGGTCGGCGTTAATCGAATTGATGACCCAGTCGCGATATCTCCACGCGTTCATGCGTGGCCGATCCTTTTCGTAGCCATCACTGTCGGCGTAGCGGGCTTTGTCGAGCCAATGACGGCCCCAGCGTTCGCCGAAGTGAGGCGAGGTCAGGAGTCGGTCAACCAGTTTGGAGTACGCCTCGGGTGACTTGTCGGATTCAAAATTTCTGACCTCAGAGGGAGTCGGCGGAAGGCCCAGCAGGTCATACGACAGGCGGCGGATCAACGTGTGCCGTTCGGCTTCGGGAGATGGTGTGATGTCATTGCGTTCCAACTTGGTGAGAACGAAGTTGTCGATGGGATTCCGTGGCCAGATTTTGTCTTTAACACTGGGTGTCGCTGGTTTTTCCAGCGGCCGATAAGCCCAGTGTGTACTCCATTCAGCGCCTTCCTTGATCCATCGGCGTAGCGTGGCGATTTGTGCAGCGGCAAGCCGTTCGCCTTTCTTTGGCGGCGGCATCAGTTCATCAGGATCAAGGCTGGTGACTCGCGCCATCAGCGGACTGGCATCGGGGTTGCCGGGTGCGACAGCCGCCTTGCCGGAATCCAGAATCGCTAGGATACCCTTTCGAGTGCTCAGATCCAGATCAGCCTTGGGGTTGTCGGGGCCATGGCATTTTATGCAATGGGCGGCAAAAATAGGCTGAACATCCTTCGCAAAATCGATCCCGGCCCATGAAGTCATGGCCGTGACATAAGTCAAAAAAATCAAGTAAAACCGCATAAAAGTCATGCTTTTCCGAGGAAACAATAGACAAATTGCGTCCAACCTGTCAAATTGTTGATGCGGGTTTGCGCGCCGAAGAAAATGTGGTTCGGCCCTTTCGCATTGGTACAATACGTGCTAATTTGACACATGATGAAGACGATCCCAGTTGTTTTGTCAGGGTTTTTTGCGGCGGGAGTTTTTGCCGCCACCCCAACTCCAGGGGCTCCCGGAAGTTCGGCCACGAAGGCGCCGAAACAAAAGGACGTCAAGGATATGAGTCCGGAGGAGCTGATGCAGGTGCTCAACCGCGCCAACCTTCTGGCTCGTCCGTATTACAATGGAGTTCCAGACCCCGCCGCGGTGGGGCGTGGATACGGAGAACGGCGCAAGGAAACGCGTGGTGATGTGATGCGTCGGCTGGCACAGATCAATATTCCTTTCGTGGAAGCTTCCCGGTTCAACGGCGTTAACATGGAGCAGGCTGTGGCCGCGTTGTCCGAACTGGTAAGGAACGCGGACGATGGACGCGGATTTAATTTTCGCATCAACCCATACTTGGTGGCTGGTGGCGCGTCGGGCGCTGGCGGCGCACCCACGGGCGGTGCTCCCGGGGCAGGTGGGATTCCTGGGATGGGGGCCGGGGGCCTTCCTCTCGGTGGAGGTGGAGGCATGGCTCCGATGGGACCGGGTGGATTGCCACAGCAACCTTTGGGTGGACTTCCCGCGCCGGGTGGCGGGCTTCCGGGTGCCGCCCCTGGCGGCTTGCCGGGAGGAGTTCCAGGCGTTGGCGGATTGCCAGGTGCGCCGCCCATGGTGAACCAAGCGGGCCAGCCGGTGGGTATTGCACCGGGTGCCCTTCCAGGCGCCCCCATGGGAGGAGCGTTGCCGGGAATGGCTCTTCCCATGGCCGGAGGTCTGATGGGCGGGGGCTTGACCACCATGGGAGCCGGCAATATTGGCGAATTCAACCCCGCGCGGGTGAGAGTCAAGGGCTTTGTCTCCGACATGCAGAATGTTAGTGCCATGGATCTTTTGAATGACCTATGCCTGTCCTTTGATCATGCGGACGGGATTTGGTATCAGGTGATGCCCATCGGCATTGTTCTGGTTGAGCGTTCCGCGAATGACGTGGATCAGACCACTGGCGCGCCGCTGTTTTCTCGGGTCATCAATGTGCGGCCGAACCTGTTCGGGGGGCAAGGGCTTCCACAGCAGGGTGGCGGTGCCGGTGGGCCGGGCGGTGGCCAACCCGGCGGTGGCATGATGGGCGGCGGCATGATGGGCGGCGGCATGGGTGGCATGGGGATGAACCCGATGATGGGCGGCGGCATGGGTGGCATGGGGATGAACCCGATGATGGGCG
>PBVU01000066.1:0-5453 GCA_002728775.1 Verrucomicrobiales bacterium | reverse complement strand
GGCCAGCGGGTGCCTTATCTCAGCACGGTGCCCCTTTTCGGCGGCCTCTTTCGCAACCAATGGCGTACCCGGCAATGGGATCACGCCAATTTCTCCGTTCGGTCCACCCTCGTGGATCCCGCCGGCAACCCCGTCTTTCGTCGGGAAACCCAGCCGTTTTATCGCGTTCCCGGCATTCCGGCCATGCACGGACTCGTGCCTTGACCCTCCGCCGTTCCGCCGGGACACTCCGGCATGCCAAGAACCCTTCTCATCCTCGCCGTGTTTTGCGGCGTGCTGGGACTTGCCGCCAAGCCACCCATGCAAACCAAGGTCACCTTCAAGAGCGAAAACCGCCGTAACCTCAGCATCGAATATCTCCTCTACCTGCCGGAGAAACATGATGCCGACAAAGAGACCCAGTGGCCGTTGCTCATCTTTCTCCATGGTGCCGGTGAGCGGGGCGACAATATTGAGCGCGTGAAAGTCCACGGCCCGCCCAAGCTCATCGAGAAAGGCCGACATTTTCCCTTCATCGTGGTTTCCCCACAGTGCCCGCGTGGACAGGTTTGGGATACGCAAACCTTGGACGCCATGCTGGACGACCTGTTGAAGAAACATCGCATCGACACCACCCGCCTTTACCTGACTGGCTTGAGCATGGGGGGCTACGGGTCTTGGAGTTGGGGCATCAAGCAGTGCGATCGATTTGCCGCCATTGCCCCGATTTGTGGCGGCGGCAATTTTATCAAGACCTACAACGCCGCCGGAGCTAAGGGGGCTGCCCTGCGCAGCCTCGGCATTTGGGCCTTCCACGGCGGCAGGGACACCGTGGTGCCGCCGGGTGAAAGCGAGCGCATGATTGCCTCCCTCAAGAAATTTGGCCACCCCAACCCCAAGCTCACCCTTTATCCCAAGGCCCGCCACGATTCCTGGACTGTTACCTACGACAACCCGGAGTTGTACGAGTGGTTTTTAAAGCACCAGCGTAAATAAGGTCGCCGAGGGGCGCCGCGGTTTCGCACATGCACTACCTGGCCTGTGATCTTGGCGCCGAGAGCGGCCGGCTGATGCTGGGTTCGCTGGCCCATGGGCGGTTGGAATTGGAGGAACTGCACCGCTTTCCCAATGGGCCGGTGGAGACGGAATTGGGGTTATGCTGGGAGGTGGATCGCTTGTTCGGAGAATTGCGGGCAGGTCTGAAAATGGCGGCCGCGCGTGGGGTGGGAATCAAGAGCATCAGTTGCGATGCGTGGGGGTTGGATTATCTGCTGCTGGGCCGCGATGGAGCGGTTATGGAGCCGGCGTTCAGTTATCGCGATGGCCGCAACCAACGAGGCATGGAGCGCGTTCTGGACGCGGTGACATGGGAGGAAATTTATGAGGAGACGGGCATCCAACAAATGCCCATCAACACCCTCAATCAACTGGCTGCGGAAACGCCCGAACGGCTGGAACAAGCGACGCGGTTCATTCCCTTGGGGGACGGCTTCAACTACCTGCTTAGCGGCGAGGCCCGGGCGGAGGTATCCTTGGCGAGCACAACGCAGATGTACAATCCGCGCACGGGCGGTTGGTCGGGCAAGCTACTGCAGACCATGGGTTGGCCATGCGAGATTTTTCCCGAGTTGATCCAGCCGGGAACGCGGCTGGGCCCAATGAAGCCGGAGTTGGCGGACGAGAGCGGCTTGGGCGGAATTGAGGTGATCGCCTGTTGCAGCCACGACACTGGCTCCGCGGTGGTGGCCGTGCCGGCAACGGGCGTGGACTGGGCCTACCTGAGTTCTGGGACATGGAGCCTCATCGGCGTGGAACTGCCTGCACCGATCATCAACGAACAATCACGCACGTTAAATTTTACCAACGAGATTGGTTATGGCAACACGGTGCGTTTGCTGCGCAACTGCATTGGCATGTGGCTGCTGGCGGAATCCCGTCGCGCATGGGCGGCCGAGGGTCTTGAGTTGGATTATACGGACCTAGCGCGGCTAGCCTCCGAGGCGGAGCCGTTCGCGGCGCTAATTGATCCCAGCGATGAAGGGTTCTTTAAGCCCAGCCACATGCCCTCGGCTATCAGGAATTTCTGCCGGGAAACCGGTCAATTCGCGCCGGAAACTCCAGGGGCCGTGGTGCGTTGTGCCTTGGAAAGTTTGGCTCTGTTGTACGCCCGGAGATTACGCGAGGCGGAATCGTTGACGGGCCGTAGGATTCAGCGACTCCATGTCGTGGGAGGTGGCAGTCGCAATGATTTGTTGAACCAGTTCACCGCGAACGCCTGTGGCGTGGAGGTTTTGGCTGGGCCGGTGGAGGCGACGGCCTTGGGTAATGTCCTGGTTCAAGCCATCGCGCTGGGTGATCTGCCGGACTTGGCCGCAGCCCGCGAGGCCGTCGGTGCCTCGATGGATGTTACCTGCTTTCAGCCCGCTGAGAGCCAAGCTTGGGCCGCGGCGGCGGAGCGGTTTGAGTCTTTGGTTTCAGACTAGTAAGCGATGCCCTTGGGGGCGGCTTGGGAGCGGATGAGATCCTGAACGCGGCCGTCAAAGCCGGTGAGCTTGCCTTCCTTTTTCAACTCCGCGTTTTTCTTGGCGATGAAGGCATCCCGCTTTTTGAGGAGCACGGCCAGATCGGCTTGGATTTTCTTTCGGTCCTCAACCTGTTTCTTGAAATAGGCCTCGCGCTCCTTCGGTTTCATCTCGCGGATTTTCTCGGGTAGCTTCTTTTCCTCCACGTCCTTCAGGTCCAGTTTTTTGTTGGCGATCAGGTCGATGAGGTCGCCTCCGCCGGAGATGACCTCGGCGGCCGATTCGACGTCCTCCTTCGACTTGTCGAGGAAAGCCAGGCGGTCAGCGGCGGATTCCCGGGTGGCGCGCGAGGCGTTGGTCACCTTGGTGGCGGTTAGGGCGCGGAGCCGGCTGCCTCCGTAGGCGGTCACGGTTTTGCCCAGTGCGATGTTGCATGCGGCGATGTCCTTGTCGAACGGGGTGGTCATGGCGAGCACGCCGCCGTCCTGTAGGATCTGGTTGAACTTGCCCTCGGCCTTGGCGGCGATCTCCTTCCAGACCGGCGTGGTGGAGGCTATCTTGCCACACTGGATGGTGTTGATGATGATGTTGGCCTTGGCGGCTTGTTGGCAGGTGACCTGATACTTGATGTCCTGCTTGTAGTCCATGTGAGGCGGGGCATCGCCAACGAGGAAAATGACCTTGAGCACATCGTCATTGGCGCTCCACTCCATTTTGTGGACGGCCTCGTTGAGGGCTTGGTTGACTGACTCGGGCGTGTCGCCGCCGCCGCCGGCCTTAAAGGCCATGAGCTTGTCATAAATGTCGTCAATATCGTTACTGAGGGAGAAGGTCTTGGTGACATAGGCATCGCCGCGGTCGCGGTAGCCGATGAGGCCAATGTGAATCTCGGGCTTGGGTTTGCCGGAGATCATCATGTTGGCAATAGCCCAAATCTTTTGCTTGGCGCCGTTGATGAGGCCGCTCATGGAGCCCGTGGTGTCGAGCACGAAGCAGACCTCGATCTTTTCCTTTTCCTTCTTGGCTGTCTTCTTGTCCTTCTTGTCTGCCTGCAGGGGCAGTACGGCGAGGGCGATAGCGAATGGTAGAATGAATTTTTTCATGATAACTATTCCTTTTGCGTTAGCGTACTCGATAAATTTTCCCATTTTCCAAGCAGTCGACCTTGTTTCCCACGCTGAGCCAGCGGCAGAGCTTGGGATTGGCAGCGAGGAAATCGAAGTATTCCTTGGACCCGAATTCGAGCTCCTTGATTTCCTTGTCTTTGTCGTCGCGCGCCTCGTCGTCGATCCAAAGGTCGCCGTTGCGATGGAAAGTCTTTCCGCCTATGATGATGCTTTGGATCGTTCCGTTGGCTAGTCCAGGTCCACTCGAATAGGAGGAATTGACTGCCTTGCCGAGGTCGGCCAAACCCTTGGCGTTCTTCAGGTCCGAGCCGGAGGAGGCTCCGCGCACGGCGCTTTCTCCGGATTTTTCTTCACTGAACTTACGGGCCTCTTCCTTTTCAGCGACGATGAGCGAATCGAAGGCTTCGCTCGCCGCGGAGTCGGCGGGAGCCTCGGCGTCGAAACGGGCTCCGCTCTCGTCCCGCAAGCCGCCGAAGTGTGACCTGCGATTGAGGGCGACCCCATCGCGGGCCTCGTCTTCGAGGATCAAGTAGCTGGTGTAGGGAGTCACTATATTGTACTTACGCGCGAGACGGGCGACTTCCTCCTTCAGTTCCTTCTTTTCGCCGCGTAAACGAATTTCCTCGAGGAGGTAGCCGACGCGGCGGGTGGCCCAGAGGCGCGGGATGAAGTCGTTGTCGTCGTTTGTCTTGGGGAAGTTCGCCTTGTAGCTGAATGTGCGGTCCTTGCCCATCATGGAGCCGGTCAAGGTGATGGTGGCTTCCTTCTTGCCTGACTCGTAGCGTCCGGTGACGACCACTTGGTCTCCCTTGAAGAGGTCGGGTAATTCCTTGGGATAGAGCTTGTGGACGCGCTCGGGCCCCTTGATCTTGATTTCCAGACCGGTCAGCACGGGTTCTGAAATCTTGGAATAGAAACGGGACACCTTGGTCTCGATGTTTTCCTCGGGCAGGACGTATTGGCTGACGGCATTGGTCTTGTCGGTGATCTTATCGAGCAGGTGGGCGTTGACGTTTGTGCCTATGCCGAAACAGAAGACTCGTATCTTGGCCTTGGTTTCCTTCAGTTCCTTTTGCAGGCCATTGATGATAACGTCTTCCTTGATCGCCCCGATGGTGGGCTGGCCGTCGGTCAGGAAAATGATTTGGGCGGGACGGTCCTTGCTGGCTTTCTCAGCCAATATCTCACTTGCCGTCCCAAGGGCTTCCTCGATCGCGGTGCCGCCGATGGCTCGCACCGAGTCCAGAAACTTGGTGGCCCGCTTTTTCGCCTTGTCGTTCGCCTTGGTCAAGTTCCCGAAGACTGGTTCGGCCTCGGTCGAGAAGCGTACGATTTCGAAACGGTCGCCCGGATTCAGGCTGTCGACGCAAAACTCCATTGCCTTCTTGGCCTGCTCGATCTTGTTGCCCCGCATGGAGCCGGATGAATCGAACACGAAGACAACGTCCTTGGGCATGGGCACGCGATCGGCTCCCCAGGCTCCCGGGCTCACCAGCAGCGTGAAGTAGCCGCTTTCGTCCTCGTCCTCCTTGTGGGTGATGGCTGCCACGTCGACGTCGCCGCCATCTTTGCCGCGAAGCGAGTAGTAGAGCTGGAGGTCGGAGTCGGGCTTGAGGTTTTCCTCTTCCAGTCCGACCACCACGCGCTGCTTGCCGTGTCGCTTGATCTCGACTTCGTGCGAGGGGGAGTAGACGGATTTGATTTCACCAGCCTCGGACTCGATCTCCATTTTCACGGAAAGGTCTTTTATCGGTCGGGTGGAATACTTGGCGAGGTTTAGGTGGTAGAGGTAGCGGACCATGTTGCCGTCTTTCGGCAGAATCTC
>PBVU01000065.1:0-42117 GCA_002728775.1 Verrucomicrobiales bacterium | reverse complement strand
TGTTTCACCTCATCCAAGAGCCTCCCCGAGTTCGTTCGCGGCAGCAATTCCACGCTCATCACTCCCAATCCTTCCGACGCTGTTGAGACGACCTGCTTTACCCCCTGCAACCCCTGCACGGCGTCCTCAATCTTTACGCAAATGCCCTCCTCAACCTCCGCTGAGGCCGCTCCGGGATATGGCACCTGCACCAGCACCCAGTTGGAATCAAATTCGGGAAATACCTCCCGTCGGATTTTCGGCACCGCCATGAACCCGGCCACCAGAATGAACGCCGCCAAAAGATTTGCAGCCACGCGATTCACCGCAAACCAGCGGATGACTCTACTCATCCATCCCCTCCGGATCCAAAACAACCGTCATGCCATCTACAAATGCCTCGACCGGTGTCAGGCAAACGTCTTCCCCTTCATCCAGCCCGCCCTTGATCACCACATGATCATGGGTGGTTAAAATCACCTCTACCTCTCGGGCATGCAGCTTACCCTTCTTGAAAACGTGCACACCCCCCCCTTCCCGCAGGACAATTCGTGGCAACACCACGACATCCTCAATCAACTCCCCATCAATTTCCGCGGAAACAAACAGACCATAACTCAGTGTACTATCCTCCAACTCAGAGTAGGGATCATTCACTTCAGCGACAACCGACACCATGCGCGTTCCGCCGTCCACCTCTCCAAGCCCCCGCACAACCTGGCCTCGCCACCGCCCACCAGCAGCAGACCGGAATCTGGCTTTCGGCCCATTCACGATGTTGGCACCACCGCGAAGGCCATTCTTCATTCCCAAAAACTCAAAATCCTCCTGCGGTAACGCCAGCCGAACAACCCCCACATCGACAGACTCCAAGCGAGCCAGAGCAATTCCAGGAGACACCACCTGCCCAATGCCAACCATTCTGGAATCCACTCGCCCCTTGAAAGGCGCACGAATGACACAGCGGGCCACATTCAGCTCAGCTATTTTTTCCGCCGCACGGGCCGCCTCGAGTTCTGCAACATCAGATTTCTCCTTGGCTGCGGATGCCCACCACATGGCCTTTGCCGATTCCAACCCCGCCCGGGCTTCCTTCAACTGTGGTTCACGAGCCAACAAGGCTGGCGGTTCGCCCTGCCGCCCGATCAGTTTCCATTCTGCAATTGCGGCTCGGGCTTCAGCCTCCTCTCTCGATATCCGGGCTTCCCATTGAGCCATCTGGGCGCGGGCGCTACTCATCTGGGCCAGAGCGTTTGTGATTCCCGCTTGCGCAACGTCCATCCGCGCCCTTGCCTGTCGCAGCGCCAAATCGTAGTCCACAGAGTCTAGTTCCAAGAGAATATCCCCTGCCTCAAACAAGCCGCCATCAATCAACGACGAAGACATGGTGACCACTCGGCCTTTAACCTCACTGGACAAATCCACGGCCATTCGCGCTCTCACGGTGCCTTGCGACCGAATCACGGGCTGATAGTGGCCGCGCTGAACCTTTTGCACCTTCACGCGTGGATGAAATGGCGTTCGCTCAACAGGCTTGACCACCTTTCGGTTTAACACCAGCCAAGCCCCGCCCCACGCACCAGCACCCATCACCAGTATCGGCAACAATATCTGCAGCGCTCTTTTCACTACTCACGCCCCCCTAGAAACCCGCCACCCAGCGCCATGTGGAGATTCACACGGTTCTCAAACATGCTTCGCAGCACTGTCAAACGTTGACTTGAGGATTCGTTCAATCGCCGCCTTGCATCCAGCACAGTGACAAAATCTTCTATACCCCGCGCGTAGCGCTGTTCAGCCAAGGCCAAGGCTTCACTGGATCGGCCCATAACCTGCCTCAACTGCAACTCACGTTCACGCAACATTGGCTCCAGCGCCAAGGCTGTTTCCACTTCGCCAAACGCCCTCAAAACAATGCCTCTATATTTTAGGACCGCCTCAGCGGCACGCGCCTCTTCCAGTTGGACATTTGCCCGAAGACGCCCTCCTGAGAACAATGGCTGCACAAGGTTCGACCCCAGAGACCAAACCAGAAAATTGTTGTTCATGAGATTTACAAGTTCATCACTGGATGTCCCTCCTGAGGTGGTCAAAGAAATTTTCGGATACAATTCCCCCTTCGCACTTCCAATCCGGGCATCCGCGGCCAGCACCCGCAAGCGGGCAGCCCTCAAGTCAGGCCGCCGCGTTAATAAATCCGAAGGCAAACCAACCGGGATAGGGCCCAACGCCTCGGGCATGACCGCAAATGGACCCAGCTGTCCCTCGGGATAACGGCCGATTAAAATCTCAAGTTGCCTTCGGCCCTGCTCGACCACCGCCATCCATTGCGCAATCACCGCCTTGTTGGCTGCAAAGCTGGCCTCCGCTTGGCGTAAATCCAGTATGGGCCTAATCCCAAGTTCATATCGCAACCGAGCCTGATTCACGGCCGCCTCCAGTATTTTCCCATTTCGACGGGCAAATTCCTCCTGCTGGCCAGCTTCAACCGAGAGGAACCAAGTCTTCACAACCTGTCCGGCCATGGAAATCCGCGCCGCCGCCGCGTCCGCCCGCGCAACTTCGACATCAGCCAGTGCCGCTATCTGACCTGCGCGGATTCGGCCCCACAAATCCAATTCCCATGAAGTCGCCAATGAGAATCGGTAGGATTCAGAGCGCGATGACAGAACTCCACCTGCCCCGGGAAGAGGAAGCCCAATAAAATTGCTCTGCTTCCTGCCGCCTTCCAAGTTCGCATTAACCACCGGCAAGCGTTCCGCCCCGGCAATCCGAGCGCGCAAACGGGCCTGTTCAAGACGCTGCCCCGTTGCCTGAATATCGTGGTTGCGTTCCAGCGCCTCTTTCACCATGGCATTCAGGCCATCACCCCCAAACTGTCTCCACCACTCCTCCAAAGGCGCATGCCTCGCGACTTCTGTCGCCCGCCACTGCGCCGGAAAATCCGGAGCTACCCGTTCGCGCCTCGGCAACTCCATTTGACAACTGACTCCAAGGCAGGCTGCCACCGCCAAAATTGTTCCAGCACAAATCTTCATCACGCCTTTGCCTTCAATCCCGCCGCAAGAAAGGTCACCAATCTTTGAATCATTCCCTCCGTATCATCAGGATCACACAATCCGCCAGAGAACTCGCCAAGACGTTCCGCATCAGCCATCGTATGAGCCATTGCGCCCACCAGAAAATGCAGCCGCCAAAGCAGATCCACTTGCGGCACCTTGGGCAGCGCCTTCTGGAAGGCGGGCATGAAGCGCTCGGCTACCGCCGCGACTTGCCGGTTCAACAATTCCTGAATCTTCTCGTCCGGCTCCGTGAAACACCGCCCCAGTAACCGCATGAATTCGCGCCCGCCTTTGTTCGGATCCCGGCTCAGCCGCAACGCCGGCCCCACCAATGCCTCCAGAATTTTCTCTAGGGAAACCCTGTGCGATCGGCGTTCAGCCTCCTCCAGCAAAGCCAGCCGTTCCGCATTTAGGGGAACCAGCCTGCGGGCCAGCACCGATTGCAGGAGGGATTCCTTGCTCCCAAAATGATAATGCACCGCGGCAAGATTCACCTTAGCCCGGCCAATAACCTGACGAAGTGAAGTCGCATTTGGCCCACGCCGCGCAAACAACTCCTCCGCCGCATCGAGTATGGTTGTCTTGGTATCCTTTTGTTTCACCCTATTGAATCAAACGAATGTTTGAATCTAATGATTTAGAGCAGGTTGTCAACCCCCCACGAGATATGGCCATCCTGCCAAGATGCCTGCGGGCAAAGTCTTGATTTCATGATTGTTTTCCAAGAGACTCGGGGAGTTGTGCGGATGATCATCGCGAGAGGTGCAGGTGTTTTGCTGGCAATGATTTGCATCGGCTTCGCCCTGCCTGTTCATGCTACTTCACCGGTCGATTTCACCAACGACATCATCCCCTTGATGTCCCGGCTTGGCTGCAACGCGTCCGCCTGCCACGGCAAAGCCGAGGGCCAAAACGGCTTTAAGCTGTCTGTTTTCGCCCACGATCCAGTAGGGGATTTTCGGGCATTGACACGGGAAAGCCGCGGACGCCGCATTTCCCCCACTGCCCCGGCTGACAGCCTGTTGTTACGAAAGATTTCAGGAGCCGTTGGCCACGGAGGCGGAGTTCGCGCTCCCAGAAACTCGAGGGCCTACTCACTGTTCCTGCAATGGATCAAAAATGGCACACCATACGAGATAGGTGGACGCCCGACATTGACCCGGATCAGACTGGAGCCCTCCCGGCAGACAGCAGCATTCAACGCAAGTCAGCCTTTAAAGGTCATGGCCGAATTCTCGGACAACACACACAGGGACGTTACTTGGCTGTCGATTTTTCACTCCAATGATACCGGCATGGCAACGGTCGATGAGAAGGGCATTGTCACCATCGGGAATTCCGTCGGGCAAACATCGGTGATGGCGCGCTACCAAGGAAAGGTTGCCACCTTTCAAGCCATAGTGCCCAGGCCTGGTCCCAAGGTTACTTATCCCCATCTGCCCAATCACAACTTCATTGACCCGATTGTCGACTCTCATTTAAAGCGGCTGAACATCATCCCCTCGCCTCTGTCTGATGATGCTACTTTTCTCCGGCGCGTTTACCTTGATATCGCAGGCCGCCTTCCCACCGCCAATGAATCCGAGACTTTCCTTTCCGATAGCACTTCGGGCAAAAGAAGCGGGTTGGTGGATGCGCTTTTGGAAACACCCGAGTTCGCTGATTACTGGGCATTAAAATGGGCCGACCTGCTTCGTGTGGACCGGCTCAAGCTGGGGCACGAGGATGCGCACCGTTATTACAAGTGGATTCACGAATCCCTGTCGAAAAACAAGCCCCTGGATCATCTAGCCCGTGAACTGCTCACTGCCGAGGGACCGCTGACGGAACAGCCCGCCGGCTTCTTCTATCGGGCCGCAAATAACACAGGCGACATGGCTGCAATGGTTTCCCAAGTTTTCCTTGGGGTACGCATTACCTGTGCAGAATGTCATCAACATCCCTATGATCGCTGGACTCAGCAGGACTACCACGCCATGCGTGGATTCTTCCAGCAAGTGACAACCAAGAATTCCGCCGGCGGACTGGCGCTCTTGGCTGAGGGTAATCCGACCATTAAGCATCCGCGCACGGGTGCTATCATCCAGCCCTATCCTCTTGGCGAATCGATGCCCGAAGAGCCGCCCCAAGGAGACCGCCGCCACGTGCTGGCAAACTGGATGACCCACCCGGAAAATCCCTACTTCGCCCGCAATTTGGTCAATCGATTGTGGGCTCACTTTCTAGGAAAAGGCTTGATCACACCTGTTGACGACCTGCGGGAAACCAATCCGCCCAGCAATCCGGAGCTACTGGATGCCCTGGCGGCAAGCCTCGTTAAAAATAATTATGACCTAAAGAAGATGATCCGGATCATCACTCATTCACGCACCTATCAGCTATCTTCAAAGCCCAACGCCACCAATCTGTCCGACGAGCAGAATTTTTCGCGGGCGCTCTTTCGGCGACTGCCGGCGGAGGTATTGATGGACGCTGTGTGCGACGTGACGGGAGTGGATGAGAAATTTGACGGCGTACCGCGCGGCTATCGAGCCGTGCAACTTTGGGACAGCCAGGTGCAGCATTACTTCCTAAAACTCTTCGGCCGCCCGGCTCGCGCGACGGTGTGCGAATGCGAGCGCGTCACGGGTGCTTCCATGGGGCAGGCATTGCACCTAATGAATTCCCCAAACATTCAAACCAAACTCGCCCACGAAGGCGGCCGAATCAAGCGATTGACGCTCGAGCACGAGGACGATGCAGACATAGTGCGCCAGCTCTACCTCAGCGCCTTCAGCCGTTCGCCCAGTCGCGACGAAATGAACACCGGCCTGCAATATCTTGGCAGCCGCCGATTCCAACGCCGCAAAGCCGTTGAGGATCTCGCTTGGAGCCTGATGAACTCGTTCGAATTTATCTTTAACCACTGAACATCTTATCATAAAGCGCGTCAAAACTGAGGGGAAACCGATTATGACCATTAAAAATTTTTGTGACGGTTGGGCGAGGCGCGATTTTTTGCGCGTGGGCACCGCAGGGGCATTTGGGTTGAACCTTTCAATAAGCCATCTACTTGAGGCGGCGGCGAAAGGAGAAGTTGACCCATCGAAGAGTGACATTAGCTTCATCTTCATTTTCCTCAAGGGCGGCCTCAGCACAATCGATACGTTCGACATGAAGCCGGACGCGCCGTCGGAAATCCGTGGCCCCTTCAATCCCATCCGGTCAAACGTGCCGGGTCTCCATGTGAGTGAGCACATTCCGGAGACAGCGAAGGTCATGGATAAATTTTCGCTAGTGCGTTCCTTCACCCATAGCAACGCGGGTCACGGGCCAGCGGACCATTACATGTTCACCGGTTTTCATCCTGTCAGCGGATTTAATGGCGGCCTCAAGCCGAACAATCAGCACCCCTCAATGGGCTCCGTGATCGCGCACAAGCTTGGGCCGCGTGGCCCCATTCCACCATACGTGTGCCTCCCGAACATGCACAACAGTGGGAGCTCCGCATATCTCGGAGCCAAGGCCGCGCCATTCACCATCGAGGCGGACCCCAGTTCCCCGGGCTTTGCTGTTCCGGATTTACAACCGCCGTTGTCAGTGGGGGCGGGGCGTGTATTGGATCGGCGCGGGTTGCTTGAGAAAGTAGATCGTTTCCAAAAAAGCGCCGAGGCAAAAGCCAACCAAGGCACACGCGAACTCGGCGTGTTCGCCCAACGCGCTACGGAACTGATGACCAGCAAGGCGGCCAAGGAAGCGTTCGACATCCACAAGGAATCACCCAAGCTGCGCGACGCCTACGGGCGCACCACGCTCGGCCAGTCCTGCCTCATGGCTCGCAGGCTTGTGGAGGCCGGCGTTCGCTGCGTAACCGTGGATCATTCAAACTGGGATACGCATTTCCACAACTTTCGCGTCTTGAAGGAGGATCTTTTGCCGAAATTCGATATGGCCATCCCCACCTTCTTTCGCGACATGGAAGACCGCGGCCTGCTCAAAAAAACCGTTGTCGTGCTTACGGGAGAATTTGGACGCACCCCGAAAATCAACGCCAAGGCCGGGCGGGACCATTGGAGCCGCAGCTTTACCGTAGCCATTGGTGGTGGCGGCATCCAAGGTGGGCGGGTAATAGGCAAAAGCGACAAGTGGGCGATGGACCCCGCTGAAAACCCATACGGCCCCGAGGATCTTTGCGCCACGGTGTATCACCTGCTGGGCATCAATCCTCGTAGCGAAATGCATACGCCTGAAGGTCGCCCTGTGATGCTCACCAACAACGGTCGCATCATTAAGGAACTGCTGTGACATGCTGCCGGCAAGGCCAGCGGCCACCGGTTTGGAATTTCAAAATGATATGCTTCAAAAGAGCCACCGCCAACAAGATACCAGCGGCGTTCCTGGCGGCATCAATGCCGTTCACTGCATTTGCCGAGCCACCTGACATTGAATACATCTATCCTGCCGGTGCCCAGCGCGGCACCACCGTGCCCGTCCGTATTGGCGGATACTATTTTCACGGCCAAGCGAACTTTGAAATGCTGGGAGACGGCGTGCAATTCCAGCCCATCATCAAGCGAACGCACACGATTTGGTTTGAGGGGCCGCTCATTCACCAGCCACTTTCGCAACGGAGCGAGGACTACCCGAAAGACCACCTAAACACGTTCATTGTTGCCAAGGACGCAGCTCTTGGGGAGCGATTATGGCGCTGCTGGACTTCGCAGGGCGTCACGAAAACACTGAAATTTGTCATCGGCGACTTCCCGGAAGTAATGGAAACAGAAATTGATGGCCGACCCATTCCGCAGAAAATTACCCTTCCGGTTACGGCCAACGGCCGCATATTCCCACGTGAGGACGTGGATGTGTGGACTTTTGCCGCCAAGGCCGGCGAAACGATCGTATGCGATGCCGCTGCCAAACGATTTGGCTCACCCCTCAACATCGTACTCGCTGTTCGGGATGAGAAAAACAATCCGGTCGCCACGAATAAAACTTTGCGCGGTGGCGATCCCATTCACTGGTTCAAGGCACCACGTGATGGCCGTTACGCAGTGCACATCCGAGACGCCAAGTTTTGGGGCCTACAGAACCACGTCTACAGGCTTACGCTAAAGCGAGGCCCGCACATCCTCAGCCAATTTCCACTGGGCGCACAACGCGGCACTGCCATTGAGGCCGAATTAAATGGACCCGCCCTGCCCTCCCAGCGCTCCGTTGTATCCTTCGAAACTGTTTCGGCAAATTCACATATCGCTGCAATCAAACACTGGGGCACCGCTCGTTTCGTTGTCAGCGATTTCCCCGAACAACTTGAGCCAAAAAAATCAACTGCCACGGCTCCGATCATTTTCAATGGGCGCATTGCCAAGCCCGGTGAAACCGATGAGTGGAAAATCAATCTCCGGGAAAACCGAAAAATCACCCTCGACCTTGCCGCGGCCAAGCTCGGCAGTCCGCTCGACGCCGTGCTCACCCTGTACGATTCCGAGGGCAGGCAAATGGCCACCAACGATGATCGAGCCAAGGACAACCCCGATCCGCGCATCGAGTTTAGCTCCAAGAAGGCAGGTGAATTCACTCTCAAAATTCGGGATCGATTCAACTCACGTGGTGGTCTGGATTTTGCCTATCGGCTCACCGCGACCGAAACTGAAACCCCAGGATTCTCAATCACTCTCCCAGCATTATTTTACAATGTAACGCGTGACCCAAAAGGGGGCTTGGAAACAAACGAAGAGGAAATTGCTACCCTCGAAAAACGAATCTTCCAAATTGCCACTGAACTGAAAGCCGCCCAAGCAGTGAGAAAATCTGACCCCAGGGCTGCCATGCGAATACGCGAACTCTCCTCGGAAAGTCGTATAGCACAGCAATCAGTCAAAAAGTTGAAAGCCGAAGACGCCAAGCGCCGACCCAAATTCAAGGTTGCCCTGAGCCGCCTCGGAAACTTTAAGGGTGAAGTGCAGTTAAAGATTTCCGGGTTGCCTGAAAATGTATCTGTGCACAACACCACCATTGCAGCCGGAGCCAGTTCAGCTGAGTTGGTGTTTATTGCCTTGGCCAGCACCAAGATTTCCTCAAGCGAATTAATCATCGAGGGAACCGCCATGCTTGATGGGAAATCCATCACGCGGGCGGCCACGGCGGTGGACGGCACCAGTAGTCTTCGCATCGGTGTTGTCCCAGCAGTGCCCTTTAAGCACCGGGGTGTCTATCGAATCATTACCGGGCTTCCCGGGGGCACAACCTATCATCGTAAGTATTCGATTGACCGCGGCGACTTTACGGGGCCCATCACCGTGCGCTTGGCCGACAAGCAGATCCGCCATCTGCAGGGCGTGAGGGATCACATTGTAACAGTTCCGGAAGGAACGGATGATTTTGCATTCCCGGTCAAGTTTCCTGCCCGCATTGAAGTTGGGCGGACCAGCCGCGTGTGCGTGATGCTTATCGGTGAAATGACCGATTTTGATGGGTCAAAACACAAGATCAGCTACACCTCCCGCGAACGGGATGACCAACTCATCAGTGTTGCGGCCGAAGGTTTGGTCACGGTTCAGACCAGTTCAAATTCGTTCACCGCGAGACCAAATAGTGAAATCGTTATCCCAGTCACCATCCGTCGCGAGCCTGCGGTGCGCACGCAGCCCATGCGCGTGGAACTACTTCTCCCCGGCCACATAAACGACATCTTTGCTGAACCGGCATTGCTGAGACCAAATGAGTCAAAAGTATTGCTCAAGGTTAAAATCGGCGATTCGCCCGGACCATGGAATGCCCCCTTGCTGATTCGGGCCATGACGACCTCTGCGCCACGCCACTTGGCTGAGAAGAAAGTGGAGTTTGTTGCGCCTCTACGTTAGGAGCGCCCCCTAGCGCCAAGAACAGTGCCGGCTTCAAGCGTGCAGCCGCGCAGGAATTCAGCGGCCGCCATGCGCCTGCCTCCTTCCCGCTGAACCATCGTCAATCTTAAGGCCTGTTCGCCGCATGCGACCACAATGCCTGACTCGTCCGCCACAATGACTTCGCCCTCGGGGCCATCGCCCTCCAACACCTCCGCCTCCCATATCTTTAGCAGTGCCATATTCATGGATGGAACTTCCGTAAACGCCCCCGGCCAGGGGGTGAAGGCGCGGATAACTTGGAGCAATGCATGTGCCGAGCGAGACCAGTCTATGCGCCCATCTTCCTTGATGATCTTCCGGGCAGTGGAAGCTTCTTCATGGGCCTGAGGCACGAGGTCAATTTCACCCAAGGTGTATGCCGGCAACGATTCAACAAGAAGGGCCGCGCCCATTTCGGCGAGGCGGTCATGCAGAGTCTGCGCGTTATCAAGTGAACCGATCGGTGTTTTAGAAATCGACACAATATCGCCCGTATCCAGTCCGGCATCCATTTTCATGAGCGTAACCCCTGTCTCGGTGTCCCCGTTGTACAGTGCCCATTGGATTGGGGCTGCACCGCGGTATTTTGGCAGGAGTGACGTGTGGACATTCAGGCAGCCATAAGGAGGCAGTTCGAGAATTGCTGCTGGCAGGATTTGACCATAGGCGATCACCACGATGACATCGGGCCGGAGTCTTGCCAGCATGTCAAATGCATCGCTATCCCGAAGGGTGGCTGGCTGATAAACCTGCAGGCCAAGATTCAAAGCGCACTTCTTAACAAAGGTCGGTTGCAGATCCATTTTACGGCCCCGGGGCCGATCGGGTTGCGAAATCACCGCAACCACCTCGGCAAACTCTGATTCATGGAGTGCAACCAGGCCCGGGCAGGCCAACTCGGCCGTCCCCATGAAAATCACCCGAAGCGGAGCTGTCACCTAGTTAAGGGATTGCACGATCTTCACCACGTTGGCGAACACATTCAGTGGCGTGTCCGTGGAGTCAATGTCATGAACGATTTCAGACCTGTACTTGTCCAGCACGGGTTGAGTCTCTTCAATGTAGGTCTTGAAGCGGTGACGGATGGTTTCCACATTTCCGTCGTCCAAGCGATTCTCCTTGAGGGCGCGCCTCTGGATTCGCTCCTCCATTTTGCTCATGTCATTGCAGGCCAGGTGCAAAACCGCATGAACGCTGATGGAGTCATTCATGATATCCACTTGGCTGGTATTGCGGGGGATCCCATCAAGCACCAACCAGTCATGTTCCGGATGAAACTCACCATCGCGCGTGCAGGCATCCAGGTGTTTTTGCCAAAGCTCAACCGTCAATTCATCAGGAACAAGTTCCCCCCGGCTTGAAAACTCCATGAACTTTCTTCCCAAGGGATCCTCCGGCCGCAGGTTTCGGAAAACATCGCCGCAGGAAAAATAAAAATAATTGGGCACACGGCCAAGAACGCGGCCCTGCGTTCCCTTGCCTGAGCCGGGTGCGCCAAAAAGCAGAATGGTCTTGTACTTCATAATTCAGCCTTCCATGGGCTGGATAAATATCTCGTTGATTTGATGATAAGCCAGCGCCTTGTCCGCCCAAATTTCTCCCACAGCCACGGAAAAGGCCACACCTTCCTCATTGACCGCTGTTACGCGCGCCGCCCACATTTCTTCACCAGCGATTGTCCGGACCACCATCCATTCCCCCACGGGAACCGCCCGGCTGAAACGCATCAATTCAGTGACGAAAAAATTCCGGTTAAACTTCACTTGACTTCTGTGGTAATAGCCGTTGACCGCAGGTTGCTGTGGCTGCGATTGGGCCTCCGGCTGTGCTTCGGGAGGCGGCTTGGGGTTTGGTTTTCGTGCCGAAGGTGCGGGTTTTGCGGCTGCTTCCATGGAGCGTGTTTTCGCCTTTTCAGCCGCCTCTGCAACTCTTGATCGTGGACCCACGACTGCTGCCTTCCCCGCTGTCATCGGCATCATTGCAAACACCAGTGGAACGACAAACGGGGCAACAAAGGACAAACCACAAACCAGCCCGCGCGGCCGCCCTTTGCAATCCGCAATCTCTCGCGCCAGATAAAAATTAGCTCCCAGCAACAGGAGGAGGAAAAAAAGCATGATTGGGCTGCCAAACAAACTCCCTACCAGACCCTGCTCATTGATGCTCTTCCCGCTCTGGGGCACGAAACCCTTGGGCATATTTCGCCAACTGGAAGGTGCCAAGGGTGCCAGCGAGGGGCGGACTGGCTGCTCATCTGGCGGTGCCGCTGGAAGGCCCACACCCGCGGATGCCGTATTGGTGGCACCTGAGATTGGCGCAACGGGTTGAACCCCGGGAATTACTGGCGCCGCTGGTCTCAATCGTTGTTGAATTGCCGAAAAGACTGCCGCCTGCAGTGTCGGCTGCAATTGCAAGTAGACGGGCTCTCTTTGTAATCGCCCAAGAATGTGCTGCACCGAATTGGTAGTCAGTGCCGCCCATGGGATAACATCCGTCGGCTGAAATTGAATGCGGAACCGAACCCCTTGTGGAGTCAGGGATACAATTTGGTCTCCCGGAATTTGCTGCTGATTTGTCAGTTCGTACAGGAGGGGGGCGGGTTGCGCAAAGGCGCGCACTCCCATCCATGCCAAAAACAAAAACCGCAACACCCTCATGTCCTTCCCGATGTGAACCGGAAACGCGCCCGCCGCGCAATCAAATTTCAATTACAACTCCGCCACCAGCTCATCCATTCCCCAAATATCACGACCGGCTGCTGACAACGCATCAGCAGCCGCTCCATGCTTCCAGACAGCGTAAGCCGTCAACTGGTCCAAGTTACCCTGCAATTTGGGTTGAGCCAGCCAGCCAGCCAAAAAACCCGCAAGTACATCCCCGCTCCCTCCTTGTGCAAGAAATGGATTGCCGCTCGAATTGACTACAATGCTGCCCTCGTGTTCCCCAATAAGTGTGTGATTTCCCTTCAAAACAACCCGGCATCCAAGACGCTGCGCTAACAGCCGTAATGCGCCGGGCCGGTTTACCTGAATCTTATCCGTTGAGGTTTCAAGCAGCCTTGCGGTCTCCCCCGGATGCGGGGTTACGATCCGGGCGAACCCGTTGTTGGCCGTTTCAGAGAGCTTAATCCAATTTAAGGCGCTGGCATCGACAACCATTGGCCGTGAGTCTACGCTCCAAGCGCTAACAACCCACTTGCGCAAGTCGTCCGGGAGATCATCCGACGCCAATCCCGGCCCTGCCAGAACGGCGCTGCAATTGCCCAGCGCCCGTTTTGCCTGCTCGGACCATGGGTGAACCATCGGGGCGCGAAGCTGTTTTGACACAGGCTCATAAATATTTTCCGGAACCACCAGCGTAACCAAGCCCGGCCCTGCCTTCAACGCCGCCCGGGCAGCCAGCACAGCCGCCCCATGAAATCCCAAACTTCCTGCCACAATTCCAAGATGGCCATAATCCCCCTTGTGCGTGTTCGCCGCTCGCACCGGGGGAAACCCTTTAAAATCTTCACCCAACACCCATCTCCATTCAGTTTGTGTTGGGCATTCGCCAAGACCGATTTCAGGCGCAACTTCCAAGCGGCCCACATGGCGGGCAGATTCACCGACCAGCAACCCCACTTTGGGCCCGCCGAACGTCAGCGTCACGGAAGCTTGAATGGCCGCCCCCATGGCACGCCCATCATCAGCATTCAGGCCGGAAGGCACATCCACCGCCAACACGGGAACGTTCGATCTATTTACCACCTTGATTACCTCCCTCCAGTCTTCGTTCAGAGGGCGGTTAAGGCCGATCCCGAACAAACCATCCACAATCAATCCGGGCTTCCGTTCGAGCCCCTTCTTGATCTTCTGAATGTCCTTCAGGCCATCAACATCAATCACCTCCAGCGATCTGCCGGTTATCTGTTCTGCAGCAAGCTTGGTGTCCCCACCATTGTTTCCCGGGCCGACAAGAAGTAGAATGAAATCCCTCTCACAAGTAAGTGCCGTTGCACTCCGGGCAACCGCGCCGCCAGCCAGCCGCATCACTTCGGCGACATCACGGCCATCAGCCCACGCCGCCGCCTCCCAATCGCGCATCTGCGCGACAGTAACCACGGGGGCAGGCATGGATAGAAACCGTTAAGAATCGCTATTTGTACAAGGCAGCCACCTCTTTGCCAAAGCCATTGTACTTGAGCGTATTGATTCGGTGCCCCAAGCCGAGCACTTGCTCGGTCGCCTGGGACCACCGGGGATGGGGCACCGCTGGATCCACGTTAGACTCAAAGGGATATTCCTTGGGGTTGGCAATTTCCCAGAAGGTTTTCGGCTGTTTCGCCACCAGCTCAATTCTCACGATGGACTTAATACTCTTGTAGCCGTATTTCCACGGTACAATCAGGCGCAGGGGAGCGCCATTCTGCTTTGGCAGCGGCTTGCCGTACATGCCGGTGGCCATGATCGTCAGCGGATGCATGGCTTCATCCATGCGCAAGCCCTCCTGATAAGGCCAAGTGTAATTCTTCATTTGGGCAGCACCCGGCATGGTCTTGAAGTCAACCGCCGTCGTCATGCGCACAAATTTTGCCTCGGCTTTTGGTTCCACGAGTTTGATCAATTCAGACAACTGGAATCCCGTCCATGGCACAATCATTGACCATGCTTCCACACAGCGAAAACGATAGGTTCGATCCTCAAGCTTGCCCTGCTTGCCCATCTCGCCGATCAGATCATAGGCATCGCCGTCAAAGGGCTTATTGCAAAGGCCGTCGATCCGAACCTTCCACGGATCCACGACAAATTTGCCCATGAAATGCGGGTGCTTCACCCACTCCTTGCGAGTTGTGAACTCATAGAAATTATTGTAGCCCGTTGCCCATTCCTCCTTGGTCATCCGATCGCCGGCGGCAAGTTTCGAGGAAAGAGCTGGATTCTTTTTCGCGGGATAATACTTCGCGACATCCTTGGCCGCCCCCATTGCGGATCCTCCAATCAGCCCCGCTCCGGCCACACCCATGGTGCGCAGGAATGTCCTTCGATTGCGATAAACCTCCTCGGGCGTGACAAGTTTCTCAGGCAGCACCCAGTCCGGACGAATGATGACATTTGCCATGGGGATAATCTACGCTGCCCTCGGGAAAATTTCACGAAATTTCTTTGAAAGAATTGCCACCACCCGCATTACTCTTCCATGCTCTCCCCGTGCCTGATCTGGATCAAGCTGCCTGTTGTGAACATGTCCGCCGCGCGCTTGCCGAGGATATTGGCCAGGGCGACGCAACCAGCAACGCGCTGATTCCTTCGGATGCACTGTCCAACGGACTTATCGTTTCTCGCCAACCACTGACAGTCGCCGGCCTGCCTCTGGCGCAAACCGCCTTCCATGAAATCTGCCCCAAACTCAAAATCACCTCACTGTCCATGGACGGCGATACACTGGAATCGGGCAAACCACTGATGCAGGTCGAAGGCGCCACACGCGCCATCCTGTCCAGCGAGCGCACCGCCTTGAATTACCTGCAAAGACTCAGCGGCATCGCAACGCTGACGAATAGATTTTTTCAGGAAATTGCTGGCACCAAGGCGCGCCTACTGGATACGCGCAAAACCACTCCTGGGTGGCGCATGCTGGAGAAGTATGCCGTGGCCAGAGGCGGCGGGCATAACCACCGTATGGGCCTGCATGACATGGTGCTCATCAAGGACAATCACTTGGCGGCCCTGCACAACGAGCCCAACCCCATCGCCACTGCAATTAACCGTGCGCGAAATGAACACCCCAAACTAAAAATTGAGATCGAGGCAGACACACCCGAGCAGGCGCTCGCAGCCATTGAGGCCGGCGCGGACATTGTACTCCTGGACAATATGAAGCCCGATGTGATCCGGAAAATCGTCCGTGCCAACGGCCGGCGTAGCCGGCTTGAAGCCAGCGGAGGAGTCACGCTGGACAACATCCGGGGAATCGCCGAAACCGGAGTAGACTTTATTTCCGTCGGCGCGCTTACCCACTCTGCTGCGGCCGTGGACATCGCTTTGGACTTCCAGTGACCGTCGACACGAAAATTCTGACCGCTCTGCGAAATGATAAGAATGGCACATCCGGGGCCGAGCTTTGCCGTCGTCTCGGAATCAGCCGCGCGGCGGTCTGGTCGCGGATTGAGGTGCTGCGCAATCTCGGTTTTGACATTGCCGCAAACCCTCACACCGGCTACCGGCTTATCGACTCCCCGGACTCGTTGATGGCGCCGGATCTCGTATCTCGCTTGGGGAAACCCCGCGTCATTGGCCGCGACATCCAAGTCTTTCCCCGAGCCACTTCCACCAACGATCTCATCCAGAAATTCGCCTTGGAGAACCACCCCGAGGGGCTCGTGGTTTTTGCCGAGGCACAAACCAAAGGTCGCGGCCGGCTAGGCCGCCGCTGGTCTTCTCCCACCGGCAAAGGATTGTGGCTATCCATTCTGTTGCGGCCTCAATTACTGCCGCCAGAGACTACTCAGCTCACCGCCGCGGCGGCCACCGCCATCGCACGTGCCATTCAGACAGAAACCGGTTTGAACCCAAGGATCAAGTGGCCCAATGACCTATTGATCGGAGACCGAAAAATCGCGGGCATTCTCACTGAACTTCAAGCCGAGATGGATCAGGTCCGCCATGTGACCTTGGGCATCGGCATCAACGTCCAACATTCAAAAAGCGATTTCCCGCCCGAGCTTCGGCAGACAGCCACCTCGCTGAAAAACGTCTTGGACCACCCCGCCGACAGGCCTGCCTTGGCGGCTGCCGTACTTCGTGAATTGGATCGTGACTACGCGCGCATCCTCGACCGTAGGTTTGATGAATTGTCCGAGGAATGGGAAGGCCGCTGTGACACACTCGGCCAACTGGTCACCATCGAAATAGGCCCTCGCACCCTTCGTGGCCGAGCGGAGTCACTTGACCCCAACGGCGCTCTCCTGCTTCGCACTGAGCACGGGCGTCTGGAACCCGTAACCGGCGGAGATGTTCGCCTGACTAAATCTTGATGCAGCTTCTTTTGGACATCGGCAACAGCAGTACGACTGCCGCCTTGGCGGGGAAACGGGTTCATCGCCCCCATAATCTCCCAACTCGCCACTGGAGTGATGGACGCATGCCGCGACTGCTGGAGCTAGTCCTCGGTCAACGACGCACCCACAAGGCGGTCATTTGTAGCGTGGTTCCGAAGGCCGCAAGGGCAGCGGAAGCTTGGTTAAACAAAGCGGACATACCGCACATGCAATTTAACCACAAGACTTGCGGCATAGGGATCGATTATCCAAAACCATCAACCATTGGGCCAGACAGGCTTGCCAACGCCCGCGCGGCGCTGGAGGAATTTGGAGCCCCGGTTGTTATTGTTGACTTTGGAACAGCTGTTACCTTCGACATCGTCAATCGACATGGCCATTACGCAGGCGGCATCATTGCGCCCGGCTTGGCCGCCATGACCGACTATCTTCACGAAAAAACTGCCCTCCTGCCTCGTATTACCCTCCGCGCTCCACGTTCCGCCATTGGCCGCAATTCAGAAGAAGCCATGAGGATTGGCGCAGTTCACGGCTATCAGGGCTTGGTCGAGGCGTTGATACGCCGTGTTCAAAAGGAACTGCGCACAAAAAAGCTTCCCGTCATTGCCACCGGCGGCCACGCCAAATTGATCGCCGAAAAAATTGAGGCGGTTACTGCAATCCGGCCCAAGCTCACCCTTGAGGGACTGCGGCTTGCAACCCGCCCGGCCAATTGACATCCTTCGTCCAGATGAACCGCATCGAGCAACGATTCGCCGAACTGAACAAGGCAAACCAAAAAGGTTTTGTGGCCTATATTGGCGGGGGGGATCCAAATTTGAAACACACTCGTCAGCTAGCCATAGCCCTTGACGAAGCCGGGGTTGACGTACTGGAACTGGGCGTCCCCTTTAGCGATCCATTGGCAGATGGGTTAGTTAATCAGCTCGCTGCCCAACGGGGATTAGCCAGCGGCACCACCCCGACTGCTCTGCTTGACACCATCTCGGATATTCGGCGTGAGTCACAGATACCCATCGTATTCTACATCTACTACAACTTGCTTCACCAATACGGCCTCGCCAAATTTTTGAAAGATGCCAAGGCTGCCGGTGTGGATGGACTTCTGACTCTCGACCTTCCACCTGAAGAAGCCGACGAATACGCCAACCTCATGCGCGAATCCGATCTGTGCGCCATTTGGCTGGTTGCCCCAACCACCCCGGAGGATCGAGTTCGGGAAATCGTCTCTCGAGGCAGCGGCTTCATTTACTATATCTCACGCGAGGGAGTCACCGGAATGCAACAGACTGTTTCCAGTACGATTGGGCACATGACCGGAATAATTCGCCGCCACACAGACCTGCCTATTGCCATTGGTTTTGGTATTTCGAATCCCGCGCAGGCCCGCGAAGTCGCGGCTCATGGTGATGCCATTGTGGTTGGCAGCGCCATCGTCAATCAAATTGCCGACCGTGGGGCATCACCGGACATGGTCCCTCAAATTTCCGGCTTTGTCCGGACATTAACCGACGCAATTCGCACAAAAAATAGCTAATGAGCGCAAACAAGGATCACTTTGCCATTATCATGGCCGGCGGTCGCGGCGAACGTTTTTGGCCGCTCAGCCGGGAAAAGACCCCCAAGCAACTCCTTGCCTTGTTCGACAGGAAATCCTTTCTCCAACACACATTCGAGCGGGTGAAGCCGGTCGTGCCGGCAAAAAATATCTTTGTCATCACCAATGAATCCCAAGCTGCGGCCGTCCGAAAACAGCTTCCACGAGTCCCCAAGGAAAATATCATCGCTGAACCCTGTGGCCGCGATACTTGTGCGGCTGTCGCCTTAGGTGCGGCACTTGTGGGTGCACGGTCCATGACCGGCATCATGGCAGTGCTTCCTGCCGACCATGTCATCCCCCAAAAACACGAGAAGAAATTTCAAAAAATCCTGGAAGAGAGTTTTGATCTCGCGAGCCGTGGCCAAGCCATAGCCACCATCGGCATTCCGCCCAGCGAGCCCGCTACGGGTTACGGCTACATTCGTGTTGGCGAGGCCCTGCCTCCCCCCCCAGGCCGCAAACCTTACAAGACCACGTTTCATCGAGCAGAGCGTTTCGTCGAAAAACCCCGCTATGAAAAGGCAGTTGAATATCTCAGCAGCGGCCAGTACCGCTGGAATGCCGGCATGTTCGTTTTCTCATTCGCGACCATTACCGAGAGCCTTTTAAAGCATCAGAAACCATTGCACGAGGCCTGTGAACGTTGGTTCAATGCAGCCATCTCTTCCGCCAAACTAAAAAAGGCCTTGGCCGAGGATTATCCTGACTTGCGGAAAATTTCCTTCGATTACGGCGTGATGGAGAATGCCCAGAATGTCATCGTTGCTGATGGCAATTTTGATTGGGATGACCTCGGCGCCTGGCCAGCCTTGTCACGCCATTTAAAGGCCGATCCCGAAGGCAACTGCGCGGAGGCGGACTTCGTTCATGTTGACGCATCCAGAAATGTCATTTTCGACACCCGGGAAAAGAAAAACCGGAGGCCCATCACCCTTGTTGGCCTGCGCGACTGCGTGGTGGTTATGACGGATGACACCACTTTGGTCGCCCACAAGCGGGCCACCCACAAAATGCGCGACCTCGTTGCCAAGCTCGCCGAGTCCAAGGCGCACAAACACCTCGTCTAGCGCGCTATATCGCCAATAATTCGCGCTGCCAAGGAAGCACGTAGGCCGAGTGCTCCTCTTCGTCGAGAGCCAAGGCCATCAGGGTGGCTCGGCTGGCGATAATAGTGGGGTCAATTTCCAGATTCTCTGCATGTTGATCCCTGCGCTCCTGTAGCTCGCCAAAGCGCTTTTTCTGCTTCGCGGTGACGTTTCGACGCGGGGGAGATTTGACTGGTTGCGGGCAATCACCTGTGGGGATGTCAATCCCTCTCCCGACGGCGTCGAGAATGGACAATCTTCGCCGTTCCGGAATTCTGCGGGGCAATAACGGCCGACAGTCCCCTCCTTCCGCCGCAACAGATGAAAGTTTTAATAGAAGATCATGAGACAAAACAAAAAACGGAGGACGATTCCGCCTCACAGCCTCCTTTTCACGCCATTGCCACAATTCTCGCAAAACAGCTAGGGATGCCGGGGACAATCTGTTACTCCCCTTGATCCGCCAAATCCTATCTTCGTCGGGCCCGGGTAAGTTTGTGTTGTCCACAATCAACTGCCGACACTCCTGACGGTGCCATTCTTCCCGGCCCTTTTCGCGCAATTCATCACGCAACTTTTCCACCAACGAATCAAGGTGTAAGACATCGTTGCGTGCATATTCCTCCATTTGCGGCGTCAGCGGCCGCCGAGCCCAATTGGCCTTTTGCGATCCTTTTTCAAGGGTGACACCCAGATAATGTTGAACCAAATCCGCCAGCCCAAACTTTTCACGACCCAACAATCTCGCCGCCAGCATCGTGTCAAAAATCTGATCCGGGACAAAATCATGCCCACCTTGGAGCAGCCGCAAATCATAATCCGCCCCGTGCATCAAAAGCTCCCGTCCAGCCAAAGCCCCCCAGAAACCAGCCAGTTCCACCCCGCACAATGGATCCACCAATTCAATCCGTCCCGGAATGCCCACCTGAATCAGGCACAACTTCTCCGGATACGAATGCAAGCTGTCCGCCTCGGTGTCAATGGCCAGCCAAGCCGCATCCCGTAGAACCTCAACAAAATTCGCCAATGATTCGGCGCGATCGATCACCCCGCCAGTAAATCGAACCGCTCTCAAGTCGTCGAGCGCAACCCCTGAATAGTTTTTCACCGCCCTGTGAAAACTCTCCATTGTGACTGGCCGAAGTTCCGCGCGTGCGATACATTGCCCGGGACGGAAGGGTGGCTGAGTCCGGTTTAAGGCACTCGACTCGAAATCGAGCGTGCGGCCAAAAGCTGCACCGGGGGTTCGAATCCCTCCCCTTCCGCCATTTGGCTACTTCCCCAACTCCTGCTCCAGCGCCTTTAAGAATTGCGCCACATTTTCTGCCTGGCAGGAATGCCCCATCAAGCCAACACGCCAAACCTTGCCTTTTAGCGGCCCCAAACCGGGCCCTACTTCAATGCCATGATTGTCTAACAAACCGCCTCTTACAGCTGCCTCATCCACCCCTTCAGGAACATTAATCGCGTTGAGCTGCCACAATTGATGCCCCACTTGAGACGCGATACTCAAGCCCAGCCCCTCCAGCCCCTCGCGCAGTTTCCCATGATTTTCCTCATGGCGTCGCCAGCGGCCTTCCAGCCCCTCCTCCAGCACCAGTCGCAGTGATTCATGCAAACCGTACCCCATGCTGATCGGAGCAGTATGATGATAAACCCGCGCCCCGTCCCCCCAGTAATTGGCCAACAAGTTGACATCCAAATACCAACTCTGCACGGTGACGCCCCGTGATTTCACAACATCCATCGCCCGGTTGCTCAGGGAAACCGGCGCAAGCCCCGGCGGGCAGCTCAAGCATTTCTGGGTGCCGCTGTAGACCGCATCCACTCCCCAGTCGTCTACTCGCACCGGGCATCCACCCAGTGATGTCACGGTATCCAGCAACAACAGTGCCCCGGCCTTATGAGCAATTCTTGAAATTTCCTCCACTGGCGTTAATGCGCCGGTTGAAGTTTCCGCGTGAACCAAAGCCACGATCTTGGGCTGTCTTCCCTCAACCGCCCTGACTATTTGTTCAGGCTCAATGATCCGGCCCCACTCTGCCTCAACCGTCACCACATCGGCACCGCAGCGCAGTGCCACATCCGCCATTCGCGTCCCAAACACTCCGTTCACGCCAATCACCACCTCATCTCCGGGCTCGATCAAGTTCGCAAAACAAAATTCCATTCCAGCACTCCCGGTGCCACTGACCGGGAAGGTCATCTCATTCTCGGTCAGGAAAGTCTTTCGCAGCATTCCCTTGATCTCCTCCATCATTTCCACAAAGGAAGGGTCCAAATGCCCCACCAGCGGCTGACTCATAGCCTCCAGCACCGAGGGCGGCACATCACTTGGGCCCGGGCCCATGAGCATTCGCTTGGGAGGGGAAAACTTTTCAGGCGTCATCGGCGTGACCCTAGCCACATCTCTCGACACCGGCAATGGTTTTGGGCAAATTCGTCCGCCAACAAACAACCATCCATGCCCTCAACCAATCTCATCGAGGAATTGTGCGCCATCGTGGGTGAAGACGGCATTGTCTCCAGTGAGCAGGAACTCCTTGTCTACGAGTGCGACGCCTACACACTCCAGAAAAACCTCCCCACTGCCGTCGTTCTCCCTCAAACCACGGAACAAGTTGCAGCCATCGCCAAGCTTTGCAATCGTCTACAAGTTCCGGTGATTCCCCGCGGCGCGGGAACCAGTCTTAGCGGATCCGTGCTTGCGATTGACGGCGGTGTCATGATCGCCCTCACCCGCATGAATCGCGTATTGGAAATTGATGCCCGCAACCGTCGCGCACTTGTCGAAGCCGGCTGCGTAAATGCCTGGATCACCCGCGACGCCGCTCCACACGGCCTATTCTACGCACCCGACCCCTCCAGCCAACCCGCCTGCACCATCGGTGGCAATGTGGCCACCAACTCCGGCGGCCCGCACACCCTTAAGAATGGTGTTACTACCAACCACGTGCTTGGCTACGAAATAGTGCTGCCCGATGGTTCGATCGAGTGGCTTGGCGTCACGCCTACTGGTGGCGAGGACGTACCCGGCTATGACCTGCGTGGCGCGGCCATCGGCTGCGAAGGCATGTTCGGCATAGTCACGCGCGTGCTGGTGCGGCTAATGAAAACACCCCCTGCATTCAAAACTTTCCTCGGCGTGTTCGAAAGTGTTGATGAAGCCAGCCAAACAGTCAGCGACATCATCAGCGCAGGCATAGTGCCCGGGGCCTTGGAAATGATGGACCAGCTCATCACTCGCGCTGTGGAGGAAGCGTATCAATTCGGTTTCCCGCTGGATGCTGGCGCGGTGCTCATCGTGGAACTTGATGGGCTGCCCGCGGGCGTTGAGGCGCAGGGCGAACAAGTTGAAAAAATTTGCCGCAACAACGGAGCCCGCGAGGTACGGGTGGCCAAGGACGACTCCGAACGGGCTGCCATTTGGAAATGCCGGAAACGCGCCTTTGGCGCCATTGGCCGACTGAGCCCAAATTACGTCACGCAAGACGGGGTGGTACCACGCAGCAAACTACCCGAGATGATGCGCTTCATTCGTGCCACCAGCAAGAAGTACAACCTCCGCATCCCCAACGTGTTCCACGCCGGTGACGGCAATCTTCACCCGCTTATTTTGTTTGATGAACGCCGCGAGGGTGAAGTGCAGCGTGCTCTCGATGCAGGCCACGACATTCTCGAAAAATGCATCGCTTTGGGTGGCAGTGTCACTGGGGAACACGGCATCGGAGCGGAAAAAATTGATTTCATGCCCAAGCAGTTCTCCGCGGATGATCTGGATGCCATGCAAACCCTACGTCGCGCTTTCGACCCCGAGCAACGATTCAATCCCCACAAAATGTTCCCCGGCGCCAAGCGCTGCGCGGAATTCGCCCCACGCAAACAGGCAGCCGCATGACGCTCACCGCGGAAAGTTTTGAGAAACTACAGAAATCGTTGCCGAATGCGCGCGATGTAACGTCGTTTGACTTGTCAGCCATCAATCAACTCGTCGAACACGTTCCGGAAGACATGACCGCAACGGTGCAGGCGGGCATGTCGGTGGCAACTTTCCAAGCAAATCTGGCCAATCACGGTCAATGGCTGCCAATCGACCCTCCGCAGCCCGAAGTTACATCGGTTGGCGCGCTGCTCGGAGGAAATGCCAATGGACCACGGCGGTTTGGTTTCGGCACCATCCGGGATTGGCTGATTGGTATAGCCGTGGTGTTGCCGGATGGACGACTGGTGCGTAATGGTGGAAAAGTGGTCAAGAATGTCGCAGGCTTCGATCTGTGCAAACTTTTCGTCGGAAGCCGCGGCACGTTGGGCGTGATTGTTGAGGCCACCTTCAAGTTGTTGCCGCTGCCTGAGTCAGAAGTCTTTTTGCGCTGTGAGTGCGAGTCACTTGAAGAGGCGAAAACTTTAATCGAACGCATCTGGGCCTCGGACTTGCAGCCCAGCGTGCTTGATCTACATTACCTCGAAAGCGGCTCATTGACACTGGTGCTGGGCCTCTCCGGCGCGAAGGCAGATGTGGATGCGCAGGTGGAGGGCGCACATGAAATGAAAATCAACAAGCCCGGCGACTTGGCGCATGATGGCTCCTTTCGCTCAAAATCCCATGCATTTGCAGCCGCCCCTCCGGACAAACTCATTGAACAACTGCAAGACATCAAGCCATTCGTCGCCCGGGCGGGCAATGGCATCTATTATTTCAGGGGCGAACCGACCCTTCACAAACCTTCTGCCTTGGAGCAACGCATCAAGCGTTCCTTTGATCCCAAAGGCATTTTGCCCGCGCCATGAACGACGAACGATTCATAGATGAGGAGAAGTCGCTGGCCTGTGTGCATTGCGGGCTCTGCCTGTCCGCGTGTCCCACGTATCTGGAGACGGGCAACGAAAACGATTCGCCTCGTGGACGCGTTTATCTCATGCGTGCATTGCAGACTGGGCGGTTACAGCTGGAGGATGCCGCAGTGCGCCACATTGATCTGTGCCTAGGCTGTCGCGCCTGCGAGACGGCCTGCCCCAGTGGTGTTGAGTACGGTCATCTTCTTGAACACACGCGCGACCACGTGGAGCAGCATTACAAGAGATCCTGGTTCCAAACATTTCTGCGCCGATTTGCCATCGAAAAAATTTTTCCGTTTCCGGGCCGAATGAGATGGGCCCTGTTACCCGCGAGATTGATCAAAACTCTTCATCTCCAATGGCTTCTGCCTCGCTTCGCGCGGGAAGCCTTCGATTTGGTCCCGGACTTCAGGAAGACAGCCCCCCTGCCCAGCCTTAGCGAAGCCACAGAGACGCCGCCTCGTGGCCATGTGGGTTTCATCGAAGGCTGCGTAATGCAGGTGATGTTTGGCGAGACCAATCGCACCTCGGTCAATTTGCTCAATAACGCAGGCTGGTCCGTGCACAATCCTGCCGGGCAAGGCTGCTGCGGTGCCTTGTATGCCCACAGTGGACAGCTTGAATTGGCCCGGGAATGTGCCCGACGCAATATTGCTGTCTTTGAGGCCTTAAAACTGGATGCCATCATCATTAACGCTGCCGGTTGCGGCAGCACTTTGAAGGAATATGACCAGCTTCTTGCCGAGGATAACGATTGGGCTGAACGGGCAAAGGCATTTAGTAACAAGGTGAAGGACTTGACTGAATGGCTGGAAGAAACCCAGTTTGCGAACAATGGCTCAGGCGAAAAGGTGACCTATCACGATGCTTGCCACTTGGCGCACCCGCAAGGCATCACGACGGAGCCGCGGATCTTGGTCAGGGCAGTGGCGGGCGATCGTTTCGTGGAACTGCCTGAATCGGAAATCTGCTGCGGCAGTGCGGGCAGCTACAATCTTACCGAGCCTGAGATGGCCGCACGCCTTCAAAAGCGCAAGATTGACAACATTCTCGCCACTGAGGCAGACGTGGTCGTCACCTCAAATCCCGGCTGCCAACTCCAAATTCAGGCCGGCCTAAAAAAAACCGGTTCTAAAATGCGAGTAATGCATATTGCGGATTACCTCCTCAACGCTCGCGACGAATAATTTGCCCCGGCCCCGCGCCATTGTGGCGATCCTTTTCCACTACAATCTGACCATTCACCAGGACAAGCTGGAAGCCAGTTGAGTATTGGTGTGGCTTGCTAAAAGTCGAATGATCCTGAACTTCTCTGGGATCAAACACCACCACATCCGCCCACGAGCCCTTTTTTAGTATTCCTCGGTTCGCCAATTTGAACGTTTGTGCAGGCAGCGAAGTCATCCGCCTGACGGCATCTTCCAGGGTCAGTACATTTTGCTCTCTGACGTAGCGCGCCAAAATTCTGGCTGCGTTCCCATATCCGCGAGGATGTGGCACGCCGTTCTTGAATACGCGGACGCTGCTGTCTGAAGCGAACATCGTGTGGGGATTTCGCATGAACGCTCGGGCATCATCCTCGTGCATCCCGTGAAAAACGCCACTGCCCCCTCCGTTTTTCTCAATCCAGAAAATCAGTTCAATTTGCTGCTCCAGCGAATTCTTGCCATATTTTCTTTGAGCGGCTTGAACTATGTTCAAGCCGTTCAGCCCGGGTTCATGGCGAAAGTCCGCAATCACTGCGTAGTCATAGGAATCGCGCCCCTTGTTGTGAATCCTTTCCTTCATCTGTTCTACAAGGGCAGATTTCTTTCCCGGATGATTAAGCAATTTTGAAAATTCCCCGCGCCCGGCCCGGCGTGCCTCACTGGGAATCAGTTGTTGAATTCCAGTGCTAGATGCCGTGTAGGCATACTGGTCGTGTGTCAGTAGCAGCCCCGCCGCGCGCATCCCATTCAAGCGGTTTAACAATTCCTTGTGCTTGCCCCACATTGGCTTGCCTCCGAGCTTCAAATGGGAAATATGAACCGGGAGGCCGGCTTCTCTCCCAATGAGGCCAACCTCGTCAACCGCCTTGAAAATCTCCTTTCCCTCACTCCTCATGTGACTGACATAGATACCTCCATGCATGGACACCACTTTAGCGAGGGCCACAAGCTCCTCGGTCTTGGCGTATGTGCCCGGCAAATAAATCAACCCAGTCGACATTCCCAGTGAGCCATCTTTCATGGCTTGAGCAACAAGTGCCGACATGGCCGACATTTCCTTCGTTGTGGGTGGGCGCAGGAATGATCCTCCCATGACCTGCCGCCTTACTGTCCCATGGCCAATCAGACTTGCCACATTTGGAGAGAATCCTTTCTGCCCAAGCCGCCCAAAGAACTCCGCGAGATTCAATTGAGAGGATCCGCAATTTCCAAGCACCAGTGTCGTGACGCCCATCGCCAAGAAAGCCTTGGCCGCAGGATGATGCTCAATGTTTTCCGCGTGGGTGTGAACGTCAATAAACCCCGGGGCAATCACCGCGCCGTTGACATCCACAACTTTTCTGGATTCTCCGGCAACATCTCCAACCGCAACGATTCGCCCTTCCTGAATCCCCACTCCTCCCCTATAAGCTTTTCTGCCCGAGCCATCCACGATGAGTCCGTTGGAAAGGACCAAGTCAAACGGAGCGGCAAACACGTTTGCCGCCGCCAAGAAAATGAGGAGCCGAAAAGTCACCCGTTCTTTATTGCTCAAGCAGGGGCAGCCAACAATCAGCTTTCCCCGATCTCGCTGGCATAACCAGCCGCATCCAGCAATGATTCGGATGGCGCGCCGATCTTTATTTTGAAAAACCATCCATCGCCGTAAGGGTCGTCATTCACAAGGCCCGGGTTGTCTGTCAGTGCGGGATTAACCTCCAAGACTTCGCCGTCCGCGGGGCAATAAATCTCGCTGGCTGATTTCACGGATTCCACCACGGCGCAATTGTCTCCGGCTACCAGCTGCCTTCCCACTTCGGGCAGCTCAACAAATACAATGTCTGTCAATTCCGCCTGAGCATGATCGGTGATGCCCACCGTGCCGGCTTCGGCCTCAACGGAAAGCCATTCATGGCTGGTTGCATATTTCAGATTTTCTGGAATTCTGCTCATGAATGTTAATCCTTCGGTTTATAAAACGGCTTCTTCACCACCTCGGCAGGCACGTTGCGGTTGCGAATGTTCACCTCCAGCTTGGTGCCCATCCCGGCGAAGCTGGACTGCACTAGGGCCAGCCCAATCCCGATCCCCAGCGAAGGGCTTTGATTGCCGCTGGTCACTTTGCCAATCATGTTCAAGTCGCCGGTTTTCCAAACTGTGTCCCGCCCCCAAATGGTATATTCGGCGCGCGGCGGCGGCGCCTTATCCGTAAGCCGAAATGCCACACATTTGCGGTTGGGTTTCTTTTCCTTTTGATTCGCCAATTCAACACTGCCGACAAACTCACCCTTGCCCAGCTTCACAAAGTAACCCAAGCCCGCCTCCAAGGGTGTGATTTGCTCCGATAGCTCATGGCCGTAAAGTGGATATCCCATTTCCAGCCGTAACGTATCACGAGCTCCCAGTCCACAGGGTTTGAGCCCCTCCGACTCGCCCGCGGTCAACAATCGATTCCAGACATCACCAATGCATTCGGCGGGCGCAATCACCTCAAATCCATCCTCCCCCGTATATCCCGTGCGCGCCACATAAACATCCCTGTCGCCCAGCGCGAATGCCTCAATCTCGTTCTTTTGAAGGTCCGATGGACGATCCACCTTAATCAGGCCGTTGCCACCAATCGCATCGCTCAAGATTTTTTCCGAAGCCCGCCCCTGCAATGCCACCGCACCATAATCTTGTGAGACATTCTTTAGCACCACTCGGTTAGACTGCCCAAATTCCTCCAGTTTTTCCTCCAGCCAAAGCATATCTCGGCCTGTTCGGGAAGCATTGACCATCAGCAGAAATGTCTCGGCCCCGATTCGATACACATATAGATCGTCCAGCACGCCACCAACTTCGTTGCACATCAGCGAATACTGCGCTTGGCCCGTTTCCAGCGCGGACACGTCATTGGTCAACACCCAATTCAGGAAATCCGCCGCTCGCAGCCCATTGATCCAAATCTCCCCCATATGGGATATATCGAACAAGCCAGCCGCTTTACGAACGGTGTGATGTTCCTCCACAATGCCGGAATACTTGACCGGCATCTCCCAATGCTCGAAGTCAACCATCTGTCCTCCGAGCCGGACATGTGCAGCATGCAAAGGTGATCGCCGCAGGCGCGTGGTTGTTGCGCGCTCTTCCATTCTAGTTTACCCCCATTTCTCGACGATCATCTGTTCCTTGGGCACACCCATGTGATTCGTAACCATCGTCTCGGAAAACTCCACCAACGGAGTTGGGCCACAGGAATAGAAGATCGTATTCTCCAAATCATCCACGTGCTTCCTCACCCATGCCTCATCAATGCGTCCCCGACGTCCTTCCCACGGGTCATCCTCCGGCAGACGAGTGCACGTGACGCCAAATTTGAAATTTTTGTTCTCCTTCTCAAGCTCACGAAACTCATCATTAAAGATAATATCATCCGTCGTGCGGACGCTGTAAAGGACGGTTATTTTGGTGTCCAGCTTCCGCCGGTTGGCCTCCCTCACAAATCCGCGGAAGGGAGTAACCCCGGAGCCGCCCGCTAAACAAACCAGTTGCTTGTCATACGCCGGCAAAAACTTGCCCACCGGCTGGATCACCGTCAGCACATCCCCCTCCTTGGCCCAGTCAACGATGCGCGTGCCCATTTTGCCATCGCGCTTCACGGTAACCTCATAAAACCCCTGATCCAAGGCGCACGAAGAAAGCGAGTAGGCTCGCCTATATTTTGGGGAGTCGGGCCAGGATACCGTGATGAATTGGCCCGTAAGAAATTCCACGTTATAACCCTCCGGCCATTTGAGCCGAATTGTCTTGGTATCAGGCAGTTCCATTACCACCTCGTCAATCATCATGTCTGCAATTACCTTTGGCATAAAAGAAACTCCCTTCTATCGCCGCGCCACCTTGGGGTCCACATTCAAACAAACCGCCTCGGTCGTGCTTCGCACAAATACACGGCCGCCACTCGTCGTTGGCGTGCTCCAACATTTTCCGCCGACGGCCTTGGCTCGAGCCATCTCACGGTAGCCCTCGGGCGTTGCCTTGGCCAGAACCACTTCGCCAAAATCCGTCAACGCCAGAACATTGCCATCCACCAAGATCACATTGCCCGCACCAAAACCTTCCTGTTCCCACTTGATTTTACCGGTTGCCAATTCGACGCACTTCAATGGCCCATCCCCATATTTTTTGAAACCGAACAACCCATAAAGATGCCCGTTCTTGACCACTGGCGTGCTCCAATGATTGGCCACATGTGCGTTGCCAGGGATTCGCCAGACCTCATCCGTTGTCCATTTCCCCTCCTTGTGATCCACACGAAAACATCCGCCGCCGACACCATATCCTGCCGAACAAAAAACCAAACTACCCTCAACCACTGGCGAGGCCGCCGTGGACACGGCAAATTTGAACGGCTGCTTCCAAAGTAACTTGCCCGTTACGCTCTCCAGCGAAATCAAGCCGCTTTGCGTAAAGAAAATCACCTGCCGCACCCCATGAATGTCAGCAACAATTGGTGTCGCATGGGTAATGGTCTCCGTGCCCGTTTTCCATGCCACCTTCCCATCAACCTTGTTCAGTGCAATCAGCGATTGGCCGGTCCCGCCACCACCGACATAAACAAGGTCTCCATCCAGCAAGGGTGAAGCCGCGTTCTTCCATTTTATTGGCGCACCTCCAAACTCAGCGATGATGTTACGCTGCCAAACTTTTTGCCCGGTCTTTGCAACAACGCAAAGCAGGACCAAGTCCGCCGACAAAGCATAAACGCGTCCACCATCAACTGAAGGGGTTGAGCGCGCACCATCGCCACCTTGATTCCCGCGCGCCCCCGCATTGCCTCCGTTGTGGCCATAATCGGCTGGCGTCATGGCCGTTGCCCAAAGTTCACGGCCTGTCTCAACATCAAGGGCCACCAAGGTTTCGCGGCCTTCGCGAGTCACGAAAGTAAACGCACGCTCATCTGACACTGTGATTGAACTGAATCCATTGGGCGTCTTCACCCGCCATTCCGTCTTCGGGCCGGCGACCGGCCATGACGTGGCGATTCTCCCTGCGGTCGTGCCGTCCTTGTTCGGGCCACGATACTGGGGCCATTCCGCCATCAGCGTGGATGTTCCAAGAACCGTAAGAATTAATAAGTTACGCATCATGCTCAAAATAACCGAAAGCGGCGGCATACTCAAAAAACACCGCCGCTTCTGCAAGCTCGATTTTGGAAAATCACCACCCGGCCAACAGCCCCGAAGCCTTGGCCGCGGCTGCCAGCATTTCAAACAAAACAAAAACCAAAGTGTACCTGCTCATCGTCTTTGCAAAAAAAGAGGCGGCATCCTCCTGAAATTGCCGCCGGAATCAAGTCCAAATTCGCGCTGCCCTCAAGCGCCCTCGCCAGTCACGGCAACCGGGGGCTCGGGAGCCGGCGCTTCCACCACATTCGCCGGCGCATACTCGGACAAGCGCAGTCGATCCGCAACTTCCTGAGCCAGAACATCATACGCCGCCGCACCAACGCCATGGGGGTCATACTGCCGGATTGGCTTGCCATGACTGGGCGCTTCCGCCAAACGCGTTGTGCGCGGGATGGTGGTCTCAAAAATAGCCCCAGGGAAATGCGCACGCACTTCCTCAAGTACTTGCTGGCTCAACCTTGTGCGTCCGTCGAACATGGTCATCACAATGCCCAACAGGCGAAGGGAGGGATTTTCACCACTGTCTCGCACCTGCGCCAACAACCGGTTGACCATACTGATCCCCTCCAGCGCAAAGTACTCGCACTGTAACGGCACCAAAACACTGTCCGCAGCGGCAAAGGCGTTCAAGGTCAATGAACCCAGAGAAGGAGGACAATCTATGATCACCAGCTCATAGTCATCAGCCGCGCGAATTGGCCCCAAGGCTTGGCGAAGCCTCTGGAGGTGTTTTTCAACCTGAGGCAGTTCGATTTCCGCACCGCACAAGTCCAGCTCACTAGGAACCACGTAAAGGTTTTTAAAGTCCGTTGCCCGAATTTTACCCGATAACTCCTCTTGGCCCAGCAGGGCACCATACGCACTGCCTCGTTCCAGCTTGGCGCCCCCCAAGCCGCTGGTTGCGTTGCCTTGGGGATCCAAGTCGATAACCAATACAGACCGACCTTGTGCCGTCAAGCCGGCCGCCAGATTGATGGCCGTGGTTGTTTTCCCCACCCCACCCTTCTGATTAGCTACCGCGATGACATGACTCACGAATTGATTCAACCGCCGCTGCCGGCCACGCGGGAGCAAAACTTATCCCCAGCCCCGCTTCCTGAAGGTCATTGTTCCTTTCCGGCTGCCTCCCTCTCCGGTAGGCTGGGCGCGTGAGTTTCCTCCAATCTTTCAATCGACTGCCACTGGAAAAATTGCTGCACGGCTCCATGCATGCATCCCAAGCTGAGGTTGAGCAAGCCTTGGGGAAGGCACATTTGGACCTTACGGATTTCTCACGCCTCATTTCCCCCGCCGCCCGCGAATATCTTGAGCCCATGGGGCGGCGTGCCCAAGTGCTTTCCCAACAGCGTTTTGGCAAGGTCATCCGCCTTTTTGCACCTCTATACTTGTCCAACGAGTGCATCAATAACTGCAGCTACTGTGGTTTCTCGCGGGATAATCCGATCCTGAGAGTCACCCTGTCTGTCGACGAGGTGATTACCGAGGCACAGGCTCTAGTCAAAAAAGGGTTCCGCAACATTCTTCTGGTTGCCGGCGAACATCCACGCTTTGTCTCCGAAGGCTACCTGCAGAAATGCATCAAGATACTGCACGATTTCATCCCCGGCATTAGCCTCGAAGTAGGGCCCATGGAAACGGAGGAATACAACCCATTGGCCAAAGCCGGCTGCGAAGGCCTGGTGGTCTATCAGGAAACGTATGACCGCCCTGTCTATTCCGAAATGCACACGGCGGGCCCCAAGAAAGATTTTGACTGGCGACTCGCCACTCCGGAACGTGCCTACCATGCAGGCTTTCGGCGTCTCGGGATTGGCGCCTTGTTGGGGTTGGGCGATTGGCGCTGGGAAGCACTGAGTGTAGCTGCTCACGCGCAGTGGCTCTTGAAACATTGCTGGAAAGCGCAACTCACCATTTCCATGCCTCGGCTCCGCCCATGCGCGGGAGAATTTGAACCTCTCGTCAATGTGTCGGACGCCGAGCTGGCGCAACTCATCTGCGCCCTGCGCATGCTGCTTCCCGATGTGGGCATTGTCCTTTCCACCCGTGAACCCGCACGCCTGCGCAATGGTCTCATGACCCTGGGGGTAACGCACATGAGTGCTGGCAGCCACACAGAGCCCGGTGGTTACACCGGCGCGGGCAAGGAAAACCTTCACCTCACGGAACGGGGACGCATCACCCAGGCCGTTCCCAGCGCCGGAGAATGGGCCACTGGCCAGTTCGACATCGCCGACGATCGTACGCCCGCGCAAGTCGCCACGCAGATTTCAAACGCCGGCTATGAGCCTGTCTGGAAAGACTGGGATGCAGCGTTGACGGCCTGAAAATTCGCGCTACCCTTACGCTCCAGTGATCAAGCGTCTCCGCAGTCTTTGGCAACGCAGTCGCGCCAATCGCTCGCGGCGATTGGCGCGTCTGCGCGATTACTGGCGCGACCACTCTAGCCGACGGCGCTTCATCAAGGGCGCAGCTCTCACTGCAGGCGGCACAGGCGTTGCCACAGCGGGCTACATGCGCTTGTGGGAGCCTGGCTGGATTGAGGTCAACCGCTACACCGTTCCTCTCGGCACCCCACGCCAACCGGTCAGACTGCTCCATCTTTCCGATCTCCACGCCTCAAGGGTTGTGAGCCTCGGCTTTCTCAGGCGCGCCTTCGAGCTTGCCTTGGAAGAGTACCGGCCGGAACTCATCTGCATCACGGGCGATTTCATCACTTGGAAATACCGCCGTTATGATGACTACGCCAAGACACTGGCCCTGCTCTCTGAAGCTGCCCCAGCCTTTGCCTGCTTGGGCAATCATGACGGCGGCGAGTGGGCCGCCAGCCATCTTGGCTATCCGGACACCAACCACGTCCGCTCGCTGCTAAAAAACGCCGGCATCACCCTCCTTCACAATGCCTCCACCGCGGTGGCCATCGGTGGCCGGCACCTGAATCTGGTCGGCGTCGGCGATCCGTGGAACAATCAATGCGATCCCGACATCGCCTTCGCAGCCCCCCCTCGCCCGGATGCGGACACTCTTGTCCTTTCCCACAACCCTGACACGAAAGACATCCTAAAGCCGTTTGACTGGCAGCTCGCCCTTTGCGGGCACACACACGGCGGACAGGTTTGGGTGCCCGGCATCGGCGCACCCTTTGCGCCCGTGCGCGACAAACGTTTCGTGCGCGGGCTGCATCAGTGGAACAACCGCTGGCTCCACATCACCAAAGGCGTCGGCAACCTCCACGGCGTGCGTCTGAACTGCCGCCCGGAAGTCAGCCTCCTTACTCTCGCCTGACATGCCCGGCACACTCATTGCCAACGGACAGGAAACCACCGCCGATCTCCCCTGTTCACTCGAGGATTTTTTGCGCGCGCAAAATCTGCTCCCCCGAAGCGTTGTAGTGGAACACAATGGCGAAGCTGTCGCCTCCAGCGAATTTACTCACCGCGTTGTTAACGCGGGAGACCGCTTGGAAATCGTGTGTATTGTCGCGGGCGGCTAGGAAGCGCGAGCTTGCCGACGGTATCTTTTTAAACTATCCTCCGCTCGGTAAGGGCGGACACCCGTGAGCGATCAAACCCCAGTCTATCTCGAGGAATACACCTCAATGCACCCGGCCGACTTGGCGGACAGGCTGCAACGCATGGACGTGGCTGAGGCACGCCACATTCTCGTGGAGTTGCCCCTGCCACAGGCCGCCGATGCTCTCGCCGAACTTGAGGATGATGTCACCCTCCATCTTCTAGGGAACATCCCCAACGAACGCCTCGTTCCTCTTCTCAACGAGATGGATGCCGATGAGGCCGCCGACTTGCTTGGGGAGCTGCCTGCCCCCGATCAGCATCGGCTGCTCGGCAAGATGGATGCCGAGCAATCCGAGGCCGCCAAGGAACTGCTAAGCTACCCCGAGGACAGCGCCGGTGGCATCATGCATGACCGGTATATTTCCTTGCGTGCCGGCCAATCTGTTTCCAACGCGCAAAAGGAACTACGCAAGCACGAAGACCCCGCACCAGAGGATATCAACTATCTATACGTTACCGACCCCAAGGACAAGCTCGTGGGCATCGTCTCACTGCGCGACCTCGTCTTTGCCCCGCCTCGTTCCAAGGTCAAGGACGTGATGGATTCGGAAGTTGAGTTTGTCCGGGTGGATGACGACCAAGAGGAGGTCGTCAGGCGATTCGAGCATTACCATTATCTCGGCCTGCCTGTCCTGGATGAGCACGGCACCCTCATGGGGGTCATCAAGAGTGACGACGTCCTCACCGTTGCTCAGGAAGAAGCGACAGAGGACATGCAGAAAATGGTCGGCCTCTCTGGTGAAGAACGCACGCTTACGCCATGGACGCAATCTTTCAAGCGACGTCTCCCATGGCTGCTCATCAATCTCCTGACTGCCTGCCTTGCCGGCGCGGTCGTGGGCGTGTTCGAGGGCACCATCGCTGAATTCGCCATCCTCGCCATTTTCCTCCCTGTCATTGCCGGTCAAGGCGGCAACGCGGGGATGCAAACCACCACGGTCATCATTCGCGACATGGCCCTCGGCGAACTGTCCCCCGGGGACGGCCGAAAGGCCTTGGCCAAGGAACTTGCGCTCGGCCTGTTCAACGGTGTCCTCATTGGCCTCATTGTCGGTGGCGTCGCGTTGCTGGTCGGCCTGCTCTTTGCGGGCCACACTGAAGCGCCATTCACGGGCCAGCCTTGGATGCTGGGAATCGTCGTGGGCGTGGCCATGATGCTCAACCAGCTTGCGGCCGCGACCTTTGGGGTGGTTATTCCCTACGGGTTGAAATTTTTCCGCATGGACCCCGCCCTTGCCTCCAGCATCCTGATCACCACCGTGACGGACGTCGCCGGCTTTTTCTTCCTCCTCATGCTCGCCAAGACACTGCTCACCAGCACGGCATGAGCAGAGTTGCATGTATTTTGTTGGGGGCATTTCTCTCCATTAGCGCGCTGGCCCAAGCCGAGGGAAACAGCACCGCCCTCCCCTCACCTGAAACCAACTCAACAACCGCTCAAGTCAGTCCACCACCGGCGCTCCCTGAACCCCCACCAAAGCCATCCCCACCCGACAAGTTCCTCGGCCTCAACTACCTTGAGGTGGTCATTGTCCTCATTCTCCTGATCATGGCCGTGCCAGACGTCTGTCGGCGCGCCAAACGGCCCGCACTGGCATATTCCGTGTTCGTCCTCTTTGGCATCACTCTTGGAAATCTCATCCCAGATGAAAAGGTGAAAGCCATGCTGGTTGAGGCTGGGCGTATTGGGTTTCTCCTTTTGTTGTTTGAGGTTGGACTCGAAATCCAACTTCCCAGTCTTCGTGAATTCGTTGCCCCTCTCAAAAAGGCCGCCCGCTGGAAGGCCTGGCAATATCCTGCCATCATCCTGATGACCGCCGGCGTGTTTACCTATACGGCTTCGCCTCATGCTGATTGGGGCGAGTTTACCGCCGCCGATTGGGGCGAAAAGATTCAATGGATCGCAGTAGCCGTTCTCGCGGCCAGTGCGCTCACGGGCTGCTCCGTGGGAATGGCTCACGCCGCGTGGCATGGATATCCCGGGTTGGATAGTGAGCAACGCAAAAAGCTGCTGCATGTCATGGTGGCGCTGGAAATGATCACCATTCTCGTGCTGGCCGTGACCAAGGAAATCTACAAGGCAGGCCTTTCCTCCAAGGTTGCCCTGGTGCTGGGCGGCATGGTGCTGGTCGTCGCCCTGGTCACCGTCGCAGCCAAGCCCATTACGCGCCTGTTCCAATTCATCATCGACCAGGCCACCCACTGGCGCGTGCACTGGATCGTCCTACTGGTGCTTGTGGTCAGCGCCGTGGGACAACGCCTCGGGTTGAGCGGTGAGAAAACCGCCTTCGTGCTGGGCCTGTGCATGAGCCGCACGCATACCGGCGGGGTTGACCTTGAGCATTACATTGCCCCCATTAGTCAGCGGCTGCTTATTCCGGTTTTCTTCATTGCACTCGGCATGCAACTGGAATGGCGGCTACTCTTCTCCGAACTTGCACTGTTCGCCTTGGCGGCCGCCTTCCTCTTGATGGCGTTTCGATCCAGATTCAACAAGGGCAAGCCGAAGGACCGCACCTTTCTCCTGTTGTGCCCCAACCTGACCTTGGTCGCATTAGCCGCCAATGTCCTGCTTGAGGGCGCCAGTGCTGGAAACCCACTGCTTGCGCAGACCACCCCCCAACTGGCCACATGGCTTGTGCTCACCGGCCTATTCATCACGGTCCCCGCCATCTTCAGGCTTCCCCCGGAAACCGAGGATAGCCATGAGGATGCACCGGCAATGACTTGACGCCCGCGCTGCATCGGGCGAATCCTCACGCATGCGTATTTGGTCATGCATCGCAGCCGGCTGGCTTATGTTCGCCTTGCCATCTGTTAATAACGCCGCACCGCCCAGCAAGGAGGGCAACTCGACAACGGCAGCCAAACAGAACGGCGTGTTTGACCCCAATACCTTGGAGAGAAACCAAGCCGTGCGCTGGATGGAGGAAACATTCGGCCAGAAAATATTTGGCGTTTCACTCTGGCAATTCATCCTCGCTTTCTTGGCCATTGTCATCGGCGTCTTCATTCGCCGCATTCTGCAGAACTACGTGGAAGCCAAGCTGGCCAAGTGGTTTGAAAAAACCAAGGCCACTTGGGATGACCTCTTGTTTGATGCAATCCGCAAGCCGCTTAATGCGTTTATCATGGTGGGTGCCATCCATATCGCCATTTCCGTCCTCGTCTTTCGCATTGAAGGCATCCCCCATGGGTTTGTAGGAAAAAGTTACACGGTAGGCCTGGGCATCATCATCATTTGGGCGATCTATCGCTTGGTCGATGTGATGGCGCACTATCTGGACGACCTGTTGGCGCGAGGCGACACTGAACTCAAGGGCCAATTCACCCCGCTGGCCACGCGCGCGATGCGCATTTTTATCGTCATTGTCGGTGGCCTCACGGTACTGGCTACTATCGGTGTGAATGTGAACGGCCTCGTGGGCGGATTGGCGGTTGGTGGACTGGCCATTTCCATGGCGGCATCCGACACCGTTGCCAACTTCATCGGCACTTTCAATATCCTCACCGACCGGCCTTACAAAGTGGGGGACTGGATATCCGTCGGCAGCGAAATTGACGGAACAGTCGAGGAAATCGGCTTTCGTTCCACCCGCGTTCGCACCTTTGACAAGACGCAGATCACCGTGCCCAACGGCACCATCAACAAATCGAACGTCAAGAATTGGTCTCGCATGCCCAAGCGTCGTGTCAAGATGACCATTGGCGTCACCTACAACACCAAACCCAACGAAATGCGGACGCTGCTGGAACGCATTGAGAAAATGCTCCGTGAAGACAAGGACGTGGATCAGGAATACATGCTGGTTCAATTTACGGATTTCGGCCCCAGCTCACTGGATATTTTCCTCTACTACTTCACGAAGTCCACAGTCTGGAAGGAATACCTCGACGTGCGCCAGAGGATCAACCTGCAGATCATGGACCTTCTGGAGGAAATGGACTTGGAATTCGCTTTCCCCACGCAAACCCTGCACTTGGCAGACAGCGAGGACGATATCCCGGCAAAGGTAAAGGCCGCCGAAAAATGACCCATTTGGGGCTAGCCAAAAAAGTTTCCTTGGGGATAGACTCCTCCCTCTGCGTCCAATCGTGGAATAAAATCATGAAAACCACCCCCCAAAGTCCGCGTGTTCTCCAAGCAATCCGGCTCAACCTGGCAGCCGTAATGATGATTGCCGGCCTGAACCTCACCCCCCTGATGGCCGATGACAAGGACAAGAAAGTTCCCTTCGACGATGCCGCGCGCGCATTGATCACGAAAGTTCGCGGCATGATTCAGAACGATCGTGGCGCTGCCGTCAAAGCCTACCGTGAAGGTGCCATTAAGCTGGCCAAGGATTATCCTGACGAGATTGGCCCCCGCGCCATGCTGTTGGAAGCCTCCAGCCTCATCGAGGATGCCAAGGAGAAGAAAGCCATCCTGAACGACTTGGCGAATCTGAAGAACCCCAAGTTCGCCCCCATTGCTAGCCGCGCCAAGGGGCAACTCAAGAAGCTAGAAGCCCTCGGCAAACCGCTGACCATCAAGTTCAAGGCGATGGACGGCCGCGAAGTGGACCTGACCAAGATGAAAGGCAAGGTTGTACTGGTTGATTTTTGGGCCACATGGTGCGGCCCCTGCATTGCCGAACTGCCGCACGTGAAGAAAACCTATGCCAAGTACAACAAGAAAGGCTTTGAGATCATCGGCATTTCCCTCGACAGCAAGGAAAAGACCCTCAACGACTTTGTCAACAAGGAGAACATGCCTTGGCCGCAGTATTTCGACGGCAAGGGCTGGAAGAACAAGTTGGCACAGGAATATGGCATTCAGAGCATCCCCGCCATGTGGTTGGTGGACAAGAAGGGCAATCTGGTGGACATGAATGCCCGTGCCAATCTCGATTCCAAGGTAGAGAAGCTTCTTGCTGAAGAATAAGCCTAATGCATTTTTCCCCCATCAATCCCCTCGCCGCACTCGCCTCTATGCTGATACTGGCTGCGGTCGGCCAAGCTGCGGAGGGCGGGAGTGATTTCAATGCCAAGGCCGCTGAAGCCGTCAAGAAGGCCAAGGCGACAATCGCGGAAAATGGGCTCCAGGCGGGCCTCAAGGTATACGAAGAGGCAGCCATTGCCCTGCGTGGTGAATTCCCAAACCGTGCCGAGCCATGGGCGATGCTCCTGGAGGTGGCCATCAATCTGGATTTTCAAGATGACAACCTCCAGCCGGAGGCGGCCATGTCCGGTCCGGATGATGCCCCCATCAAGGTGATCGATCATGTCCGCTCCCTGCTGGCGGACATCTCAAAGGCATCCGCGGCCAACGCCACCACCAAAGAGCGTGCACGCAACGAAACGACGCGTCTGGATCGTATCGGCAAACCCATGACACTGGAGTTTGATGCCCTCATTCTCGACGAAAAATCCGGTCTTGTGCGGAATGAGCCGTTCAGTGTGGCCAGCCACAAGGGCAAGGTTGTGCTGATCCATTTTTGGTCCACCCAGAGTGGCCCCTGCATCGCTGACCTCCCCCGCATTACCAAGGCACAAGCGGAACATGGCGAGGATGTTGTCCTAGCGGGCATTTCCTTGGATACTAACCAAGCCCGCTTGCGCCGCTACCTGAAAGAAAACAAAATTGATTGGCCACAACATTTCGATGGCCGCGGCTGGGACAATAAGTTCGCCATTGATTTTGGAGTCACCAGCATTCCGGCCCAGTGGTTGATTGACCGCAATGGAAACCTGCGCGACACCAACGGCAGGCATAACCTTGAAGCGAAGCTCAAGGTGTTGACCGCCGAAAAAACCAGTGAACCGGAGGATAGTCAGCCGGATGGCCCCGAGACCTCAGAAGGCGAATAATTTGCCTTGTTTGACCTTGATTTCTTCAAACCCTCACGGCAGTCTCCGCCTTTCGCCGCCACTCAGGGCGGCGTGATTTTTTGGCATGGCGAAAGAGGAACCCATTGAGCTGGATGGCACGGTAACGCAAGTACTGCCTGGCACCATGTTCCGCGTCAAGCTGCCCAACGGCCACGAGGTGCTCGCCCATATTTCTGGCAAAATGCGTAAACACTTCATCCGGATTGCCGTGGGAGACAAGGTGCGCGTGGAAATGTCGCCCTATGACCTGACCAAGGCGCGCATTCGCTACCGCGAGCGTTGAGAATCTGCGCATAACCCACGCTCGACCCGGGCGGGCTGGCCATCCACCCTGATTGCGTCATGCAGGTCCACTTTCTTGGCGCAACACGGACAACCACTGGCTCCATGTTTCTTCTGGAGCTGAACAACCAACGCATTCTCCTTGAATGCGGAATGTATCAGGGGAAACGAAAAGAATCCATTGAACGCAACCGCAAGTTCCCTTTTGACCCCCAATCTATTGACGTCGCTGTTTTGAGCCATTCGCATATCGATCACTGCGGCAATTTTCCCAACCTCTGCCGAAACGGGTTTGATGGAAACATTTTCTGCACTCACGCAACACGAGATCTGGCAGGCATCATGCTTGAAGATTCCGCGCGCATTCAGGAATCGGACGCCGAGTATATTTCCCGAAAAAATGAGAAAAAGGGGCTACCCCCAGTGGAACCCCTCTACACGGTCCGTGATGCGGATAAAGCTTCCCGACAGTTTGTCTCCACAAACTACGATCGGCCCATGATCATTGCCGACGGTGTGACGCTGACATTTCATGATGCAGGTCACATCCTCGGCAGCGCACAGGTTGCCTTGGATATCCGGGAAAACGGACGAAACTACCGATATCTATTCACCGGCGATATTGGCCGGAACGGCCACGCGATTCTCCGCAATCCCGACTCGGTAAAGGACGTTGATTACCTCCAAATTGAGAGCACCTACGGCAACCGCGAACACGGTCCACGGGCCGATGCCCCCGTTGAAATCTGCAAACTCGTTCGCGAGACAGCTCATCGCGGAGGCAAGATTATCATCCCCGCCTTTTCAGTCGGGCGAACACAGTTGATTGTTTACACGTTGCATCAACTGGCAGAGTCCGGCGACCTGCCACCTATTCCCATTTTTGTCGATAGCCCTCTCAGCGTCAATGCTACTGAAGTCTTTCGCCTCCACCCCGAATGTTTCAACGAAGAGATCTATACATTTCTTCGAGAAAAAGAGAATCCATTTGGAATGGAAAACCTCAAATATATTCGTAATGTCTCCCAATCCAAGCAGCTAAACTTGCTCAACGAACCTGCCATCATAATCAGCAGCTCTGGCATGTGCGAGGGGGGACGCATTCGGCATCACCTCAAGAACAATATCGAAAACCCTAAGAATCTCGTCCTCTTCGTTGGATATTGCGCCCAACACACCCTGGGAGCTCGCATCATCAATGGCGACTCGCCTGTTAAAATTTTTGGTGAAGAATATGAAATCAAAGCTCAGGTTGCCCGGCTGGACGCTTACTCTGGCCATGCCGACAAGCATGAGTTACAAGCGCATGTTGATGAACTCACTGGAGATATCCAAAAAGCGTTTGTCGTTCACGGGGAAGAAGACCAATCTCTGGCTTTTGCCGATACACTTCGGGAACAGCTGCCCAATGCAGAAGTTCGAGTTCCCGTTTATGGTGAAAAAATTACGATTTGAACAAAAGATTGCCTCGGAGCGTCATTTCGCTCAGTCTTGATCGAGGGATGGGACTTAATCCTCAAAAATTTCTCATTCACGCATGGTCGAGCCACCGGCTGACCTTTTTGGTCAC
>PBVU01000064.1:0-7929 GCA_002728775.1 Verrucomicrobiales bacterium | reverse complement strand
TGCATGACCACGTTGAGCAGCAGGAAGACGGCCAGGTTGACAACCAGCAACACCTTGACCGTGGACCATGCCCAGCCGTGCCGGGGCGACTCCTGCCACTCCGGTTCGCGCATGTATGGGCGGTCGTAGAGCATGGTCTAGTCTAACGCGGCCAACTCGGTTTGCACCAGTTCAATCAACGGCTTGAACGCCTCGGCATCAAAGGAGAAGGGTGCCCCCGCGGCATTGAACAACTCAGGCAATGGCCGCGAGCCACACAACGCCAACGCATTTTTATAATTCGCCAAGGCCCGCGCACGATCGGCCTTGCTATTCTTCCACACCCACAACGCGCCTAGCTGAGCAATGCCGTACTCGATGTAATAAAACGGCACGAGGAAGATGTGCGACTGGCGGTGCCACATTTTCGTCCGCGCAAGCTCGTGCCCACTCCAGTCGATGTCTCCGCCAAATCGGTCGCACAGTTCATTCCAAGCCGCATCGCGCTCCGCGCGCGTGTGGGCGGGATGCGTGTAAATCCAGTGCTGGAAAGCGTCCACGGTGGCAATCCAAGGGAACAGTCCCACGATGCCCTCCAAGTGCGTCCGACGCGCACGAATAGCATCCGCCTCACTGTAGAACTCGGTAAGATGCTCATTGCCAATCAGTTCCATGCTCATGGAGGCCACCTCGCAGAATTCCAGCGGTGCGTGCTGGTAATGGTGCAGATCCTCCCCTTGTGCCGCCAAGGCATGGAAGGCATGGCCCGCCTCGTGAAGCAGCGTTTCCACATCCCGCTGCAATCCGACGGCATTCATGAAGATAAACGGCAACCGCGCCTCCGGAAGACTGCATTGATATCCTCCAGGTGCCTTGCCCTTGCGATTGGCCAAATCCAACAACTTGCGGTCGCGCATCACCTGAAACCCATCCGCCAACTCGCCGTCCACGTGGGTAAAAATGTTCTTGGTGCCCGCCACCATGTCATCCACCTCGGAAAACGGCTTGAGCGGATCCAGCCCCAACGGATCCACCGCGGTATCCCACGGCCTCAATGCCTCCAGCTTCATTTTCTCGCGACGATCCGCCAACAAATCGTTGTAAACCGGCATCACCACCTGCTCCACCGCCTCATGAAACTTGAAGCAATCCTGCGGCCGATAATCAAACCGCCCTTTCTTCTCATGCTTGAAGTCCCGGTAACTTTCAAAACCGGCGTTTGACGCCATCTCCATCCGGAGCGCCATCAGCTTTTCAAACGACTCATCGCACTCATCGGCCACCTCCAGCCGGCGAGCCGCCACCATCTCCCAAGCCTCCTGCCTCAGCGCCCGATCATTCTCCTGCTGATAGACCCCCATCTGGACCAGGGTCTTTTCCTCGCCGCGAAATTCCACCGTCAGTCCACCCATCAGTTTCTGGTATTGCTGGCCCAGTTTCGATTCCTCCGTCTCCAGCGGCACGTTCTCCTCGCGAAACAACTCCACCATCGATGCCCAGTCCCGATCCAGCACGGCGTAGCGATCCGCCGGCAAATCTCCACGGCAAGGATGATCCACAAACAGCCGCGCCAGCTGAAACATCTGCTCCTTCAAACCAGGCTCCACTTTCTCCACAAATTCCAGGTATGATTTCTCGGCCTCCTCCTTGTCCGTGTGGCAGGTCATTGCGATGTACCGCTTCGAGCCCTCCTCATCCAAGGCGGCACTCAGTTCGTTCACCTCCATCAGCCAGCCTTCCAGTTCCGGCGCCGTCGCGCATTCCGGCGCGCGCTCCCGCAACTTTTCAAAGACCGGCTCAATCGCAGTCCAATCGCCCAAGTCCAAGTCCGCCGGAACGAACGACCGCGGCTTAAATGGCACCAACTCTCCAAATGGCAGCAAGCTCATGCGCGGAAAATGACAAAGAACCGCCGAAAAGGAAATGTAATCCTCAATCCAGCCCGTATTTCTCCAGCCAACTTTGCGGCAGCGTGCCGAAGGAAAGAAGCCAGTCATTGAATCTGCGCAAACTCCAGCCCCTGCCCTCCACCAGACGGCGGTAAAGGCGCGCGTTCTCCAGTCGCCCGAGCCAGTAACTCATCGGCACAGCCGGGGAACTCGTGTACCAGTTCACATCCGCCTCCGCCCGGGCCTTGGTAAACCCGAGATGTTCCTGCATATGTCTTACCCCCTGCTCGTAGGAGTAACGCCCCGTCTGCAATCGCAGGTCCACCAGAATGCGATGCACGCGCCACAACGCGTCATGAAGTTGAATAACTTGCGTCCAAGGCGAGCGGTCGATGCGCAAGTCCGTCATCATCTGCTCGCACCAAAGCGTCCAGCCCTCATAAAACACCGCGTGCGCAAAGAGGGGGCGCCATTTGCGCGCATGTTGGTTGGCGGTAACAAACTGCAGGTGATGGCCCGGATACGCCTCATGCGCCGCGGTCAGTGAAATCCCGAAATGCTGCTGCACCTCCGCGAGCTTGTCCGCGGGTGAATTCTTGGTGAGGCTCAAGTCATTCACCCAAAAAATCCCGCGCTGCCGTTTCTCGAACGGCCCCGGCGAGGAATACGCCGCAGTGGGATACAGGTGCCGCATGAATGCCGGCACCAAGCGTACCTGCAACTCGTCGCCCTTGGGAAACGTCATGGCCTTAGCAGTTCGGAATCCCTTCGCCACGGCCCGTGTCTCCGTGCGATATACATCCAGCAACTCACCCTCCGGATTCCATTCGGCTCGCGCCGCTTCAATAATCTCCTCCGCCGACCTCCCCTTGCCATGGCCGGCACAGGCTGCCTTCAACAATCCGCCAACCCGCTCCGCTTCCCCCAAAGCCAGTCTCTCCACTTGGCCAAGCGTGTAATCCAGCCCCAAGTCATCGCGCACCCTCCGTTGCAAATATTCCGCCCCAAGCGCAAATGAATTCCGTGGTGCCAAGGGTTTGGCCATCACTGCATCGTGATATTTCTCCACTGCCCGTTTCACCGACGCAATGGCACGCGCATCTCCCGCCTCCATGAAAACCACCAAGGCCTCGAACATGGCCGACGCGCCTCCCACGGTCTGTGCCATGATGCGGCGCCACACCCTTTCCGGCTGATCTATCATGCCCGCCGCTCGGGCCAGAAAGCCGGGTGCCTCGTTCAACAATCCGCGGATATTCCGGCGCGCGCGCAAAGGCTCATCCTCACCCCGCTGCAATTCATGAAGCAGAATCCCAAACAGTTCATCCACACCATCCGGCTCCATCAAATGCTTGCCTCGCGCAAAATCCTCACATTCCCCCAGCAACTGCGTTCGCAAAGCCAACCGATCCAGATGTTGTTCCGCGGACAATTCGTTCACTGCCAAGTCATCCAGCGTCGCCAGTGTGTCACGCCGTCGTTTGTCCTGCTGGCGTTCAAAGGACTTTCCAACACCTCCCATCTTCCCCTCGCCCGCACGCAAGCCCCATTCGTTGGCCAATCGCGGTTGATCGGCCAGTGTGCTCTCAAAATACCGGTCAAGGATGCCCTCGAACGCCCTTTGTGTCCCGTTGCTATTTCTCATTTAACCAAGTCCAAACGCGCAGTGCCTCGCTCACGCTCCACGCCTGTGCATCGCAGCCCCGCTGCACATGAGGCGCATCGCCATCCATGATTTCCGGCAATTGTCCCAAGCATCCCTCATCCATAAGGCGTTCCACAGACAACAGATAGCCCTTAGCCGCCGCAACGCTCTCGGGCGATTGCCCCCAAGCGTGTACCAACGCCTCGCAAAAAACCGGCAGGGGCCAGCCCCACGCCGTGCCATTATGATACGCCGGCTTGCGGCTTGTATCTTCATCACCCGAATAGATGCCAAAATAGGGCGACCACGGGTCATTCAACAGCTGGCCTTCACTTCCGCAAATTTCCAGCGGCAGATCCACCCTTAACGGAGCCAAGGTTCGCAACCCGCCCGGCACCAGCAAATGATTCAGCGCCGCCGCAACCATGCCCCGCGCCGCCGCACCTCCAACAATCTCCAGCGCCACCGCGATCAATCCATTACAACGCAACGCAAAATCCACCTGCCCATCCATCGCGGTTTGCCCTTGCCGGGCACGAATCAAATCCGCCAGCCAAGGCTTTTCTTCAGAAACAAAGAGTTTACCAAGCGAAGCCGAAGCTCGTTCTGCCAGTCCACCCCATTCCGCGTCCGATTCCAGTTTTGTCAATTGCCTCAACAGCCGAATCCATAAAGCCTGGATTTCAACCGGATACCCTTCGCGAGGCGTGCCCGCAGGATGGTTGGTGTCCATCCAGGTGAAATGCGAAGGGCTCCAGATCAACCCGCTCGTCTCATCCATATGAATTCCATTCGGAGTGCCAGCGCGATATCCGGAACCAATCGAGATCAGCACCTCCCCCAGGCAGCGTCCATCCCCCACGTCCTCCTCGAAAATCTCTTCACCTTGTCTGGAAGCCAACTCTTCACAAACCAAACCAAACCACAGGGGAGCATCGGACGTTTCACGGTTGGAGTCGTTCCCTCCGTGCAGGGCATTGGGCAACGTGCCCTCCCTTTCCAGTCGAGCGAATGTATGCACGATCCCACGAACCTCCTCGTGCCAGCCAGCCGCCAACATCCCACGCGCAGCAATGAATGTGTCTCGCCCCCAATCAAGAAACCAAGGATATCCCGCAATGACCGTGTATCCCTTTCCCCGTTGGACCACAAACTGCCGCAGCGCCGCTCTCAATCGTCTTCCAAAAGGGTCGCATTCCTCATTCAACTTGCCGGGTGCTGGCGCAATTAGCTCGCCGTCATCTCCGTTCGCATTGACCTGAATCTCTGCCTCATCACCCGGTTTCAATGGAATCTCAAACCAGCCCGGGCTGCAGGCGTCGCCACAGTCCTTCTGACCACGATCTGCCTCCCACGAATGAGGAATGCCGCGGCACCATTCCATCTCCGAATGATACGCCCCACGATCCACATGCACTCTCAACCCACGCCCCAAATTCGGGACAAACCGAAACCCGTTTTCATCGGCGAAAATCTTTTCGCGGAAAAAATACTCATACGGCGTATCCAGATTTGTCTCTGCATGAAAACTGCGATCCTCAATGTCCACCCGCATCGTCAGGCTGAAATCCTTGCCCGCCTCCAAGGGCATCCCCTTGGTTGGTGTCGCAGCAATTCGCCTCACGGCCAGCACGGTTTTGTTCTCCATTGCGGGCATGGACGCCACCAGTTCAATCTCCACCGCGCGACTGTCCCCCGCGCTGACCAGAAAGCGCCATCGCGCCGGTGGCCCTGGGGAAAAAGACAATAGATTGGCGGCGTTCAACGATGTGATGAACCCATCCGCCACCGCCCAAACCCGCACCCGCTTGGCAAACACATGACGATCCACCGGGGAATCGGGGTGCAGATTCGCCCCCAGCAAACAATCGTATTTGGATTTCACGTATCCCAGATCCACGGCCATCCGGGCCATTGCTCCGCGGCCATTACTCAACAAAACCATCGGCCGTTCCCACGCCGACATTTCACCCCGCACTTCATTGGCCTCAAACGGCCTATTGCCCGGCGAATGGGGTAGTAGCCTCACCACTCCCTCTACAACCACCGACTCCGCCCGCAATCGACGCAACCGCAACGACGCATCTCCCTCAGCATCAACCGGAGCAAAGGCCGCCACGTGCCCATCCTTCACCGGCACAGATTCCGCCTGCCTTTCCCCAAAATCCACCCGAAATGGCTCCTCATCTTGGATTAACAACCAATGACCGGAAGGATGCAGCATCACGCGCGAAGCATCCCTTGGGCGCCAAGTACTCACTTGGGGAAAATAACCTTTTGCCAACACATCTCGCAGCGAACCTAACAAATCCGAGCCAACTTCAACATGTGGCAGCGCCGACAAAAAGCCGTGGGGATCACTGGCACACAAAGCCGCCAATTCTTGCCAATCAAACATCCCCATCTCTTCCGGCTCCAGCACATTGGCCAAACATTGGGTCGCCCACGCCGCACGCGCGCGCTGAATGGCATAGCCAGGATTCGAAAGCACCTCAGGCTCCAAGCCAAGGCACACTACCTCGGCTGGCCCCAAGGCCACTCGCCCAGCTTTCACCCTCGGCTGCACACCAATGAGATTCACCAGCCCCTCTCCATTCATGACAAACTCCCGTGGCTCATCCATGTCGGTATTGGCCAGAATAATTAGCTCGTGTTTTCCATCTGCTGATGTTCGTCGAAGAGCGAAAACTGAAGATTCGTCGCCACTCAACCGTTCCAGCTTCGCGCCATCAAAAAAACACGGGTGCACTGCAAGTAACTCATTGAGCCGAGCCAGTTCCCCAACAATGTTCTCGGAGGCACTCCAGTTAAGCCCGCGCGCGGAATGAACATTGACCCGTTCCTCAGCCAGCCACTCCACGCCATTGGTGAATCCAAACCCACCGTTCACGCTCGCCAACGCGCATAGTCGGTTACGCAGCAACGACCACACCCGCCCTTTCGCCGCCAGTCGCTCGTTGTCATGGGTCTCACTATAATGGATGAGCGTTCCAACCCGCTGGCTCTGCTTCAGGGCGTGATCCAGATAGGCCGCCACACGTTCGCCCTCATATTCCTGAAATAACTCGGAGTAAGCCCACTGCATGCCGCCGCGCGTCAATAGATTTTCCGTGTCCTCCCACGCGCCACCCAATCCTTCCAATAGAAAAACCGCATTCGGAAATTCCACTCGCACACGGGCAATAATGTATCTCCAGACTGGCATCGGCACCTTGTACCCGGCATCGCAACGGAAACCATCCACGCCACGCCGGCACCACGTGAGAAACGCCTCCGCCAAGTGCTCCCACAAACCACGGTGATGCGGCTCTAATTCGACAAGGTCGCCCCAAGTAACACCCCATGCTCCGGGGCTTGCAAAATCCCCGCTCTCCTCCCGCAGGAACCACTCCGGATGCTCGTTCTGCAACGTGCTACCCCAGCCGGTATGGTTGATCACCAAATCCACAAATACCCGACCACCAAGCCCATGAACCGCATCGGCTAACTCGCAAAACTGCTCCGTACCCGTTGTCCGTTTGTCAAATTCAACCAACGCGGAATCCACGGCCGTGAGATCACCGCAAGCATAGGGACTGCCGAAACGCCCCATGCGCGCAAACGTGGTGGGCGCAGGGTTCACCGGCAACAAATGCAAAATGCGGCAGCCAAGCGTCTCAAAGATATGAGGCAGTTCCGCCTTTAAAGACCGGAAGGTGCCGCTGGGTGGAATCACCGTGTACCCCTCTTCATCCAGAGATTGAATTCGTTGATCTTCGGCTTGCACGCTGGTCTCACGCACCAACTTGTTCGGCCCAAACATCCGTGGAAACGCGCAATAAACCGTATTAGCGGTTCGGCAAAAATCCGGGTGCACCGAAATGCCGACATTGTCGCCCTCCGGCCAAATCTGCCGGCCCTCCTCACTCAACAAATATGCCTTTGACTGAAACCAACCCACCTCCGCCAAGACCAGTGACAGCTCCCACCCCGCAGTCGTCTGTATCATGGGAATATCTCTCCAACTGGATTCGAGCTGCACTTCGGGCTCCTGAATGGACCGAACAACTCCTTCACGCAACGCCGCCGCCCTCCCAATGTCCGTCCGTAAAAAAGCACGCCCTGCCCTCAACATTCCTGAGAGAACGAACCGCACCGTGTCACCAACGTGGCGTACCAAGCGTTCACCACAAGCCGGCTCCAAACGCAGATCACTCATGCGCCGCGATTCAAACCCAATTGCCTCGCGCCGGGAAGCTTGGGTTGTTCATCACCCATTGCTCTTGACGCCGCGCCCTGCCCCCTTAACCTCGCGTCTCTTTTTGGCACATGAGTGACAACTTGGTGAAATCTTTTGAAGTCGATTCGTTGCCAGTGCGAGTGTTTGCCAGTCAGGATGACATGGCCACGGCGGCGGCGGCTGAAGTGAATAAGTAT
>PBVU01000035.1:0-6738 GCA_002728775.1 Verrucomicrobiales bacterium | reverse complement strand
ACCTTGACGGTGCGGTTGCCGCCGACGCGTTCAAATTCGCGTTCCTGCAGGACGCGCAGGAGCTTGGCCTGTAGGGGCAGAGGCATTTCACTAATCTCATCGAGGAGGATGGTGCCGCCGTGGGCGAGCTCGAAGCGGCCTTCGCGCTTGTTGGTGGCGCCGGTGAAGCTGCCCTTCTCGTGGCCGAAGAGTTCGCTCTCGACGAGGTTTTCGGGCATGGCGGCGCAGTTGAGCTTGATGAAGGGGCCGGCCTTGCGCGGGGACTGGTTGTGGAGGGCGCGGGCGACGAGTTCCTTGCCAGTGCCGTTTTCGCCTTGGATGAGCACGGTGGCCTGAGTCTGGGCGACGCGGCGGATCATCGTACGCATCTGGTTGGTGGCGGTGCAGTCGCCGATGATTTCGTTCTCGGTGTCCTCGGCATCGGACTGGGCGAGGTACTGGTTGACGTTGACAACTTGGGCAAATTGCTCGGCTTTTTTGACGAGGATTTGAATCTGCTCGTTGGAGAAGGGTTTTAACAGGTAGTCGTGGGCTCCCTCCTTGGTGGCGGTGACACCAGTGTCGACGGTATCGCCCATGAGGACGACGAGGGGCTTGGAGGGGCGGAGGTTGACTTCCTGAAGGAACTCCATGCCGCTGCCGTCGGGGAGTTCGTCGTCCAGCAGCATGAGGTCGAAGTTGCCGCGGCCAAGGTAGTCGTGGGCTTCCTGGATGGTGCCGACCTCGGCGCAGTCGATGCGCATGCGGCGGAGGAATTGACCCACGTTTTTTCGCAGGAACTCCTCTTTGGCAACGATGATGACTTTCTCGACGGACATTAAAGATCAGTGGTTGGCCTGATAGCGCTGGGCGACGAGGCTGGGGTTTTGGCGGCCGGCCGGCGGCAGGTGGCTGGATGGCACGAGCTTGTTTTGCAGCAGGAGTTTCTCGTTTTCACGGTCAAGCAGGACGATCTTCATGATGAGGTCCAGGTTTTTACGGATCAAGTCGGCGATTTCCGGGTGGGCCTCGCGTTCCGCGGGCGTGAGCTGCATCCAGGCGGCCTTGTGTGAAAACATTTTCTGCTGGGCGACGGTGAGTTGCTCCAAGGTGCCGTTGCGATGTTGAAAGAGGGTCTTCAGGTCCTTGACGTCGCCGCCCTTGAGCTGCTGATGCTCGTGCTGGACGGTGGCGAGGATGTTGTTGCACAGGTCGAGATGGGCGCGCAGTTCGCCGGCGAGTTGCTCCAGGTTGGGTTGGGCGGGTTGTTCTGTCATGGCTGCTGGGTGTTGGCCACGGTGTTGGGTGCGGGGGCCGCTGGCGAGACAAATTGTTTACGGAAATGGAGGGCGCGCAGGCGGGCACCGGCCATGTGTTGGATGAGTTCCAGCCGTGGGGTCAGGGTGGCGCGGGTTTCCCCGATGATTTTCTTTTGCTGCTCGATGCGTTCCAACTGGGCGGCCAGCTCGGCATCCTTGAGGTCTTCGGCTTGTTGTTCGAGGACCGTGAGGATGTCCTGTTGATCCTTTAGCCGTTGTTGTTGCTGACGCCAAAGTTGGCCGATGCGTTCCCAGGCAGCGGTCTCCTCCAGCAGGTTGCCGAGATGGCTGTGGCAAAGGGCGATCTGCTGCTGGATGCGCAGGTGGGCGTCGAGTGTGGGATTGTGGGGGAGAAGCACGGGATAAACGCGAACGGCATCGGCATAGCTCTTACGGTCGAACATGCGGTCGGCCAAGTCCAAGGCAGCTTTTGTTTTCCAGAAATTCCAGCGGCTGTTTTCCGAGGGGTCTTCGCTGTCGGGGGTCTCGATCAGGGTACGGTAATCCTTGTCCGCATTTTTCTCATCGCCAAGTTTCTCATAGGCTTGGGCGCGCAGGTAGCGAACCTGTGCGCGGTAGGGGGAGCGGGGATGATCCACGAGGAAACGGGTGGCTTGACGCACAAGAGTGGTGAGCCGGTCGCGGTGTTGGCCGGCAAGGAGGGGATTGTCGCGCCGCTTTGCGGGGTCGGCGGCTTGGGTGCGCAACTCCATGGTGCGGCGGACGAGGCAGCGGATAAGCTTGTATTTGGTGTTTTCCAGGTGGAGCTCCTCGTCAGGGTCGTTTAAAAGATGGCCGTAATACTTGATGGCATCGTCGTATTGGCGGAGATCCGTATAGTGGAGATCGGCAATTTGCGCCTGAGCCATGAGAGTGACACGGCGGTATTTCAGTAGGTTCCGGGAACGCAGGCGGATGGCGTCGGTCATGGTCTCATAGAGCTTCTCGGTGGCAAGGCCGGGCTGTCCCATGAGGCGGTAAAGGTAGCCTTGGCGGAGAAGAATCTCGGGAACCATGGGGCTGTCGGGGTTGCGGGCGATGTATTCGGAAAGATACTGGAGAGCCTCGCCAAACTCGTCCTCGCGCTCGGCGGTTTGGGCGAGATTCATGAGGGCTTGGCCCACGGTGGATTCCTGATGGGGAATGCCAACGAGGGTGACGAAGGGATGCTTGGCGGCACCGTTGAAGTCGATGTTGTTGATGCCATTGGCAGCTTCGGAGGCACTGGGGTGAAGGGAGAATTCATCCAAGGTGTTGGCCCTGACAAACATAATGCTTGAGTTGTCGAGATCCTTCACGTTGCCGGCGGTGGGCAGGGGACCGCTGAATCGGACAGGATCGCCAGTACGCAGGCCGTGCTGTTTTTTGGTGAGCATGTCGCGGGGCAGATCAATGCGGATGCCGCTGACGGGCACGGAGTTGTTGGTGAAAATGTCGTGCATGTGGTCGAAAACCACCTGCCAGGCATTTTCATCTTTGGCATGCTGCCCGGCTTGACGCATCTGTTCGCGTTCGATTTGGGCGGCGGCCTTGGCATCGGCCTCCAGTTTGGTGGGGGTCTTCAGCAAATTAGGAAGAGCGGCAGCGAGGGCATCAATGTTGGCCTTGCCGCTGCCGGGGGTGCTCCAGCGGCGCCACTCGGCGCGCCAAGTCTGTATATCCATGCCGCGAGGCCCCGCGAAAAGGGTGTTGTTTAAATTTCCGAAAACGCGCTGGAGATCGTCTGCCTCCGTGTCGAGCTGGGCATACAACTGGGCACCGGCAAAGAGCCTGACGAGGCGGGGATAAACGCGCTGGCCAAGTTGTTCATCGGTGTAGCGGTCGGGGCGGGCGGCCTCGACCAGTTTGCTGGCAGGTGCGCTGTAGGGGAGGAAAAAGAGTTTGCCGGTGTTGGGAGTGTTGGGCAGCAGGCCGCGTCGGCGGAACGGATTGCGGGTGTCCTCGAGGTTGTCGAGCAGGATGAACTTGTCGCCTTGCCCGTCATCGACCGTTTTTACATAGAGACGCAGCTCGCGGCGAATGCCGGCGATGGCGTGGGTGGTGTTCATGGGCATCAGGCGCACTCGGTTGCCTGTCTGCAGCCCGTGTGGCCGGCGGGTTTTAACGACATTTTCAAAGACATTGCGGGCGGCATCGGCACTGGCCAGATGGGTGCGCTCCATTTCTGCGGCACCCATTTTGCGCGCCCATTGACGGGTATCCTCGGTGAAGCCGCCCTGATCTTGAAAGAGTGTATCGGCAATGCCGCGTTTGGCCTGGAGATTGAGCCATTGCCAGAGGCGCTCATCGGAGGCCGGCCGCGCGAGGAGGGATTTTTGCGCATCGTAAAACTTGGCCAGGGCCTTGGGGTGTTCATTGTCCAGACTGTGCAGGCGGGCTTGGAGCAGGAGCACCTCGGGTATGGAGACGGGAGGATTGGGCAGTTTGAAATGAGTACGGGCATAGTAGTCCCAAAGGCGGTGAGCCTCGACATGGTCGCCTTCGATCTGGGCGCGAAGGGCGAGACTGATCATGGCGGTACCCTTGGCTTCCTGCTTGATGGCAGAGGTGGCGTCGCTTTCCAGGACACGCTTGAGTTGGCGCAAAATGCCTTCCCAAGCGGGTTCGCCGGTGGCTAGTTCATCGATGGGCGGGCGTCGCCGTTCAAGAGCCTTTGGCACAAAATAGAGAATCCCCGGCTTGTCCCCTTGACGGGTGGCGGGCGGGAGCGGGATCAGGGTCTGGCGTTCGCGGTAGGCATCCGCCTCGCGTTTGTGCAGGTAAAAATGGTCTGATCCATCCGTGCGGACGAAATAGTAGGCGCGCGCGGATTCCCCGGCACGGCGGGCGGTAAGCCCACGTGGGGCAGGTCCGGTGGCGATCACCTCCACCTTGTCACCGGTACGAAAGACATGGGGGCGTGGGGCGGAATCAGCGTCGTGGCCCAAGAGGGTGATGCGGCCGGTTGCATAGTCAATGCCAGTGGTTGGGGTGACGCGGGCACCGCCGAGCAGGGCGATGTCGACCGCCGCCAGCAAATCCTGCGCATCCAGATATGGCGGTCGGGCCATGAAAATCACGCTGGGAGGAAGATGAATGCCGCGTCGTTCGCCGGGGAGGGATTGGCGCAGGTTGCCCATTTGCAGCCCGTGTTCAAAGGGTTGCAGCGGGTTGCCCGGCGCGGCGGCGGCGGACAGCGATCCGACTAGGTACAAAGCGAGCAGGCAAGCCCCGACCCAGGCCAGTCCAGTGCCACGTCCATGCGGCTGTTGGGGTCCGTTCATTGCCTGATGTATTCAGCCTTGCCGCGAATGGGGAACGCGGGCAGTTGATAAAGGGAGGGGCCGGAGTTCAGCGGGATTAGCATGGTGGTGTTGCTATCGGTCTTTTTAAACATGTGGATGAGCGTCCTCGGATTGAGCAGGCTCTGTTGCGGGACGATGGGGCTGCTGGCTGCCGGGTTGTCGGCCGTGATGACCGGAGCCGGGCCGATGTAAGCTGGTTGCGCGGTGGCGCGAAGCTCTGGCTGGGCGGCCGTCTGCGTGATCGGCCTTGGGGTATGGCCGGAGCGTCCCGGTTGGGGATTGTAGACCACCGGAAGCGGCGGCAGGGGTTTGGTGGGGCGCTTGGGTGGCAGCGCCTCGTGGAGCTTGAGTCCGCCGAGGCCCCGCGCGAGATACCCGCCGGGGGCTTCCTGTGACCAAGCCGCCGCCAAGCCGCCGGCCAAAAGCAGCACGACAAACATGACGGCCAAGTCCTTTTTCCGTCGCCTAGATATTTGGGTTTGGATTTCGGTCATCTCAGGCTCCTAGCGAAGATAGTCCAAAAGTGACGTACTGAGCAAGGTTCCGCCGGTCTGCAGCGCGGCGGTGTAGGCATTTTGAATTTCATTGAGGCGCACCAGAGTCTCCGCCAGATCCACGTCCGCTTCCTTGGAAATTAACGGCTCCAGAGAAAAGGCGCGATCCTTGGCGATGGCCTCGGAAGTATCCAGCCGAGTCTGGGTGGCTCCAATGATGCTGAATTGCTCGATAAAATTGTTCTCGTCGGCCTGAAGATCCTTGGAAATGACAGTTTTGATTTTCTCGACATCTTCTGAGGTGGCTGAAGCCAATCGGTCCCGCAAGTCAATCAGGTGCTTGATGAAATCTGCCCCCTTGTTGTTTTTCAGGACACCATTGACACCTTGGCCGGAAAAACTCGCGTTGACGGTGCTGTTTTCAGCAACATCAATTTCAATTGTTTTTTCATTCCCGTTATATGCAACGGAGACAATCTTGTTGTCGGATCCTCGGGTTTCAGCAAAAGGCTTGGTTAAACTTTTGGTTCCGCCGAACAAATAGACATTCCGGTGCTTGGTGTTCCCGATTTGAACGACGGATTCAATTAGTTGATCGACTTCATGCTTGTAAACCCTGATGGTCTCGGGAGACTTTGCGGAGTCCGCTAGGGTCGCGATTTCCGAGGCGCGATCAAACACCTTCTTCATGGAACTGATCGCAGAGTATGCAATGTCCACGTTTTCGCGGACATTCGTCACGTTTTTTTGGTACTGATAGAGCTGTAATTGCTCTTGTTGCAACCCAAGCACCTTGTGCATGGCGCGAGGATCGTCGCTGACGTTCTCGATGCGCTGGCCAGTTGTGGCACGTGATTGAAGGGTGGACTGCTTGTCCATCAACTTGGCCAATTGCTGGCGTAGGTCGATCGGAAAGCTGTTGGCGGTGATGCGCATGAGATGACGGGTTTAAGAGCAGTGTTTAACGTTGCATGTTAAGTAAATCGGCCAAGAGCGAATCCACTGTCGTAATCAGGCGCGAGGATGCTTGGAAGGCGCGTTGGTAGATCATTAGGTTCGACACCTCCTCGTCTATTGACACGCCGCTGATCATGTCCCTTTGCTTTAATAGCAGCCGTTCTACAGATTCTTGGGCTTCGAGGTGGGTCTCAATACTTGAGATTGCCTGCCCAAATTGTGCAACGGCATTGCTGTAGCGTTCGCTAAAAGTCAGGCTTCCTAGGTTGGTAATTGTTTTTGAAGCGAGGTTGGCGATTTTCTTGGCGATGGTGTTGTCGCCAGGTTCGTTTGCATAGGCGCTTGCCTGCACGCGTTGAGGATTCGCGATGAGGGTTTGGTTGACGCCGATATCGGATGCGTTTGTGCCTGTGAAAAGCTTTAATGTGTTTTCATTATTGCCGGCCAAGTCATAACCGGTCACGTGCAGGTTGTTAACCTCGGTTATCAGGTTTTCCGCGACCTTGTTTATTTCGTTCAATATAGTATAAATGGTGTCGTCTCTGGCATCGATCAGGCCCTTTGTTTTTCCGCTTGATACGTTTAGTAAAACTCCCGTGCTTTTGGAACTGACGTATGTCATTCCAGTTTGGGCGGCTGTGGGGTTGTTGGTGATCTGAGTGGTGGCCAATTGGTCTATTAAAGCGTCTTCCTTGATCATTATGT
>PBVU01000063.1:0-19287 GCA_002728775.1 Verrucomicrobiales bacterium | reverse complement strand
CGGCAACTGAGGCATCACCCGTGGCATCGGCCGCAACAACTGGCCATTAATCCACTGCGCCACTCGGCGCACAGGCGTGGACAGCCACATAGCCCACAATACCGGGCGCGCCACCCAAGGCGCCCATAGTTCCGGTCGGCGCACTGCCAAGGTCTTGGGCACCACTTCACAAAACAACAACAGCGCCACCGCCAGCAATGTCAACGCCAATCCCGTACTCCAGTCCGCCGATTGGATTCCAATCATCCACGCTGCTGCGATGAAAGCCCCGTGCGCCATGGTGTTGCCCAGGGTGATTGTCGCAAGCATATCGTGTGGTTCAGCCAAAAGTTTGCGAATCAACACCCCTCTCTCCGGACTGCGTTCCATCACCTGCCGCAGTCGCCATTTTCCGAGTGTCAACAGAGCGGTCTCGGAAAGGGCGAAAAAAAAGCCCGCGCCGGCAAACAGCAGCAGCAGGGTCAGCTCCAACTCTGACATCAGTGGAAGGGTGGCCGAATTTCAATCGGCGAAAAAGTAAAAACTCCAGTGCACGAGATCGGGTTCATTTGAGCACAAGGCTGCGCCGAATAAACGTGGGCACATCCAGATCCTCCCCTTCATGCAGCGTAGGTTCGCTTTTCTCAAACCGACCCTTTGTAACCGATTGCAACTGCAACTCCTGTTGCTTGGCCTTGCGCTTCTGACCGCGAGGCTTGGCCGGCTTTTTCCTCGGCACGACCGTCTCAATGACAGGAGCCGGCACTTCCGTCGGTGTCACATCCTCCGATTTGCCCTTTGCGGTAATCACGGTAATGCCAAGTTTATCCTGAAACCCCGGCTCCACTGCAGCGGCCAAGACAATCTCAGCCTTTGGACAATGCGCCCCCAAGTGTTGAGATACACGATTCACATCAGCCATTGTCATGTCCATCCCCCCAATCAGGCTGACCAGCAACGCATCCGCTTCCTTCAGCACACGCCCTTTCTCCATGAATGGATGGGCACACAACTGGTCAAGCACAGCCCGATGGCGTTTTCGCCCGCTAGCCTCCGTGGCCGCCAACACGCTTTCCTCCTGACGGCCCTTCAAAACTGCACGCAAATCCGCCAGTCCGGTGGTCAACAATCCGTCTGCTCTGAGCAGGCGTCCCAGCCCCAGCACACCTTCCAGAACCAGAGTATTTGCCGCCTCAAAAGTGTCCTGGGCAGTTTGATCTTCCCCGTGTAGCTCAAGAACATGCTGGTTGGGCAGGCAAATCACGGCATCTGCAATCTCTCTTAATTTTAAAACTCCCTCCCTCGCCTGAGCCATCCGGCGGCGGCCTTCAAACTCAAACGGGGTCAGGACAAGACCCAGCACGAGCGCCCCCTGCCCGGAAGCTTGCTTGGCCAAGGCAGCCGCCCCTCCCGTGCCCAAGCCACCGCCCATTCCCGCCACCAACAAGACTACATCAGTGCCATCCAACTGTTTGTCCAATGAGCGCCTGGCAGATTCCACACATTGCCGGCCCAAGTCCATATCACCGCCGCACCCCAAGCCGCGCGTGCGCTTGGCACCAACGGCTGCCTTTCGCGATACCAAGACGTTTTGCAACGCCTGCGCATCAGAATCAATGACCAGAAATCCGGACGCACCCAGACCCAAGGTCGCCAGCTTCTCGACCACATTGCCACCCGCCCCGCCGATCCCGACAACTTGCAGATTTACCGCCAAGGTGGCCTTTTGCTCACGGGGATGTTGTCCTGGGGCAAAGTTCATTTCTAGTGCCGCGCCAACCTCCGTGCCTTTCCAAATATCCTTCCAAATAATCCGCTCGATTTGCGAGTGCCCGCCTGCCGCGCCCCACATTTTACCAGGCCGATCGCCGCGTGAAATTCCGGCCGGCCAAGAATTTCCTGCATTCCACTGTCCGCCAAGTCACGCGCCACCTTGGCAGGCGCCCCAAATACATCGGCCGCCAAATCCGCAATGGCAGCCGTGCGGGAACCGCCACCTGTCAGATACACACCGCCCCTCAATTCGCTCAAGAGACCCGCGTCATCCAGATCGCGCCGGATGATCTGAAAGATTTCCTCCAAGCGGGCATGCATGATCAATTGCAGATGGGCCAGCTTGATGGACTGGTCATCAAAACCCAAGTCGCTGGACAAGTTGAGAGATTCTCCTTTCGCCGCTGAATCCGGAATTGCGCGACCGCTTTCCTTTTTTAGCTGATCCGCCTTGTTGAGTGACAACTTCAGGCCAATCGCCAGATCATTCGTCACGTGGTCTCCCCCCAAGGCCAATACACCGCTGTGACGAGGGGTGCCATTGGAATAAACCACGTATTCCGTCGTACCCGCTCCCAAGTCAATCAACAATGCCCCCAACTCGCACTGGTCCGGAGTCAACACAGCCAACGCCGATGCCCGGCCGTTAAAAACGATCGCATCCACATCCACCTGTAATCCCCCGACGCTTCGAATGGGGTTCTGTAACCGGTTGCGTTGCCCATAGACAACGTGTACATCCACTTCCAGCCGACTGCCCAGCATTCCCACTGGATTCACCACACCGTTCTGATGGTCGACGTGAAAGTGATGGCGTACGGTGTGAATTTTCTCACAGTCTGCCGGCAAGTTAATCGAGCTTGCCTGTCGCAAAACATCCTCAACATCCCCCTCGTCAATCTCCCCATCCTCCGCCGTGATGTTCTGTACACCACGATTGTTAAACGCGCGGATGTGCGACCCGCTCACACCAAGCATCACGCTCTCGATCTCCACGTCAGCCATCTGTTCCGCTTCCGCCAGTGCCGCGCGAATGTCCTCCTCAGCCTTGTTTGTGTCGACAATCTCGCCCTTGCGCACACCCCGGCTGGGCACGACCCCGAGGCCGATGATGTTTGTGGCACCATCCGACCCAGCTTCCCCCACTACCGCACACACCTTGGCCGTGCCGATTTCCAAGCCCACTATGATCTGGCTGCCGTCAAACATGATGACTACCCGGAGGCTGGAGTGCCACCCGTCTGGACGGCCTGACGTTCCCTTTGCCAGCGCACCGGAAGATTGTTACGAATGGACAGGTCGATGGATTCGGCCACGCGCCTGTGCTGTTTGCCGTAATCATGGATCAAACGCCAACGCTTCAGTTGCCGCTCCTGCCCGTGCAGGGCCAGTGTCACTTGGCTGCCCTGCCATGTACGCACCTGCAGGGTCTGCGAATCAGACACGTCGATCTGCTGCAGACTCGCCAAGCCCGCCATGGGAGATTGATTAAATCGCCCGATCAATTCCAGTGCCGAACGTACCGCTGCCTGATTGACCGATCGTCCCGGCAACAGTTCTCGGGCATCAAGTCCTGTTATGATAGGAAGCCAAGCCCGCCGTTTGCGCGCCTTTTCCCCCGGTAATGACTCTGTCACAAATCCTTCCGCATCAAGCTGATACGTCGTGCGCGTGTAGCCTCCATCCGCCTTGCGCCGGTACAGCATGACCTGCGCCACCGGCTTCCTTTCCATCACCCTCAGCCGTAGTGTGTCCGGCAAAACACGGTCCACAGCCGCATACTTGACGTGAGGATTAGCTTCCAGTTCCCGTTTCACCCCCACAAGATTAAGGCTAAGCAAATTCTCACCCTCGCGCACCCCGGCCCACCGGCGAAGCTGGGTCGGCTCGATAATCCCATCCGTTTTCACGTCTACCTCTTTAACCGAAAACGCCTTGTTGCCGTAGAACCCCGCCTGCAACAACCATTCACCGCCGCGCCACGCACCAAAGAAAATCACTCCCAGAGCCAGCACAACACCGGTTATCTTGGAAGCCACCTTCACCTGCGCGCGCCGACGCTTGTCGATGCTGATCTTTACATCCAGCACCTTCTGGCGACGCCGACGCCGGTTGCGCGGTTTGTTCCTGCCAAACATGTTGTTCTGCCGCAGCTTGGTGCGGCACCTCCTTAAAATCAGTTCGCCATGCTCACATCTCGTACCATGGCCAGCTCCACGATGCGCCCGCAGAGCCCTTCAAAAGTCATTCCCGAGACCGCCGCCGCTTTCGGCAACAAGCTGGTCTCCGTCATCCCCGGCAGGGTGTTGACCTCCAAAACAGTCGGTCGCCCCGCCTCGTCCACAATAATATCCACCTGCGCGCAATCACGCACACCCAAATCCCCACAAGCCGCCAAGGCCACCGCTTGGATTTCCTGCGTAGCCGCTGTATCAAAATCCGCTGGGCAAAAATAATCCGTTGCCCCCGCCGTGTATTTGTTGTGGTAGTCGTAGGTGCCTTTCTTTGGCCTCACCTCCACCATCGGCAAAGTCTCCCCGCCCACGATACCCACCGTCACTTCGCGCCCCATCACGCGGAGTTCAGCCAGAACCCGATCGTCATGCTTCAGGACATCCATGACCGCCTCGGCCCACTGGTCGCCACTGTCCACAAACCGTAAACCTACGCTCGACCCTTGGCACACCGGCTTGAGTACGAGCGGCGTTTCCAGATCCAACGGCCTGGCCGCGTTGGGTGAATCCACAACCGCCCATGCCGGCGTAGGCACACCAGCCTCCCGCAGGCATTCCTTGGCCAGCGCCTTGTCAAACGCCACCCGGCTGGCGCTGGAATCGGCACCCGTAAATGGCACGTCCAGACTCTCCAAGTGCACCTGAACCTGCCCATCCTCCCCATAGGTTCCATGCAGAGTCAGAAAGACCAAGTCTGTGCCTTTCGGTAAATTCCAGCCATCGTCTATGGGGTCGAGATCGGAAACCTGATGGCCAAGCACCCTCAAGGCACGAGACACAGCAACACCGCTGCGCAACGAAACCTCACGCTCCGCGCTCGGCCCGCCGGACATCACCACGATGTGCAGCCGTTCCATCAAACCCTCCTCGCAGCCAAACGTAACGGATTGCCGGTTAAAATGGAACTTTTTTCCACTCCATCCACTCAATTATTCCCCAACCACCTGAACCTCGGTCCGGAGTTCAATGCCACGATCACTGAGAACCCGTTCCTTGATTTTCCCAATCAACTCCAGCACTTCCGCCGCTGTGGCATCACCATCGTTGACGATAAAATTTCCATGCACATCCGAAACCACTGCGCCCCCCACCCGGAGTCCTTTCAATCCCAACTCATCCACCAATTTTCCGGCCGAGCAATCGGTGGGGTTTTTAAAAATACAACCCGCACTCTTGGCCCCCGGCTGGGAAGAAAAGCGGTGCTTACTGAACTCTCGCATCCGGCCCGCCACGGCCACCCTGCTAGAAGTTTTCCCTTGGAAAACGCCGCCCAACGCAATGTTCTCCCGCAGAAGAGGACAACTGCGGTAGGACGATTCCACATCCTCCGCCAATACCTCGTGAATCTCACCCAACGGGGTCATGTATCGAATGGATTCCACCACGTCAAATGTCATCGAGCCCATGGCTCCCGCGTTCATCCTCAACGCTCCGCCGACACTTCCGGGAATTCCCTCCAGAAATTCCAGCCCCGCTAGGCCACTCTCCCGGGCCGCATGCGCAAGTGCCTTTAAACGCAGCCCAGCACCCGCAAACATTTGCCCGCCGCGCACTTCAAGACGGTTGAACGGCTCTCGAACCAGATTAATCACCACCCCGCGAATTCCACCATCACGCACCAGCAAGTTCGATCCTCGCCCCAGCAGCATCCAGCCTAATTCACGTGCAGCACAGAAACGCAGTACCTTGGCCAAGTCCACCTCGGAAGCCGGCTCCACGTAAACATCCGCCGGGCCGCCCACTCGCAATGTCGTGCGCCGGGCCATCGGCTCATCAGCCCGAACCACAGACTCCGGAGAAAGCAGTGCCGCCAACGCTTCCGCCGGAGGGCCACTCTCCACCGCCAAATCCAATGCCACTTGGTGTGCCATTTGAGTAATATCTCCTGCTCCCAGAAAAACTATCACGTCCCCCGAACGCGCCGCCATTCGGACTTGTTCGCGCAGTCTGCACAAGGTCGGCGCGAATGCCGCCAGCGTCCCCTCCTCCGCCACCGCCGCCGCCAAGCCCGCCCCGTTAACTTCCGGGATTTCCTCCTCTCCGGCGGAGTAAACATCCGTCACCCAAACCTGGTCGGCCGCCGTGAAACATGTCGCAAATTCATTTATTAGATGCCGTGTCCGCGTGTATCGATGGGGTTGAAAAGCCGCCAAGACTCTCTCTCCCCCAATCCCGCGCATCGCCCGCAATGTTGCATCGATCTCCCTGGGGTGATGCCCATAGTCATCAAAAACCCTCACCCCCTCGAGCTCCAGTAGCAATTGCTGCCTGCGACCGACTCCCCGGAAATCCGCCATCGCTTCCGCCGCCGCTGTCATGTCAAAACCGTTGTGATTCAGGAAGGCAACCACCGCCGCCGCATTGGAAACATGGTGTGCCCCGAACAACGCCAGCCGAAATTCACCGACACACTCCGTGCCTCGCCACAATTCAAACCGAGCCCCCACGCTCTCCGTCGACAACAACTCCACCCGATAATCCGCCGCCGGGCTCATCCCGAACGAAATGGCATTCTCCCATCCAGAAAGAATCTCTACCAAACGCGGGTCATCAGCGCAGTAAAACACTGCCCCGCGTGCCTGCCTCGCAAACTCCTCAAACTCGTCACAAACCGCATCCAAGTTTGCGAAATAATCCACGTGCTCCTCATCCACGTTTAACAAAATCACCTGCTCCGGGAAAAACTCGCGCAACGTGCCATCACTTTCATCCGCCTCCACCACGAAGAATCCATCTCCCTCGGGCATTCGCGCCGCCCGCTCCCATTGCGGAACATCCCCTCCCACCGCGAACCCCAGCCCTGTGTCCAGTTCACGCAAGGCATGCGCCAATAATCCCGTCGTGGAGGTCTTGCCGTGCATCCCCGCCACACAAACGCCCCGTTGCCGCCTCAACAACGCCGCCAACACCACCGCACGCCTTGCCAACGGCACGCCCAATTGCTCCGCTCGCATCATGGCCGGGTTATCACGGCGCATGGCCGACGAATACACCACCATGGCAGGGTCACACGCGGACAAATGTTCCGGCAAATGCCCCACTCGAATATCCGCTCCTCGCGCCTGTAGGCCACGTACTGCGCCGCTGGATTTCAAGTCAGAGCCAAACACCTTCAGACCGAGATCGAGCAACAGATGCCCCAGCCCACTCATGCCACAGCCGCCCGCGCCAAGCAGATACACCCCAGCGCCCGACGGAGGTACCTCCAGCCATCGTGCCAGTTCCTCTTGTGTCCAGTTCCTCATGCCACCGCCAAATTTGCGCCCCGACGTGCCGCCACACCGCCTGACAACACCCGCACTGCCACACGGCCGGCCGCGCCGGGTACATCCATCCGTGCCAGCGATTGCCGCACCGAAGCCCTTTTTTTGAACAATTGGCCCACCGCAGCCGCCAATTCCGAAGGTTGCGAATTCTGCTCCAAGACCAATCCTCCACCCTCGCCGGCAAACGCTCGTGCATTGTGCCGCTGATGATCATCCGCTGCGAGCGGATACGGCACCAGAACAACCGGCAGACGAGCCGCCGCCATTTCCGCTAGGGACGATGCTCCAGCTCGGCTCACTGCCACATCCGCCGCCCCGAGTGCTTGAGCCATATCCCCGAGGAAATCATGCACAACGGCATCCACTCCTGCACAAGCACAAGCGGTCCGCGCCTCCTCTGCCCCACCCTCACCGGTCAATTGCAACAACTGCAGCCCGGGCAGCGTTTTCTTAAAATCCGCCAACGCACCCGCCACAAGACCATTGATGCCCAGCGCACCCTGACTTCCCCCCATAGCCAGCAATACCGGTCGATCCGGGTCCAATCCCAGCCTTTCCCGGCACTCTCTCTTCACTTGGCCAACAAACCCTTTCCTAACGGGCGTTCCCGTCACGGTTACCTTTTTATTCAGGAGTCTCCCGCGCGCATTCTCCATGCCCACAAAAATCTCCTCTGCCAGGGGCGCCAGCAGCCGGTTCGCCCGGCCCGGGATGGCGTTGGATTCGTGCAGGAAAACTGTTACCCCTCGCAAACGCCCCAAGACGACCGGTGCCAAGCTAGTGAAGCCGCCCATCGCCAGCACCGCAACAGGGGGGGTCTCCTTAAACACAGCCAATGTCGCCTTCAACGCCTTCAGAAAGCCTCCGGCAAATTTCCAAGGCGCATGTGTGGAATACCCCACCGCGGGAATTTCCCGAACGGCCATATCCTCCAAAGTCTGGGCAGACTGTTGGTCAATCTTCTTGGTGGAAATAAGAAGCGTTACTTCCGCTCCCATTTCGCGCAGCACCCCCCCCACGGCTGCTCCCGGGAAAAAGTGGCCGCCAGTTCCCCCACAGGCGATCACAATATGCGGGGAAGCCTTGCTCACGGAGCCTCGATGAATGGATTGTCAAAGTCCGGCACCGCCTCACTCTCCTCCTCAGTGGCGGCAACTGGAGCCGGCTCCGCATAGTTTGCTATACTTAAAAGAACCCCCACTGCGGACAACATGAAAACCAGACTGGAGCCGCCATAACTGATAAACGGCAGAGGCAGCCCCTTGTTCGGCAACGCACTGGTCACCACGCCGATGTTGATGAACGCCTGTAGCCCAATGAGAAAGGTAATCCCTGTTCCCAGTAATTGCCCGAATCGGTCTCCCGATTTCCAAGAGATATACAGACCGCAAACCACAATAACCATGAACGCCAAAACCACCCCCAGAGTGGCCACCACACCAAGCTCCTCACCTATGATTGAGAAAATGAAGTCCGTATGGTGCTCAGGCACAAACCCAAGTTTTTGGCGCCCGTTGCCCAAGCCCAAGCCCGTTGCACCACCATTGCCCAAGGCCAGCATGGCTTGGTAGGCCTGATAACCGGTGTCGCTCTGGTGCTCCTCCGGTTTCAGAAAGGCCATGATTCGCTTCATGCGGACGGGGTCATTAAACACCGCCAACGCAAATAACCCTAGCCCCACTCCAGCAGGTGGAATGACGTATTTCCAGTTGGCCCCCGCCACCAGCAGCAGAATGCCACCCACGGCCGCGACCAACAGTGTTGTGCCGAAATCCGGCTCTTTAAAGATCAAGCCCAGCGCCAGCAAAAGTACGCCACCGGGAATTAACAGCCCGTGTTTCAGGGTGTGCATTCGATCGTGAAAACGCGCGCCATACGCAGCCAGCCCAATGATGATACCTATCTTGGCCAATTCGCTGGGTTGAAAGTACATCAGGCCCAAGTCAAACCATCGACGCGCGCCATTATTCTTTACCCCAATGCCAGGTATGAGCACCAACAGGAGCAACAACAGCGTCACCACCATGATGGGCAAGGCCAACCGCTTGAGCCAGCGATAATCAATCACTGTCGCAGCCATGCAGGCCACCAAGCCGATCCCGCCCCAAGCCAGTTGCATGGTCAGGTAACGCGCACCGGTCTGGGCCATGCTCGCGCTGTAGAGCATCACCATACCCAACGCCAGCAACCCGGCAACCGCCGCCACCAGAATGGTTGTGGCCCATTTCATGCGATACCCTTTAATATAAAAAAGCCCCCGTCCGTGGCCGGGGGCGAAATGTTCGCAATGGATTACTCCGTGCCCGGCGGCGGCGCCGGCAGCACCTTGTCCAACGTGGGAACTGGGGCAGGCAGTGTCCCAGCGGGAAGTTTCAGCTTTTGGCCGGCAAGAATCCGGTCCGTCTGCAAACCATTGACTTCACGCAACGCCTTGATCGTGGTGCCATGAAGCTTGGCTATCTTGGTCAGATTGTCACCCCGCTGAATCACATACTCATCCACAGCGGTCAATGCCGCGCTGCCGGAATTGGTTTCAGGTTCCGCCCGCGTTGTGGCAGCCGCCGGGATATTGATCTTCTGTCCAATCTGCAATTTCCGGGAATCCATCGCGGGATTGGCGTCCTGCACAGCTTTCACACTCACCCCAAACTTCTTGGCGATGAACGTAAAGTTGTCCCCCGGCATAATGGCATACTCCTGACCCGATGACGGCGGTGTCACTCCCGCAGTCGCCCCTTCGCCACCCGTCCCAGTGGGAACAGAAGGCAGGGTATTGTCCCCAGGAGCAACGGGCAATGGTTCAATTCCACCCGTAGTTCCCGTCAACGGATCCACCCCAATGGTACCGCCCCCTCCCGTAGTCGTGTCACTGGGTGGCAACGGGTTTACCGTGGTATCGCTCGGCGGAGGAATTGGCGGTGGCGAGGTCGTGCTCGTGATTTTGTTTTCCTCGGGCGGCTTCTTCTTCACCTCCTCGTCCTTCTGGCTGCAGGCGTTGAACAGGATGCCTCCGAACAGGGCAACGTGCACCAGCACGATGACAACCACCGCGATGCGCATGTTTGAGCGGCCTCGGCCCTTGTCCAGATTCATGCCGGGCGGGATGATGGGGTTGGGGTTCTTCATGTCTCCTCCTTAAACAACGGTTACGTTTTCTCCTTTAATCTGTCAGCAAAGCTGCCCCCTGCGCTCCTCGAGCGGGCTCTTTCATAACGCCGAATTGAAGTCGGGGTAAAACCCAATGTATGACAACTTATCGACCCGGTGTTGATAGGTTGTTACCACTCTTCATCCGACGGATTCTTTCGCAGCCTGCAAAACCAATTGCCGAAAGGCATTGCCGCGGGCTTGGTAGTTTTCAAACATGTCGAAACTTGCACAAGCCGGCGATAGCAGAACCACGTCTCCGGGGTTGGCCTTCCTCCTCGTTAACCGTAGGCAGCCTGCCAGCGTTTCGACCGATTGGCAAGCCGTAAAAAGACTCCACGCCGCGCGGATTTTGTCGCGTGCCTCACCAATCAGAAAAGCCTCCTTCACCCGTCTCGACAATTCCGGCCCCGCGTCGTGAAAATGCATTTCCTTGTCTTGGCCGCCCGCAATCAACCAGACATTTTTGTCGCCCTCCGGCCCGGCGGGCATAGCTTCCAACGCTCTTCGCAATGCATCAACATTCGTCCCCTTTGAATCGTTGTAAAATTTGATCCCATCCACTTCGGCCACGAACTCGCACCTGTGCGGCAGGGGCTCATAAGCCGCCAAGGCTTCGCGCATGTCCTCCAAGGCCAGACCCATCACACGGCCGGCAGCCAAGACCGCCATCAAGTTTTCGGCATTATGCGGGCCGGTCAGTTGGCATTCCTCAAGGTCCAGCAAGGGGCCCGTCCACTCGGGCAACCGGCTCACAATCAGGCTGCGGTCAAGGTACAAGTCGGCATCAGAACAACGGGCACTGAAAGTCACTCGCTTGGCGACCGGTTCCAGCCCCAATTCGCGCAATTGCTCCAATGCCTCATGCTGGACGATCGCCCAGTCAAACGGTTGCTGGTTTTCAAACAGACGCGCCTTCGCCCGAATGTAATCCTCCATGTCCTCATAACGATCCAGATGGTCGGGCGTGAGATTAGTCAAAATGCCGACTGTCGGCCGAAACTGATCGACAGCTTCCAACTGGAACGAGCTCACCTCCAAGGTCAAAACGTCGAGGTCACGCGTCAACGAAGCCACTTCGCAAACAGGCGTCCCAATGTTACCCGCCGCCACCGTGGGCCGCTGTGCGTAGTTCAACAGGGCGGCCATCAACTCGGTGGTGGTGGTCTTGCCGTTGGTACCTGTTATCCCAATGCTCAGGCATAGCGAATGCCGCCAGCCCAATTCCAGTTCGCCAATAATGGGAATCCCCGCCGCGTGCAGTGTTTGCGCAGTCGGATTGGAAGTTGGCACCCCTGGACTGATGACCACCAAATCATATTCGCCAGCCAACTTCCCGTTAAGCCCAAGATGCACTGTCGCGCCCTCGGCCTCCAATGATCGCCCTCGAACGCGAAGCGCCTCTGAGTTCCCTGCATCCACCGCCGTGACATTCGCGCCCTCGGCCAACAGCAACCGGCAGGCGGCAAGCCCACTCACTCCAAGGCCCATCACCACCACGCGCTTGCCAGCCACCGAGTCCATCAACGAAGTTTCAATGTGGCCAACGCAAGCACGGCAAAGAGTACGCCGAGAATGTAAAAACGGACGACCACCTGGTTTTCATGCCAATCCTTCATCTGGAAATGATGATGCAGCGGCGCCATCAGAAAAATGCGCCGTCCCTCACCTGAACGTAGCCGGGTGTACTTGAACCAACCGCTCTGCAACATCACGGAAAGAGCTTCCAACACGAACACGCCACCTGCAATCAGGAGCACAAACGGTTGATGGATGAGCACTGCAATAATCCCCAGCATCCCTCCCAGCGCCAATGCCCCTGTGTCACCCATGAAAACTTGGGCGGGATGACAGTTAAACCAAAGAAATCCCAACGATGCCCCAATAAGCGCCGCGCAAAGAATGGACAACTCTCCTGCGCCAAGCACATGTGGCATGTTCAGATAAGCCGCCAACTCAGTGTGGCTGGCGATGTATGTGAAGGCTAGAAGCACGGCCGCAACAATAATCGTGCAGCCGATGGCCAGACCATCGAGGCCATCCGTAAGATTGACCGCGTTGGAACTGCCCACGATCGCCAATATAACCAGCACAAGCCCCAGAATGCCCGACCCCGTCAACACGGGATGCTTGGCAAATGGAAGCATAATCGACGCCACGAGATTGTGCGGCACCCACGAACTGTGCCGCACCAATTTCCCCTCTCGATAAATCTGTTCCAACTCCCGCTTGCCGCCTGAAGAATACAAAGCCAGACGACCCTCGCCCGCCTCCACTCGGCCGGATTCAGTTCCATCAGGTTTAAACGAGCGCCCTCTCACCAACAACCCATCCGCAAAGGCCAACCGATAACGCGTGTTATTGTTGTCAAATTTCGCCTCGATTTCGCCCTCACTATGCCGCTCGGTAAAATGCCACGCCTTGACGGGTGGATGCTTGGTGGAATCGCTTGTAATGAAAATCTCGCTGTGCATCGGCAACTTCCAGAGGTAAACGCCAATGAACGCCGCCAGGGCAAACTGCACAACCAACTTGACTTTCCCGGCGATGCCACTGCTTTCCTGCGCTGAAATCTTGGAGTAGTCGTCGTAAAACCCAAGGAGACACAGGACAAGAACCGCCAGAAGAGTCAATGTAACCAACGGATTCCATTGCGCCCAAAGCAACGCAGTGATGTCCAGCACGCTCACGATCAACAGCCCCCCCATCGTCGGCACGCCCATCTTGGTGACACCGTCCGAAACCATGCCACCCATTTCACGAGCACGATCCTCATATTCCTGCCGAACGCGCAGGCCGCGAAGCCAGCGAATGACGAATGGCCCCAACCAAAGGCTCAAGAGCAGTGCCGTAACCGCCGCGCCAGCGGCTCGAAAGGTGATGTATTGAAACACCCGAAGCCCCGAGAGCCAATCCGCCCAGCCGGTATGCCCCTGGCTGGCAAGGTACTCCGGCAACTGACTCAGGTAATAAAACATCTCCGACCGCGGACCCGGCCGGTCCGCCCTATTTTCTGTCCTTCTTTAAATAATCACCCACTTCCTCCAGGCGCGCGGCACGGGAGCCTTTTAACAACACCACATCACCCGCCTTGACGCGCGCGCCCAAGACCTCCCCGGCGGAGACGTTGTTGTCAAACGCCTCCACCTCGGCCACTCCTGCCGCCAGCGCTGCATCGGCAGTCACCCGCGCATCCGACCCGACCGAGAATAGGACATCAATACCACATCTCGCAGCTTCAGTCCCTGCCTCTTCATGGGCCCGATCTGTGGCATCGCCCAATTCGGCCATGGAGCCAACCACAGCTATGCGCCGACCCTCACAAGGCATATCCGCGAGTACCAACAATGCGGCAGCCACGGAATCGGCGTTGGCATTGTATGAATCGTCGATCACGCATACTCCACCCAATTCCCTCGCCTGCAGCCGCCTACTCGGTGCCCGGCACTCGGCCAGCCCAGCCAAGATGGCATCTGGGGGCACACCCAACTCCACAGCCACGGCCATGGCTAGCAATGCGTTGGTGGCTTGATGCCTCCCCAGCAAGTTCAAACGCACCTCACCAGAAACCCCCCCCTCGGCATGGAACGATATTCCGGTGGAATGAGTTTCCACATTCTCCGCCCGCCAATCGTTTCCAGCCTCAAAGCCGACGGTACAAACCGGGGCCACGCTCCTTGCCGCAATGGGTTTACTCCACTCACTGTCACCGTACAGGAATAGTTTTCCACTACTTGGCAACAATTCCCCCAGCATCCCTTCCTCCCGAGCCACACCTTCGACATTGCCAAAAAACTCCAGATGTTCCCGGCCAATCGAGGTAAGGATGCCATATTGTGGTGCTGCCATCCTCACCAGCCCGGCCAGTTCCCCATGATGATTCGTCCCCAGTTCCAACACCGCTGCATGATGAAAATTCTCAATTTTCAACAAGGTCAGTGGCACCCCGATATCATTGTTAAAACTAGCCTCGCTCCACACCGCAGCAAAATGCCGGCGCAGGATGGACGCCAACAATTCCTTCGTGGTGGTTTTACCATTTGAGCCGGCCACCCCCACAACCGGAAGATGATAATCACGCCGATATCGTGCTCCAAACCGTCCGAGCGCGGATCGGGTGTCATCCACTTCGATCACGGCGCAATCCGCATCCACGGGCCGGTCCACCAGCACTGCGGCGACACCCCCTTGAACCACCTGTTCCAAATAATCATGCCCATCAAACCTATCACCCTGAACAGCCAGAAACAAATCCTCGGGCTGAACCTTTCGTGAGTCTGTGATCAGGCGATGCACAAATGTCCCGCCATCACCACGCACAAGCCGGCCATCCACAGCCTCGGCGATGTAATGGAGGGGCCGGGCTTCCATTTCACTCCCCGTATCCCAACGCCGCCAAGGTGGCGCGCGCATGTTCGCGATCATCGAACGGCATCACCGTCTCTCCAATCTCTTGGCACGTCTCATGGCCCTTGCCGGCAATCAAAACTGTATCGCCAGGCCGGGCACGCCGGATGATTTCATCAATGGCCCTTGCCCGGTCGAGTTCAATTTCAACCGCTTCCCCGCGCACCGATTTAAAGCCCGAGCCAATTTGCCGTGCGATCTCCGCGGGATCTTCGCGGCGCGGGTTATCCGTGGTAATGATCACCTCATCTGCCAGAAGCCCAGCCGCCTCCCCCATCAACCATCGCTTACCAGCATCACGATTGCCCCCGCAGCCAAACGCCACTATTAACCTCCCACTGGTGTCATCCCGCAGAGCCTTTAGCACCGCGCGTAAGGCATCATCCGTATGGGCATAATCCACCAGAACCACAAAAGGCTGTCCGGCCACAACTGACTCAAGACGGCCAGGCACAGGGGGCATTGATTCTAGGCCCTCGCGAATCACTTTTGATTCCAGCCCCAACTCCAGAGCCACTCCCGCCGCCGCCAGCGCATTGTGGATGTTGTGCCGCCCAATCAACGGCAACCGCACACGGGAAATATCCCCTCGCAAATTCAAGTCAAACAAAGTGCCATCCGCGGCTGGTTGCAACCCAGTCCCGCGAACGGCTGCTCTGCTACTTGTCCCATACAAAAGCGGCTTCCCTGTGAGACGCGGCACCAGACTGAGAGCGTGTTCATCATCAACATTCAGGATGGCAAGCCCGGGAGGTTCACGTCTGTCGACGAATTCAAATAATGATGCCTTGGTTTCAAAGTACGAAACCATGTCCCCGTGATAGTCCAAATGATCCTGAGTCAAATTGGTGAACACCGCCGCATCGAAATCCACTCCATCCACCCGGCATTGTGCGAGGGCATGTGAACTGACTTCCATGACGCACGCCTTGCATCCAGCATCGCGCATTTGCGCGAGCAAGTGTTGCAGCTCCAGCGCCTCTGGTGTTGTGCGTGTGGCAGGAAAAATACGATTGCCCAAGTCGTACTCAACAGTCCCCAACATACCCGTGGAAACCCCCGCTTGCCGCAGGAGATGCCGGACCATATAGGCCACGGTGGTTTTGCCGTTTGTGCCCGTGACACCGACAATCTTCAGGTTTTTTGAAGGGCCATCGTAATAAACCGACGCCGCCTGCGCCAAGGCCCGCCGCGCACTTGGAACCAAAATCCATTCGGCGCCAGCAACGGCATCAATCTTCCGTTCTGCGACAATCGCCACGGCACCGCGGTCGATAGCATCCGCTGCAAACTCAAGCCCATCGGTGTTCTCCCCTGGGAGGGCAAAGAACACCTTGCCCGGCGTCACCCGTCGCGAGTCGTAAGCCAGCCCGACACACTCGGGATTCCCCGCGCCCTGGGCTTGGATTTCGTCCAGCCCATCCAGCAGCCGCAAAAGTCTCATTCAGATCAGTGACGATCTCCCGCAGCCGACTCTTCCGGTTTTTTGTCCGGCGGAATTCCCAAATAGCTGGCAGTTCTTTCGGCAATTTTTTTAAAAACCGGCGCCGCCACCAGTCCTCCATAGTAGTCGCCTTGCGGCTCGTCAACCGCGACGAGGATACACAACTCAGGCCTGTCCGCCGGTAAAAATCCGACGAAGGAGGCATAATACTTCCCGGGAATATAACCGCCCCGTCCCGCTTTCTGAGCCGTTCCCGTCTTTCCCGCCACCGTATAGTAATCCAATTCCGCGCGCCGCGCCGTGCCCCCGAGAGCCACCACGGTTTTCAGTGCCTTGGTCACTTCACGGGCAACGGCAGGCGAAACCACCTGCCGAATGGATTTGGCCGGGTATTTTAAAACAAGCCTGCCCTGCTCATCCTCCAAGCGATCCGTGATTCTTGGCTTCATCAGCCGGCCTTCATTTGCGATCGCGCTCATCATCATCACAATTTGCAATGGCGTACCCGCCACCTCATGCCCCATGGGCACGCGCGAGATCGACAACTTGGTCCACTTCTCCAGCGGATGGACGATGCCTCCCACTTCCCCAGGTAGTTGGATGCCCAGCCGTGAGCCAAAACCAAAATCACGAATGTACTGATACAATCTTGGTGCCCCCAATCTCATCCCCACCTTTGCAGAACCAATATTAGATGATTTCGTAATTATTTTCTCCACCGAAAGAAGCCCGTATGGATGATGGTCGCGCAAAATTTTCCCCGCATACAGAAACCGGCCGTCGCTGCAATGGAATCGGGATTCCAGTGTGACCAACCCTTCATTTAATGCGCCCGCAACTGTTACCGCCTTGAATGTTGAGCCAGGTTCAAAGGTATCCGTAACCGCACGATTACGCCGCGCTGCCGCCTCAACATCGCCGGGATACCGGGGGTCGAAAGTCGGAAGGTTGGCCATGGCCAACACATCCCCGGTCCTTGGCCGCACAACAATCGCTGTCACTCCAGCGGCGAGGTGTTTTTCCATGGCCAGCTTCAACTCGCTTTCAACGATGTTCTGCACCCCAGCATCTAGTGTTAGGAAAGCGTTCAGTCCATTCCTCGCAGGCACATCCTGCACCCGGCGCTCGACCTGTTCTCGCTTCCTTGAATCCGTCTCGATCACACGCCAGCCACGGGCACCGGTAAGCTTGGAATCCAGCACCGCCTCCAAACCTTCCTTACCTCGGTGATCATCACCGCCAACAAATCCAAGAACATGAGCTCCCAAGGTGCCCGCTGGATACAGACGCAATTGATCCTCCGCGCGATCAGCGAACACAGCCCGGCGCCGCATGTCCCTAACGAACCGTTGTTTTTTTCTGTCCAGCGCAACTGATGGATCATCAATCGAGAATTCAGCCATCGTCCTCGTAATCTGCTCAAAAACCTCCGGCAGAACTTTTCTTTTCAGGCGAACATAACGGTTAGTCTTCACTTGGCCCGAAGGAGTGCGGATCAATCTCGGCTTCAGTTTTGCTTCCAACTCTTTTTCTTCCAGCCCTAACAAGGGCGCCAGTGCCCGCGCCACGGCTGGATAATGCGAACCTAGCATTACCGGATCCGCACATATCGTTTTCACAAATCGGCTCGTCGCCAGTTTGTTGCCGTTCGCATCAAAAATGTCACCACGGCGCGGATGGACGATTACCGTGCGGGTCGTGTTACCCCGGGCAGTATCCCGCAATTGATCATGCCGATAAACTTGAAGATCGACCAATCGATATGCCAAGCCCGAGAATGCCAACAGCAGAAACACTGCGCATGCCAACAGCCAGCGTCGGCCTTTGGATGTCGCGCTTTCCATCATATCAATTCATCGGCTTGCCGTCTGGGTTGGCCGACTTGAATCACGGTCTGCCCGAGTCGGAGATTTTTCCTCCAAGACAACCACTTGACTGGGCCTCGGCATCTCCAGTTCCAAGTGCCACTGTTTCACCAATTGATCCAGCACCTGCGGTGATTTTAACTGTGCCAGAGTGTCGCCCAATTCCTTGTTCTCCTTGTTCAAATCGCCCAGCCGCATTTCAAGTCCCTTAATCTCCTTGCCCAACTGCGCAATCTGTTGCTTTTGCCAAACATAACCCAGACCGAGCCCGCATGTTACCAAACAGATTACCGCTGCCTTAACGGCCGGACCGAACCTCGCCAACATTGTGCCGTTGCGACGGGTCATTCCTTTTCCCTCCCCACCAACAAAACCCTGTAAAACCGGGTATCACTCAGGACATCCACCACAATAAAATCCATCTGTCCTGACCCACGCCGTACATCCCCCACATTTGCCCACGTCATCTCATCAACTGAACCCTGCACCTGATACCAACCACCCTTCACAGTCGTCCAACGCAAACGGTACTCCCTGCCCCGTCTGGTAATCTCCGCCCTTGGTTTCGGCAAATCAGCGCCGTCATCCACACGACGAATTCTCAAATGTGGAAGACCGCCTGAGATGCTGACCGGCACCGTCAACGGACGACCCTCACCAATCATTTGCGCTCCGACATTCTTCCAACTCGTTTTGTCACGTGAAGCCTGAACCTGATACCTAGCCCCCTCCTGTGTTTCCCACTCCACGCGCATCGCGTCACCCTCGCCCAATAGCACTGCCAAAACAGGCCGTTCCGCCGCACTTGCTGAATGGGCGATAAGCGCAACCGCTGCCGAAATCAGGATGATAATTTTATTGAACATGGTTCTCATTGGGTTTTGATGACTCGATAAAAACGATACGAACCACCGGAACCAACCGGCGACTGAACTGCCCTGCCTGTTCCCCGCCGAACCGGCCCTTCGTTCGTCCAAGCCCGGCTGTCACGCGATTTTTGCACTTGATAACGCGCCCCCACCTGTGTCCTCCACTGCAACTGATAATTCCCTCCGCCCTGCACCAACGAAGCGTTCACCGGCACATTCCGGCGAACGGTCGGCTGCATCGGTGTCCGTTGTGTCATGTTTCGATACCGGCCCGACGCCGATCCCAATCTTTGACTCAACATG
>PBVU01000062.1:0-32537 GCA_002728775.1 Verrucomicrobiales bacterium | reverse complement strand
CTTGGTGCCGGCCTTGGCGGCTGTGCGGGTGGCCTTGGATCCCATCGGGCGCGAGCGCGGCGATGGTGGGGGCTTCACGCGGCTGGCCAACTTGAAGGATTTGGAGCCGGGCAAGCCCGTTATGGTGCCGGTGGTGGCGGAAAAGCGCGACAAGTGGAGCCGATCTGAGGGTGTGGTGGGCGCAGTCTGGTTGCTGCGGGAGAAACTTGAGGGCGGCGCCAACTGGGCGTCGGACGAGGACAGCCCCGCGATGAAGGCGGCGGACCACGTCACCGCGTTCAGCACGATTTGTCCGCATCTCGGCTGCTTTGTGGATTTTCGCGAGAAGGAAAACGACTTTTACTGCCCCTGTCACAACAGCAATTTTAAACTGTCCGGCGAGGCGTTGAACACCACACCGCCGCGCCCGATGGACGAGCTGGAGGTGGACGCCGACAAGCTGGCCCAGTCTGGCGAGGTGTGGGTGAAGTACGTGCGTTTCAAGACCAATACATCCAAGAAAATTCCCGCCTGACCAGGGCCAAGACACGCGCATGAAAGCATTGATTGACTGGCTGGATCATCGTACGGGCATCCGCGATCTCATCAGGGAGGTGCTCTATGAGAACATTCCCGGCGGTTCGCGCTGGCGCTATGTCTGGGGCAGCACGCTCATGTTTGCACTGGGCATCCAGTTTATCACCGGCATCGCCTTGTGGATGGCCTATAGCCCCAGCACCCAGACCGCTTGGGAAAGCGTCTGGTACATCCAGCATGAGATGGCCGGCGGCTGGTTCCTGCGCGGCCTGCACCATTGGACGGCGCAGATCATGACCGTGCTGTTGGTGCTGCACCTCATGCAGGTGGTCATCGATGGCGCCTACAAGGCTCCCCGCGAGGTCAATTTCTGGTTTGGCATCATCCTGCTGCAACTGGTGCTGGCCCTGTCGCTCACCGGTTATCTCCTGCCGTGGGACCAGAAGGGCTACTGGGCCACCAGCGTGGCGACGGATATCATGGCCAGCACTCCGCTCATCGGCGAATGGCTCCGGCAGGTGGTCATTGGCGGGCATGACTACGGCCATCACACGCTTACGCGATTCTTTGCGCTGCACGCGGGTGTGCTGCCTGCCGCGGTCATCGCCCTCACTGCCGGCCACATTTACCTCTTCCGCCGGCACGGCGTGAAGGCCAAGGAACCTGCCCGTGGCAAGGATGAATTTTTCTGGCCGGAACAGGTGTTAAAGGATGGCGTTGCCTGCCTCGCCGTGTTGGCCGTCGTGCTTTTCTTCGTCATCCGAAATCACGGCGCGCACCTTGATGCCCCCGCCGATCCCGCCAGCGCCTACCAGGCCCGGCCGGACTGGTATTTCCTGTCTCTCTTCCAGTTGCTGAAATATGTTCCGCAATTCGTCGGTGCCTTCCTCATTCCCGGCGTGGTGATGGCCCTCGTGGTGCTTATGCCCGTCATTGGCAAATGGGAACTGGGTCACCGCTTTAACATCGGCCTGCTTGTGACCGTCTTGGTTGGCGCGGGCGCACTCACCTGGCTGGCGGTGGATCAGGATCGGAATGATCCCAAGTACCGCTCCGACATGGCCAAGGCCGAAGCCGATGCTGCGTTGGTCAAGAAGCTGGCCAAGGAACAGGGCATCCCGCCCTCGGGGGCACTGGCGTTGTTGCGTTCGCAGGATGAAACCGGACCCAAGCTCTTTGCCCAGCACTGCGCCAGTTGCCATGCCTATGGCGGGCATGACGGCTTGGGTGGCAAGCTGGCCAATGAACAGTCCGCGCCGGACCTCAAGGGCTTTGCCAGCCGCGAGTATATCACCGAGCTGCTGAATCCCGACAGTTTTGACAGCCCGAAATTCTTCGGAAACACCGAGCATGCGGGCGGCAAAATGATGGGATTTCTGGAGGATGAATTCTCTGACCTCGATGAACTGGGCAAGGAGGACGTTCGGAAGATTGCCGCCGCTCTATCCGCCGAGGCCGCGTTGCCCGGCCAGACGGAGGTTGATGCCAAGGATGGTGCGTTGATTGAGGAAGGGCGCGAGTTGATCAAGGGCGATCTGGCATGCACCGACTGCCATACCCTCGGACGGTCTGGCAAGCCCAAGGCGCCGGATCTCACCGGCTATGGTTCGCGTGAGTGGATGCTGGGCATTGTGCATGATCCCGGCCAAGCCCGCTTCTATGGCAAGGATAACGACCGCATGCCTGCCTTTGGCGCGGACGGCCAACTTTCCCGCCGGCAGATGGAGAAGATTGTCGACTGGATTCGCGGCGAATAGCCCTCAGTCGTTCGGGGTGTCGATGATGCCCGAGGGGGTTCCCTTGTAGTGTCCGCCGATTGCGGTGGCATGGGCCTTGATGTTTTGCACCAGACCGGCGTCGTTGGATTGCCTGGCCGCGCCGTCGCTTGTGACAAGCTGCCCCTGACCTGTGTCTAGTTGCGCTATGGCTCGAGGGTCAACGGGATGTTTGTCGGCTCCCTTCCAAGTGGCAAACTTCAATGCATTGATATTGCCGGGTTCGTTGTCCTTTTGGTCGCTCAGGCTGTCTTGTCCGTTGATGGGGCCGGAGATGTTGCGAGTCATGGCCAGGATGTTTGACGGCCTTAAGGCATCCGCGCCCTTTGCCGTGGGGCTGCCCACGGAGACGCCGTAGCTGTGGGCATCGTTCCTCATGGGATTGGCAACCGATACTTGCGCCCAGTTTTCTTGAAGGATCTCATTTCCGGCCGCCCTATCGTCGTCCAGCGGGGAATGCAATATCTTTGGAGTTTGCAATTCCCTCTTGATCGCCGGATGTGAGAATAGCGTGGTGGTTTCATAGGCGGCACCGTTGCCAAAGCCAGCTTCTTGTACTCGGCCCTCCGGTAACAGCCACGGATATCTTTCATTGTTTTCATAGGCAAAACCCAAAAAAGCCACCGCGACTTGCTTCATGTTGAATGTGCACTTCATGCGGTTGGCCCTCATTTTGGCCTTGGACAGCGCAGGCAGAACCGTTGCGCCCATGACGCCGATCAGACCAGCCAGCCCGACGGGGGGAAGGGCTTCCACCAAGGTAAAGGCCCAGTTGCGTTGTCTGTGTTTTTTGGGGGTGATTTTCATGATGTTATTCTTCCACGATGTTTTCATCGTGTCGAGTCCCGATGGCATGCCCCGAAATGGGTTTAATCGGGCAGGGAATTCCCGTCCGCATCCTCTTCGAGCGGATCCGAGGTGGATGGATTCATTATCAGCTCGATGACTTGGCGGAGGACATTAGTTTTCCGGTCCTGCATCGTCAGGCGAAAGGTGAAACGAGAGGCGTCGGACTGGGTGTGGATGGTGGCGGTGAAGGTGCCCATTCGATCCAGCAGAGGGATGGCCGGGGCGGCTTCGGGAAATTTTTCCAGCACGCGGGCGAGGCGGGGAAAGTTCAATGCCATGGCTGCGCTGGGGGTGGTGAGCTGGTTGCGGGCCGGGCCGGTGACGGGCTCGGGCACGGCCCCAGATTCTTCCAGCGACTCACGGAACTTGGGGGAGGCAAGGTGGATGCGATCATCCCCGGCAAAGGCCTCCAGTCCAACGGTTTCCCCAATCTTGAACTGCCGCGTCAACGCCTCCATGTCCGCGCCCTCGCGGGTCTTGAAGGCACCGGCCAAGTAAAGCCGGGGGAGGGGCACCTTGATGAAAAGGGCTTCCTTGAGTTCAAAGTCAGTCAGCGCCAGGGCGAGGTCGCCGGTGAGTTGTTCGTTCAGGTCCAGCTCATCGCCGCCGGTGAGGTTCTCGATGAATTCCTGAACCTTCTCCAAGGGAATGTCCTCGGGTAGTATATCAGCAAGCCGGCTGCTGTCCTTTAAAAGGCTGGAGACCTGCTTGTCCACCTCGGCGAGGTCAATGCCGCCCACGGCGGTCAACACGGCGTTGGCGGGTATGACATCAAGAAGGGAGGGATCCACGGGCCGCAGGGGAAGAGCGTCGCCGCCGATCACGACTTGTTCCATCAGCAGTTCACCCGGCTCAAAGCGCCAACTGATGGTTTGCTCGCCCTTGGGAAAATAGGGGGTGCTGCTGAACAGGGCTGCGAATTCCGAGGGGATCAACTCGCCCGCGGCATCGAGGTCCATCCACAGGCCCAAGTCGTCGCCTTTCTCCATGAATTTTCGAAAGGCCGGTCGCGCCTCGGCCAGTCCGTTTTCCTGCGCGAATAGCTTGTGCACTCGCGGGCCCAGGTCATCGCCTCGGCTGTTTTCCTCCACGAGAATCAGCAGCGAGTTGTCGTCATACCCAAACGCGATGGGCTCGCGTCCACGAAAGATGCCGCGCAGGCCTTGTTCCTCGGTCATCTGCTTGATGATCTGGTCGCCCAATTCGCCCGGCAGGTTTTCCTGGATACCTTTCTCAAACGCATCGCGGTTGATGAGCGGAAAGACTAGGCCCATGACAAACCCCATGTCACCCGGTTGCATGAACAGGAGTACCGGCTTGTCGTCGCGGATGCCCAGCCGGGTGATGTCCGCGAACGAGGCGATCTGGTTCGGGTCAATCATCATGCCCGCGCCGCCCAGAAGGTCGATATTGTCTCGGAGCAAATCCGGCAGGCCGGCCTTATTGATCAGTTTGCCGGGCTGAATGGAAAACACCATGACGGCATCGGCTGGAAGAATGGAGCCCGTCTCGCGACGGGGTCGGTGTTCCGGGCGCAGCAAGAGCCAGGCAATGATGCCGGCCAGCATCAGCACCGACAGGATGATGCCCGCGGCCATGCCAACACCACCACGCTGCCGCATCCATCGGCTTGTTTCCTTGGATTGCACGAGCCGCAGTCTGCCAGAACCGGCGCGGGATGGAGAAGCTTATTCCGGCGTGTCGATGGTGGGCGGCGCGGGTGCAGGCACGGCGGCGGAGGGCGCGGGCGAGGCCAAGGTGGTAAGTTCGGCGGCGAGATCCAGCGAGGCAGCCAAGCTGCCTGCCTCGGGATCCGCCAGCTTGAAGGCGAGTTCCAGGCGGAGCCCGCCATCGCTGTTGGCGCCGGTGAAGCGTGCTTCCTTGAAGGCATCCATGGCTTCCAGCAGGGCCGGTGAAGCATCGAGGGATTGCACGGCATTTCGGACGCTCGCCACGTCCAGCCAGCCGGCCAAGCCACCGGCCTGAAGCATTTCCTTCCGCACGCCTGCCACGGGATTGGTCACCTTGCCCAGTTGCGCGGTCACCTGCTGCTCAAATGTGGTGAGGAACAACTGGTCGTCCTTTAAAATCAGCACGAGATTTTGCGCGGACAACGCCTGAGCGACGCCGGTGGATTCGAGTTGTTCCAGCAGGCGGCTGCCCAGGTTGGAACTGGCGAGGTTGACGGCCAAAATCAACGCGGGCCGCAAGTCTCCTTCAGTGCCTTGGCGCAACTCGGGCACCACGGCCAGTGCGTCGCCCGCGGGCAGGTCGAGCAGTTGTTTCCAAGTTAGCCCGGTGGCGGCGTGCAGAATCTCGTCAATTCGTTCCGGCGTCAGGTCGAATTGTGCCCCGATTTGCGCGGGCAACCCGGCAAGTCGTTCTCGAATGGCAGTCATGTCCAGTGAGAGTCCGCCGGCCAAGACGGCATTGGCCGAGACCAGACCGGTCAACGACTCGGGCAGGCCGTTGGATTTCAGGATGGCCGGGCCGGGTTCCTGCTGGTGAAAGGAGAAGACCGCCTCGCCTTCATCAAAGAATACACCGGCGGAAAGCGTGGGCGCGGAGGTGAGGCCGGATATCAGTGCGTGCAGACTGGCATCGGTCTGGGTCAGCACGGTGCGGGTGCGGAGGGCATCCCACCACAAGGCGGCGTCCGTCCATTCGGTCAGGTGCCGCTTGAAATCCAAGTGTGCGCCGGGCAGTCCCCCGTCAGATTCCAGAGCGGCTAGTAGCGGCTTCGCCAGTGATTCGCCGGGCCGCGGGTTTTCCCGCAGCACAAGCACAAGGGCATCGTCACTGAAGGCAAAGGCCAGAGGTAGCCGGTTGGTATTTAAAATGCGCCAGCCGTTCTCGACCTTAAGCGAATCCATCATCTGCCGCCCGAAGCCGCCGAGGCGCAGTTCGATGACCTCGGCCATGGCACCCTCGACCGTGTTGGCGTCAGCCACGGCGGCCACCACGCCAAGTAGAGGTGAAAAGCCCGGGGCCTCCACACCCTCGGGTGGATGATGCTGGAGGAACAGGTGCAGCGGTTGTTTGAAATCAATGCCCGTGGACTCGGGATCGCGCAACAACCCGGACAGGAAAGGGCTCATTTCCGCAATGGCCTCCTTGTGTCCGGCCAGCAGGGGGATATCCAGCGGTTGTTCGTGTCCAGCCTTGCGCAGGAGATCCTCGGCATGAAGGGTCAACACGGCGAGAGCGTTGGTGGGAATGTGTCGCGAATGACCGGGCACGGATCGGGGAAGCCGTTCGGCCTTGGCGGTTTGGACACGGTTGGTGGCCGGCTTGGGCGAGGCGTTGGTCGTGTTGTCGGTTTGGGTGGCCGCCTTGGGCGGCGCGGGCACCGGCATGTGGGTTTCATCTCGCACAAGCCACCAGCCGGCCACAAGGCCACCAAGAATAACCGCCGCGCCAATGTAGGCGGGCAAAAGAGAAGGTCCGGCGGGTGCGGCTTCCGGCTCAGGCTGGGGCTTCGGCGAGGGCAGACAGGCAGCCACGGTGGACCAATCGGCCTGGTCGGCCCGCTTGCAGAAATCCGTGGGCAACAAATTTCCGGACGCCAGCCCGGCCTGCAACTGGTCGGCAGTGAATGGACCGTAATTTACCCCCTCGCGATGGACCCAAAAATCCACACGCGCACTAAAGCAACCCCACATCCTCCGGGCCACTTTAAGATATTCCCAAGGCGGCAACGCCGATCAAGCCGGTGCCCAGAAATCAGGCTTGGGTTTTGTTCCCGAATATCTCCTGAGCTTCGGCGAGGGTTTCGTGGGAGCCGATGTCGAGCCATTGGCCGGGGACGGGCCAGGCGTGGACGGGGCGCTGTGGGTACAGCCATTGGATAAGGCGGCCGGGTTGGTCGGGGTTGTTGCCTTCGGCCAGATAACGGGTGATCTCGGGCAGGACGGCGCGGGGATAATGGTAAAGGGCGATGCCAATGAGGGTGCTTCTGGGGGCGGCGGGTTTTTCTTCGAAGCTGGTGATGCGGGCCTCGGCATTGGTGTCTACGACGCCGTACTTGGCGGCTTCCTCGAGCGATCCCACGTCGTAGACGCCCAGACAGGGAGTGACGTGGGTGGCGCAAAATTCGCCAAAGCCGGTGAGGGGTTGAGTGAACAGATTGTCGCCGGCCAGAACGGTGATGTCTTCGTCGATGGCGAAATCTACCAAGGTCTTGTGCAGATCACCGATGGCACCGAGGCGGTCTTCATTGCTGGTGGTGCCGTCGTTCAGAATGGCGCAGGGGAAAGGGGGTTGCGTATTTTTTGCCCATGCTTCGAATTGGGGGGTAAAGCGATGGTTGGTGACGATGATGGCGCGTTGAATGCCGGGGATGGGCGTGGCGGCCTCGAGGACGTACTCGAGCATGGGGCGGCCGTCCACGGGGAGAAGCGGTTTGGGGGTGTCACGGGTGAGAGGCAGGAGCCGGGTGGCGTAGCCGGCGGCGAGGATGATGAGCTGCATTTTTAAAGGTTGGCCATTTGGCTCTCGAGCAGGCCGGGGGCGACGCGCTGCACCAGCGCGCGGGAGCGGACGAGGATGTCCACGCTGGCCTCTGCGTCGAGGGCGGACCGGGCGAGTTCCTGGGCCTCGGTGGTCTTGAGGTGGCGGATGAGGTGTTTAATTTGCGGCAGCATGGGCGGGGCCACGCTGAGTTCGTCGACGCCCAAGCCAATGAGCAATGGGACGAGGGCGGGATCGCCAGCCATCTCACCGCAGATGCCGGTCCAAATGCCGTGCTTTTTGCCGGCCTCGACGGAGAGGCGGATGAGCTTGAGCATGGCGGGGTGGGTGGGGTCGTACATGTGGGCGACGCGCTCGTTGAGGCGGTCGACGGCGAGGGTGTACTGGATGAGGTCGTTGGTGCCGAGGCTGAAGAACTTGGCGCGCTGGGCCAAGGCGTCGGCGATCATGACAGCGGAAGGAATCTCGATCATGACGCCGGCCTCGATGTTCTTGTCGAAGGAAAGACCCTCAGTGGCCAACTCGGCTTGGCATTCCTCAAGCAGTTTGTTGGCTTCGGCGAGTTCGTCGACACTGGAGATCATGGGATACATGACCTTGACGTTGCCTTCCGTGCTGGCACGGAGGATGGCGCGTAGCTGGGCCTTGAAGATGGCGGTTTCCTGAAGGCAAAAACGAATGGCTCGCCAGCCTAGGAAGGGGTTGGTCTCGTTTGTGCCGGCCCAAGCGCCGGCAAGCTTGTCGGCGCCGATGTCGAGTGTGCGGAAGATGACGGTCTGCGGGGCCACGGCGGCGGCGACTTTCTGGTAGGAGAGGTATTGTTCCTGCTCGGTGGGGGCCGTGTCGCGATCGAGGAAAAGGTACTCGGTGCGGAACAGTCCCACGCCCTCAGCACCGCAGTCGAGCACGGCAGCGGTGTCGCTGATTTGTTCGACGTTGGCAGAGAGGATGATGTGTTGGCCGTCGAGGGTGATGGCCGGGCTGTCCTTGATCTCGGTTAGGCGCGTCTGGAGGTCCTCGCGCTTGCGGGTGAGTTGGCCATACTCGAAGAGGGTCTGGTCGGTGGGGTTAACGATGATGAGGCCGTTCAAGCCATCGAGCAGGGCGTGGGCGCCGGTGGTAATTTCGCGCGAGGCATTGCGCAGGCCGACCACGGCGGGGATGCGCAGGCTGCCGGCCATGATGGCGGTGTGTGAGGTTTTGCCGCCCACGTCGGTCGCAAAGCCGAGCACCTTGGCGCGGTCCAGTTGCGCGGTGTGGCCGGGGGTCAACTCGTGGCTGATGATGATGCAGGGATCTTCGAGGTGTTCGAGGTCGATGGTGTGATCGCGGCCGGTCAGGTGGCCCAGCACACGATCGGCTACGTCCCGAATGTCCGCCACGCGTTCGCGCAGATAATCATCCTGAACCTCGGAGAGGGCCTGGGTGTATTCGCCAATGAAGGTGTAAAAGGCATACTCCGCATTGATGGATTCATCACGGATCAACTGCGTCACCTGATCTATGAGCACGGGATCGTCGAGTACCAGCAGGTGTGCATCAAAAATCTGGGCGTCACTGGCGCCAAGGCGCGCGCGGACAGAGTCGCGAATGGTACGCAGCTCGCTGCGCGTCTTGGTAAGGGCTGCCTCCAGACGCTTCAGCTCCGGTTCCACCTGCTTGGCGGGGATGGGCCGACGGCGCGGACGTTCCTCCTGGCCCTTCTCGAGTACCAAGACTTTCCCCTGCGTCACGCCCGGCGACACGCCAATGCCGCGGAAAATGATTTCCCCTGCCTCGATGGTGCTCGCCACAGCCGGATGATGGTTGGGGCAGTGTATCGCAAACAAGCAAATTCAACAAACCGCGTGCCTTCCCCCGCCCGTTGGGCTATGCAAATGCGATGGACGCCGCGCGCGACATACGGAATCTGGCTCTCGTGGGGTTCATGGGCACGGGTAAATCGACGGTTGGCCGGCAGGTGGCGCGGGATTTGCACTTTGAGTTCGTGGACACCGATGTGCTGATTGAGGGCCAAGCTGGGGTGTCCATCCCGGAGATTTTCAGCCAGTCCGGGGAGGAGGAGTTCCGCCGGATGGAACACGATGTGGTGGTGGGCCTGGCCCAGCGGGAAAACTTGGTCATTGCAACCGGCGGTGGGCTGGTGACGGATTCTGCCAACGTGGAAGCCTTGAAGGCCCACTCACTGGTTGTCTGTCTTTGGGCCAACCCGGAAACCATTTGGCAAAGATGCCGTGGCCAGACGCATCGTCCGCTGTTAAATGATCCCGAACCACAGGCGCGCATTCGTGAACTGCTGGCCGCGCGCGAGCCGCATTACCGTCAAGCGGACATTATCATCAGCACAGACATTCGGCCGCAACGGGAGGTGGTTTCACAGGTGACACACCAGTTTCGGGAGACAGGGAAGGGAAGTCAAAAGTAGAAGGTGAAAAGGCAAAGCCACAGGTCAAAATTCAAAAGGTTCGTGACTGCACATTAATTTTGAATTTTGACCGATGTCTTTCACTTTTGATTTTTCACCTCCCGCTGCGCTGCTTCGGTCATCAGGGAAAACCCAGTAAAGAACCCCCAGATCCAAGATGCCATGGTCAGTGCAATTCCTCCCAGTGTCAGGCCGGCGTGTTTGCTCCAGACGGAGAGGAGGGTTTCCTGTAGTCCCTCCAGAGATTGTGGCACATCGCCGGTTCCAGTCTCAGCCATGTCGGCGATGCCTTTATACAGGCTCAGAAACTGGTTGATAGCCTCGAGTAGCATGGGAACGATCATCAGGGTGCCAATGACCAGCAACAACAACTGCCACGTGCCGGCCATGCGGCGGCCACCTTTCAGTGAACCCGCGCCGGGGAGGAGGAACAGGTTCATCAGCAGGCAGCGCGTCGCCTTGGCCTTGGTCAGTTCAGCGTTCATGCGGTCATGGATCACTTCTGGGGCAGGAGGCTCGCCACTGCGCCGATGGCAAGGATGAACAGCAGTAGGCTGGCCACCGACATGGCCAGCGATATCTTGGCCATGCCCGCGCCACGCTGGCCGGGGTTGAGTTTGATTTGGTTCAGGGCCATGAGCGAGGTGGCAATACCCAATCCGGCGAACACTCCCCAGCACAGGGGATGCCCACAGCCACAAGTCATGGCCCCGATCGCAAAGGCCAGACTCACGCCCGCCCATGGGTTGCTGGCTGTGGGAGCCCCTACTTGTTGTCCGGGGGGAAGCTTGAGCTCGGCCGGTTTCCGCTTGGGGACGGGAAGGGGCGGCAAGCCTGGGGTTTTCGGAGGGGCAATGCCAAGCAGTTCGGCGAATTCAGAAAGCTCGCCCAGGGCCGTCCATTGCTGTGAACCCTCGGGGCGTACGCGGGTATTCTCATCCGCGCGCCCCTCGCGTATCCAGGCACGCACCTGATCGAGGCTGATGGGGCCGTATTCGCGGTCGTCGCCGCCAATGATGGTGTATCGCGGCATTACTTGGATGGGGCGACTTTTGCCACCGGTGGTGGCGCGAAGTTTTGGAATGGCCCGGGCAAGTTTCGCAGCAGGGCCGGCACGAAAAAGAGGATGAGCGCCATTTTTAACGCCCGGTCATAGATCATTCGTGTCCGGAGGGTTTCCTCATCGTTTCGGACGCGATGCCATATCCACACGGAGACCAGAGGCAGCAGGAAGGGCAGCGCCAGAACGAAGCCGGGATGGTTTTGGAACGCCTGCCCCAGCCGCCCGTTGGCAAGATGGTGGGTGGAGCGCAGTCCGCCACAGCCGGGGCAAAGCAGGCCAGTGGCCTTGTGAAAGCTGCAGGGGGGATAGATTTCCGTTTTCACAGGATCATTCGCGCCGAGCAACCAGACGGTGAGGCCGGCTGGAAGCACCACCAGCACCCACGCCCATCGCCGCCAAGGCGAGGGTTTCAGCACGGGCGGTGCCGGGTTCATGCGGACAACTCCTCCAGTTTGGCCTGGGCACGGCCGTCGTCGATGACTTCAGCGGCCAGTTCCCAGCCTTCGGTGATGGAACCAGCGGCGGCGGCGACGAACAGGGCCGCTCCTGCGTTTAACAACACGGCCTCGCGTCGCGGGCCAGCGTCTTCCCCACTTAAAATAGCGCTGGTAAGGGCGGCATTGGCCTCGGCATCGCCGCCGGCAAGATCGTCCAGAGTCATGGAGGAGAGAGGCAGGTTTCCGGGGGACCACACGGACTCTGCCATGGCACGATCCTGATAAAACTCGGCGATGGCAGTTTCGCTCAGTGGCGAAAGCTCGTCCATGCGGCGGTCACCGGCGGCACCACTTACGACCATGCCGCGGCGGATGCCGAGATTCTTCAGAACAGATGCCATGGGGCTGCAGAGCTCTGCGCGGGGGACGCCAATGAGTTGTGCGGTGGGGCGGGCGGGGTTGAGCAGGGGGCCGAGGAAATTGAAAAGGGTTCGTTGGCCGCGCTTGGCGCAGAGTTTGCGGGCGGGGGCGATGTGTTTAAAGGCAGGGTGATAGAGCGGAGCGAAGAGAAAGGCGAAATTCTTTTCCTGAATGGCAGTGGCGGCTTCGGCGGGCGAAAGGGTTGTGGGGATGCCGAGCGCGTCGAGGACATCGGCGCTGCCACTCTTGCTGGTGATGGCGCGGTTGCCGTGCTTGGCCACGGGGACACCCGCGGAGGCACAGAGGAGGGCGACGGTGGTGGAGATATTGAAGGTGTTCAGACCGTCGCCGCCAGTGCCGCAGACATCGAGCAGTTCCTGAGTGGTGGCTCCATCGAGGGGCACAGGCGTGGCTCTCCCGCGCAAATTGGTAGCGAAGGCGGCGAGTTCGCTGGTGGTCTCGCCCTTGGTGGCCAGAGCGGTGAGGAATTCGGCCTTGGACTCCGTGGGAATGTCCTCGGTGGTGAGTTGCTCCACGGCGGCCTCGCACTGTGCGGGGTCAAGGTCGGTGCCGGTGTCTAACTGGGTGGTTAATTCGTCGAGCATGGAGGGAGCTTAGGGCAGGGAAGCGGTGGGTCCAATCCACTTTTTGCGTGCCATGGGTACGCGGGTGCGGGCAGATTGAGCACGTGAGTGAGGCGGAGATTTTGCCGGTCCATGAACCCGCGCTGTTTGAGGAGGCGGTGGAACGGGCGGCAGCGGTGTTGCGAGCCGGTGGCTTGGCTGCGTTGCCGACGGAGACGGTGTATGGCCTGGCGGGCAATGCACTGGAGAAGACGGTGGTGGAGGCCATTTTCGAGGCCAAGGGACGGCCTGCAGAAAACCCGGTGATTGTGCACGTGGACGGGGTGGGGATGGCGCGTGAGTGTGTGGGGGCTTGGCCGGAGGCAGCGGAGTTGTTGGCGCGGGCGTTTTGGCCGGGCCCCTTGACATTGGTGCTGCCACGGGCGGAATGCATCCCGGACGTGGTTACGGCTGGGGGGGAGACGGTGGGGGTGCGTTGGCCGGGGCATCCGTTCATGCAGGCAGTGATTCGGGCGTGCCGTTTTCCTCTGGCGGCACCGAGCGCGAACTTGAGCAACCACTTGTCACCCACGAACGCGGAACATGTACGGACGCAACTGGGCGGGGTGGTGCCGTTGATCGTGGATGGGGGACAATCGCAGGTGGGGATTGAATCGACGGTGGTGGAGGTGGGAACGGATGAGGTGAGGGTGTTGCGGCCGGGGATGATTTCGCGGGACTCGTTGGCGGCGGCCTTGCCGGGGACAACGGTGCGGTGGGCGGGGGAGGAGGATGTTTTAAAAAGCCCAGGGCGGTTGCCGCGGCATTATTCACCCACGGCACGGCTGCGGGTATTGGAATGGGCGGATGAGGAAGACTTGGAGGGCCAGATTGCGGCCTCGCGAACACCGGCGGACCGGGTGTATGTGATTGCACACACGGTGATTCCGCCGGGGACACGGTTTGGACGGGTGAGCGTGATTCCGCGCGATGCGGAGGCGTATGCACGGGCGTTGTACGGGGAGTTGCATTGCTGTGACGCGGAGGGGGCCGAGTTAATTGTGGTGGAAAAGCCGCCGGAAACAGGGGAATGGGCGGCGATTGCGGACCGGTTGGCGCGGGCGGAGGCGTGAATATCTTGTGATATCGCAGGGGATGGCTTGGGATTATGTTCGTTTGACGGGGGGTTGGCGGGTCAGCCACTCTCCAGTGGTTCATGATTCAGTATCTTGACTTGTTGCGGCACGTGATGGAGGACGGTCGGCCGAAGGAGGACCGCACGGGCACAGGCACGCTGTCGGTGTTTGGTGCGCAGGCGCGGTTTGACCTGCGAGAATCGTTCCCAGTACTCACGACGAAGAAGCTGCACTTGCGGTCAATCATCCATGAGTTGCTCTGGTTTTTGAAGGGAGACACGAATGTGGGGTATCTCAATGAGCATGGGGTGCGCATTTGGGATGAATGGGCGGATGAAAAGGGGGACTTGGGGCGGGTGTACGGGGCACAGTGGTGTGATTGGCGGACGCCAGATGGTGGTTCACTGAACCAAATTGACGCGGTGGTGGAGCAGATCAAGACCAACCCGGACAGTCGGCGGCATATCGTGAGCGCGTGGAACGCGGGGGAGATTGACCAGATGGCGCTGGCGCCCTGCCATGCGATGTTTCAGTTTTATGTCCGTGACGGGGAGTTGTCCTGCCAGTTGTACCAGCGTAGCGCGGACTTGTTTCTGGGGGTGCCGTTCAACATTGCGAGCTATTCGCTTTTAACGTTGATGGTGGCACAAGTGTGCGGGTTGCGGCCGGGCGAATACATCCACACGTTCGGGGATTTGCACTTGTATAGCAACCATCTGGAACAGGCGCGGGAACAACTGGAGCGGGAACCGCGGCGTTTGCCGGCGATGCATCTGAATCCGGAAATCACGGATATTCACGGCTTCACGTTTGAGGACTTTGAGTTGCGGGACTATGATCCGCATCCGCATATCAAGGCGCCGGTGGCGGTGTAGAGGGCGATGGAGGCCATTCCCCGGTTCGCGGATTTTAATCCCCAGTTTCCATTCCAAGCCATCGCGGCGATGTCACTAAACCGGGTGATTGGGCGAGGAAGCGAAATCCCGTGGCATTTGCCGGAGGATTTTCGTTGGTTCAAAAAAATGACCACGGGACAGGTGGTCGTGATGGGGCGGAAGACATTCGAATCCATTGGCCGGCCGCTGCCGAACCGCGAGATTGTGGTCCTGAGCCGGTCGGGGTTTGTGCATGAAGGGGTGCGGACGATCGTTGAGTTGGGTGAATTGGCGCCGATGAAGGATGGCCGACAGATCTTTGTGGCCGGCGGGGGGCTGGTTTATGAATTGGCGCTGCCACGTTGCTCGGATTTGTTTTTAACGGTCGTTCAGCGTGAAGTGGATGGGAATGTCCTGTTTCCGGCGTTTGAGGACCAGTTCGTTGAACGCGCGGTGATCCGGGAGACGCCTGAGTTCAAAATTTTGCATTTTGTAAATCGAGATTTGTAGGATGTCGCGAATGCTGAAATCGGCGGGGGCGATGGGGGTTGCGACCTTGGTGAGCCGGTTGTTGGGGATGGTGCGGGAGATTTGTTACGCGCGTTTCATGGGGGACGGATGGGTAGCGGGGGCCTTCATGCTGGCATTCATGATACCCAACCTGTTTCGGCGCCTGTTGGGTGAGGGGGCGCTGACGCAGGTATTCATCCCCATCTTCAAGGCAAAGGAAAAAAAGGAGGGTGAAGTGGAGATGTGGCGGAGCGCCAACGCGGTGATGAGCGGGCTTCTGGTGGTTTCGGCTGTGCTGTTGGGCGTGGTGTTGGCGGGAGTGTCAGCGGTGTTGGCGTGGGGGGAGTTGGGCGACCGGGCGCGGCTGATGCTGGAGCTGCTGCGGTGGATGTTTCCGTACATGGGCCTTGTCTGCATGGCGGCGGTGGCCATGGGTATCCTGAATGCGCGAGGGCATTTTTTTGTGCCGGCCCTGGGGCCGGCGATCCTGAATGTGTTCCTGATTGCCGCCGTGTTGTTGTTTGCCCCCATGATCGAAGGGGGCGTGGAGGACAAGGTGTTTGCGGTGGCGGTGGCAGTGCTGGTGGCAGGTGTTGTGCAGTTGCTTTACCAATGGCCGCTCATGAAGGAGGAGGGATTTCGCTGGCAATGGACGTCGCCGTGGAAGAACGAGACGGTGCGCGCGGTGGGGCGCAAGCTGGCCCCGGCGGCCATTGGCGCGGCCGCGTTCCAGATTAACGTCTTGGCGACGCAGTGCCTTGGCTTCTGGGCGGGAGACCACGTGGTGGCATCCTATACCTACGCGGTGCGGCTGATGGAATTGCCGCAGGGTTTGTTCGGGGTCTCGATGGCGGTGTTTTTGCTGCCGACCCTGGCAGGGTTGTCGGCGGAGGAAAAGGATGGGGAATTCCGAGCCACCTTGGGGGAGGGAATCCGGCACCTGTTGTTCATCAATGGCCTGATGATGTGGGTGTTGGTGTTGCTGGCGGAACCGATGGTGCGGCTGCTGTTCGAACGTGGCGAATTCACGGACAAGTCGACACTTCACGTCTCCTTCGCGCTGATTTGCCTGGCACCGGCGCTCCTGTCGTATTCGCAGGTGGGGCTGCTGGTGCGGGCATTCAACGCGCGCGGGGATGTGCGGACTCCAATGAAAATAAGCGTTTTTTGTCTTTTTGTGAACTTGGGGTTGGCGATGGGGTTGGTGGCCAGCGGTTGGTTTGGAGAGGAAGAGGTGCAGGGGGCGTTTGGGGTGGCGAACTCTTTGAGTGCATTCCTGAACTGGCGGTTGTTAGCTCGAGCGCTGAGCCGCCGGGGCCTTGGGCCTGACCGGCTGGATGGCGGCGGCTGGGCGGCGGTGTTGGGCAGCCTGTGCCTAGCGATTGCTGTGGGGGCCGGGCTGCGGGTGATGTCCGGCGAATGGTGGGGCGCGGGTGACGGATTTTGGGAGCGATTGGGGCTGGTGTTTGTGCCATTGGCGGGGATGATCGGAATGGCGTTGGCGGCGGGGGTGTTTTGCGGGGTGCCCACGGCGAGGCAGATTTGGGACTTGATGGCCGGGAGACGGGTGGCGGAGTGAGTTCGGCACGGGGATTGCTCGGGTGAATTCAGGATTGAGATTGCGCCTTGGAGGGCGTTCAATGGCGGCCTGCCAAAGCTGGGACCTGGAGTCTTGGCGAGGGTGGATGGGTTCGGGCAAAAATGCAGTTTTTCCCGGAAAAATCGCCCCGTATGGTTGCTGAAACGCGTTACAGCAGTTAGATTGACGATGAGGGAATGTCACCGGCCGGGTGCGAATCAGGAGTCTGATTCGCCGGTGGGTTGGCATTTTCTGCCAGCATGAAAACTTTTCTAGCCATCGATTTCGGCTCGGGCCACCTGAAGATGGCGGAGTTCGAGGCGCAGGCGAATGGTATGCTGAAGCTGCACCGGTACGTGCTGGAACCGATGCAGCAGCCGCCGGAGCCCGAGGTGGAGGAAGTGGCCGAGGGAGAGGAACCCAAGGAACCGGATCCGCCGGATCCGTTTGCGGGTATCAAGCTGACGCTGCAAAAGGCGCTGGACGAGAACGAAATCCGCGCCAAGGGCAAGGAGGCAAATTTCTGTATGCCGAGCAGCGTGGTGTTTACCAAGCCGCTGCGCACGCCGCCGGTGGAGGGTTCCAAGGTCAGCCAAATTATCCAGTATGAGGCGCAGCAAAACGTGCCCTTCCCGCTGGATGAGGTGCAGTGGGATTATCAGGTGCTGGGCAGCGCGGACTCGGGCGAACTGGAAGTGCTACTGGTGGCGCTGAAGACGGAAGTGGTGGAGGCCTATGCCGATTTAAGCCGGAGCTTCGGCATGAAGCTGCAGTTGATCGACGGCTCGGCGGCCACGCTGCGCAACGCCTTTGTGCACAACTACGGCGAGCCGGAAGAGTGCGCCCTGTTGCTGGACATTGGCGCGGCCACGACCAACGCGGTTTTCATCGAGGGGAGCATGTTTTACGCGCGCAGCATCAACATGGGCTCCAACAATATCACGCAGGAATTTGCGGCTGAAGCGCAGTTGGACTTTCCCTCGGCGGACCAATACAAGCGCGACCACGGCTTTGTGCACTTGGGCGGCGCGTATGAGGATCCGCAGGATCCCTATCAGGCCATCGTGGCCAAGGTGGCACGCAATGTGATGACGCGGCTGCACCAGCAGGTGTCGCAAACCATTCAGTTCTACCGCAGCCAACAAGGCGGCACCATGCCCACTAGGCTGTATCTAGCTGGCGGTGGCTCACTGATGCCCTACACGGCCAACTTTTTTCAGCAAAAGCTGAATATCGAGGTGGAGTACTTCAACCCCTTCCGCAACATCGAGATTGCTCCAGAGGTGAATCGCGAGGAGCTGGCCGTGGTGGCGCATACCTTGGGCGAGGCGGCGGGTTTGGGCCTGCGCAACGTGACGGTGGGCATGACGGAGTTCAACCTGTTGCCCACGCGCGAGAAGGTGAGCCGGGAAATTGACCGGCGTGCGCCCTACCTGATCGCGGTGGTTTTTTGCGCGGCACTGCTCTTCGCTGTCTTTGGCGCGTATGACATGAGCATGGCCAAGGTGAAGGAGGAGGCGTCGCAAAAGATCAAGGAGAACATGCCGGACGGCTTGGGGCCGATCAAGGCGAAGGTGGGCGAGATCGAGAGTCGAATTTCGGACTTCAATTCCAAGAAAAGCCGGGCGGAGGCGATGCAGGTGTTTTTGCAAAGCCGATACGAATGGGTCCACTTGCTGACGGCTTTGCGGGAAGCCATCTCCCGCATCGAGCCTCACGTTAAAATCACCGCTTATTTTGATCCCGCGGACAAGAAGCAGATTCTGCCCATGGACGAATATCCAGGTGAGGTGGGCGGGGACGACATCTCGGTGCTGCCTTGGCGCGCGGTTCGGGTGGATGGGAACAGCACCTTGTCGTTGACCGGCAACATGTTTGAAGGTGGTGAACCGGTGCAGTTCCGGGGCCGTCTTCCGGTAGGGGTGGATGACGTCAACAAGATTTACTTTGTGGGCACGGCGGGTGTCGATGAACCCGGCTTTACGCTGCACGAAAAGGAGGAGGATGCAAACAACGGGGAGAACCCGGTGGTGTTCACTGAATTTGAGCAGTTGGTGGGCATTGACCCGAACACACACCTGATCTATTGGCGGGGCCACCCGCTGGTGCGCGGCAACGCGGTGCGGTTTGAGGGCAACACGCCCACGGTGCCCCGGGAATTTGAAGGAGACGATTTGTTCTACGTGAAAAATGTGCCGGGCCAGCCGGGCTTGCTGGAGTTGTACTCGGATCCGGAATTGGCACCGGAGAGCCGCGTTCGTTTCGCGGATGCAGGGGTGCCGGGCAAATTCGGATTGGAACCGGAAAATCCCGTGGAAGCGCCTGAGCCCGTTACCGATGACACCGCCGCCGATGAGCCCCCCGACTTGGAAGAGAATCCAGATGGCGAAGCAAAGCCCAAGCCCCCGGAACCGCCGAAGCCGCGCGTAAACCTTTCCAACCATTTGATCTTCTGGGCCAACCATGGCTTGGAAGACAAGGCCGCCATCCGCTTCAAAGGGTCGCCCAACCACTGGCCACGGGGATTGGAATCCTTGGATTCGGACACCCTGTACTTTGTTGAGCCGCGCGATTCCAACTGGGTTCGCCTGCACACAGGCCGGGAACTGAATGAAACGACGCGAGTCATTTTCTCGGGCCTGCCCTTGAACGTGGGGTTCAATATTCGCGCTGTCCCCGGGGAATACACTCTGGACGCGCCACGTGGCGACGGGCAGGAGGTCAATCCGCAACTGGTCGGGCCGGTAGCCGCGGCTCTGGACAAAGTGGTGCAACTGGGCGGCTCCTACGCGTTGGACCCGGACACGGACGAAGTAATGTACGTGGGCTTGGTGGGGCCCGGGGTGCGGCGGGACTCCGTGCGCCAACCGGAACTGGAACAATTGGCTGTTTTAAGGAACCTCAAGTACTTGGAGGTTTGGCGCGATCCCACCATTCCAGAAAAGGATTGGCCGGAGTATCAAAAACTGCTTCTGGCGTTCAGTGAACGGGTCAAGGATTGTTCCATCAGCCTAGCCATTCCCACGACCCTTTGGGTGACCAGCTTTGGTCCGGGGGTTGCTCAGGAAGAGCTGATGGAACCGGGTGGCGCGCCCGGGGAAGCCGCCGCGGTGCCGATGGATGAGGGGAATCCCGAGGAAATCTCCGGCCTGCGGCTGAAGATTAAGGCGATGAATTTTAAAAAATACTATACCATTGCCAACAGTGACTTTGTGGAAATGGTGATCAGGAGCATCAACGCGCACCCCTATTTTGGAGGGGATCCGGAATCAGGGAGCAGCACGCTTGTGAGCCCGCTGCCGGTGGACATGGCGACGACGGACATGTTTTTTGAATTTGAGGTCCACGTGCCGCTGCTGGAGCCCATCGTGCTAAAGGCGGACTTGGACGGGGCGGAAGCGTTGAACAATGGGGAAGAGGGGCCCGGTGCCGGGGAAGAGCAGCCGGGTGCGGAGCCGGCCGAACCCGGAAAGGAATTTTAAGCCATGAACAACCCCATCGTACAAGCCATTGTCTACGGCCTGAAGCGCCACTGGAAACTGCTGGTGTTTCTACTGATGGGTGTGGGGGCGTTGTTGTTTTCCCTGAAATGGAGCGGCGAAAAAAAACAGGCGCATGACGAGGCGGAATCCAGCTATGCCGGCTCACAATCCTCCTTCAAGGGAGCTGACTTCAGCCCGACCTACAAGCCGGTTCAGGAGAACATCGATCTGGCGGATGCCAACGTGGCGAAGATTGATGAGTTTTTCGATTCCGCCAAGGGTGTGTTAAACCTGAACGTGAGCGTAGATAAGCCCACTGATTTCATGCGCAAGTTGCATCTGCAAATCGACCGGCTGAATGTCATGGCGTACACGAACGGGGTGAAACTGCCCAATACCGCGACAGGTGCGGGCAATACCAACCAGAGGTTTGATTTTACATTTGAACAGGTGCGTACCAATACGCCGCCGCAGGATCAGATTTACGGTTTGGCGCTGGCCTTGCACGACATCAAGAACATCTCCGAGTTGCTGTTGACCAGCAGCATTCTTGAACTCCGAAGCATGCAGCGCACGCGTAGGGTGGGACTGGAGGACGCGGGTGGCGGCATGGGTGGGAGTGGTGGGCCCATGACGAGTCCGTCTCCCTACAACAATACGGCGAGCGCGGGGATCAGCGAGGGTACGGGGCCCTATCTGGATGACTTGGAGGATTACACCAACTCGGATGAAACCTTGACCGGTATTCCTTACCGCGTGATTTTTACCTGTTATCCCGAGGGCTTGGCCGAGGTGCTTTGGAGGATTTCCACCCAACCTGCCCCAGGCTATGGCATCTATGTCGCGCGCAGCTTGCGCATCGAGACGATCATGGATGATGCGGGCATGATCGGGGTCGGCCCACCGGGGGCAGGGACAGGGTTTGGGGCGTCGCCCGGTTCAGGCGGCGGACCGGGTTTTTCCCCGCCCGGCGCGGTTCCCGCGGTGGACACCTCCGCCGTGGCGATGTTGGGGGTTCCCTTGGCGGCCACGGGGTTGGGCAGCCGGGATGCCTCGCCGGTGATTCATATCAAAAAACTGAAGGTGGAACTACACTTCGACATCATTCGAAACTACATAGAATATGGCAAGGGACGGGAAGGCATGCCAGAAGATGGCGAGGGAGGCTTTGCTGGTGAGCCGCTCGGGGGATCTCCGCCGGGAAGTTTCTAGGGTCAGTCATGGAGCAACTGAAGCCATACTTGGACAAGGCCAAGGTCCTTCTGGATCATCTGGAGAAGATCATCCTGCTAGGTGTCTTGGGTGCCTTGGGGTATTTCGCCGTGACCAAGATGTTGGCGCGAAATACTGATGTGGAGGATATACTCAAGCAGGTTCCGACTGAGAAAAAAGTCATCCAGCCCGGCGGGCCCATGGTGCAGGAGGAGGAGGTCAGGGAGTTGCATGCATCCATTAACGCGGCTACCAACACCAACAAGACGCCCCGCCTGAAACTGCTCAAGGGCATCAGCAACCATTTCCTGTTTTCACCTGAGGAATGGCTGACCAATTCCAGCCTCGGCATATTTCGCGCGGATGACGGGGAGCGCAAACGTGGAATTGAGGCCCTGTCGGTGGCGGGCCGTCCCTACTCGCTTAATATGCGCATCTGGGCCGAGGTGCGACTCAACCCATCCGGCAGCATTATTGGTCATTATCTGACCGTTACGGACGAATATTTTCGCTACCAGACCACCAACGCCCTGCTCTATCAGGCACCACAACTGCATCCCTTCCTGCCCACGACGAACATGATTGTGGTGGGATCCGGCCAAGGAGGACAGCCAACCCTGAGGGCCAGCAGTGTTCCAATGCATCCGGACTGGTTGAACGTGACCAACATCATGCGTGCCGGGGTGACCAACGTGCTGCACACGAATTATTTACAGCGAACCTACGATCTGGTGCCGGATAAATTTGAGAACACGATTTTGAAACACATCAATGAGGCCTCCCTAGCCCAACGGGAAAACTGGGCCGCCCAGATCGGCGCTTCGGATCCACCATACTACGCAACCATGACGGATCCCCTTTGCCACCCTGAGCGCATGGTGGCGCATTTCTATGAGGTCACCGGCCAGCGGGGGTCCCGCGATCATGCCTTTAAGCTGCGCCTGTATCTGTACCCCTCGAACCGGGTCATTCATTTTGGGGATGGCAAAACACCTCCATTGCCCGCTTATGTCCTGCGGCCGGGCCAGAAGGAAGGGGCCTGTGTCAATTTCGCCCCGCAACTGGGCTATACGATCCCGCGGGGAGACTTCATTGACTTGGAGTACGGCCGTGGCACCAACCACCGGTTTCTTATCCCTGCCTGCAGGCCGGGCCGAAAGCTGTTCATTGACGGGCAGGTTTACATTGTTGAAGCCGTTACGACCACTCATGTGCATTTGGGCAAGGATCCCCTGCTGACCCCTCAAACCGATCCCACGCGCGACCGGAAGTATCGCCTGCCCATTCCCGGTATGGGGGGCGGCTAGCGCTGCTGTGAGTAACTTTTAAACCCGTAAGCTTGCCATGCCCTTGCGGAACGCTACAGTGAGGCTGCTTTTGCAATACAAGGAGGGTATTGTGTATTCAGGACAGACAATTCACTTGTGCCGTGTCTTTATTTCACGGTTGATTATTTTTTGCGTGGCAGTTTCTGGGGGTGCTCGGCTGCAGGCTGCGGCCGAGCCGCCGCCAGTGCCCGCGCCCAATCTGGACATTCCCCGGATCATTCAGGAAGAGCGCCGCCGGTTGGAGGCCGCCCGTGCCGCCGCCAACAAGCCTCCCCAGCCCGAGCCCATTGGCCCTCCCTTTTTAGCGGAAGTAATTGAGGAGAACCGCAATCTTCTCAACACGTGGATCATGACCGCGCAGACCGCGGAAAAAGAGGGACGCATCAAGGATGCCGTGGACATGTACATCTTCGCATTCAAGAAAATGCAGGATGACGAAGTAATGCCCTTCATGCCCGCCGCGGAAATCAAGCCCTTGGCGGAGGGCCTCACCCGTATTCAGCTGCAGAGGGCTCGCTCAGTTTTGCAAGACCAGCGCGACAATGGCCGATTCGACGAGGCTTTGATCGCCTTGGCTGAGTTGGGCGCGTGGATGCCCGAGGCGGAATCAACGCGGCTTTACCTCGCACAGGCCGCCGACTTGGGTCGGCAGGTGGAAAGGATGAAGGCGGACTTCAAGCGGCGCAGTCCCTCGCGCGATGCCCTCACGCGGTTGGCGGAAATCAGGGGCAACCAGGCGGAGATTGAACGATTGTTGCGCGACGGGATGATTCTTTTCGACGCCAAGGATTACGACAACGCCTACAAATATTTCGAGCGCGTCATCTACCTCGACCCGCTGGAGGGGCGTGCCGAGCATTATCTCAAGCAAATCCACAACGTTCGCATCAAGATCACCGACAAACGCCGCCAGCAGCAGTTTCGCGAGCGTGTCCACAAGGTCAATGAGATCTGGATTGATGACGACCGTCGGCACGACCTGCCCGTGCCCAACCCGTTCTACCGCGGACCTAAGGGCTTGAATATCCAGTCCTCACCCATTGGCGGCGGTGGCGGGCCTATGGGCGGCCTGATGCCCAAGTTCCAGTCCAGCGTGCAGCAAAACCTTGGCGCGGCGCGCATTCATCAAAAGCTGCAATCTATCCAAGTGCCGGAAATACGGGCCCTCAATGGCCTAACCTTGGATGAAGTGGTCACCCTTTTGGATCAAGCCGTGCGCGATGCTGACCCGGAGAAAAGGGGTATCAATTTCCGTATCAACACGACCATTCCGGAGAAAGCCCGGCAAGCCCAGCGTCCCGTCGGGCTGCCACTTGCCGGAGGTCCTCGCCCGCGCGTGGACGCCTTTGGCTTGCCATTATTGCCGGATGTCCCGTCAGAGGGAAGTGCTTCGGCTGGGCAACCATCCGGTGCAAAGCCGGCGGTGCCTGTCGCGCCCGTGGCTCCCCAACCCAAGCCCGTCCAGCCAGCGCCATCACTGGCAGACGGAGTAACCTTTGACCCTCGTAACGTCCAAATCCGGGGCCTGACCACTCCCCTGCGCGGCCTGAATGTCGGCGAACTGATTGCGGCCATCAGTGAATCCTTCAATGTCCCCATTCATCATCAGGTATCAAGTTTTGGGGTTACGTTTGCCTATCGCGGGCCGGAAGAGGAGAAGATGTTCACCCGCAAATTTCAGATCAATGCCAGCGCAGTCATGAGTGGCTTTGGCTTGCCGGATCACAAGGCCCGGCTGGACGAGTTGAAAAACGAGGGGGTCAAGCTCACCCCTGTCCGGGCCCATAATCTGCCCCAGCAGGTCTCACTCAATGGCAACGTTGGCCGGCCAGCGGCGAGCGGCGATGGTTCCTACTACAAGCAGACTGGGAATGATCTGCAATTTGGCATTGCGCCCGGCCCTGGCGGTGGCGCGCCTGGCCCCGGTGGACCCGGGCCCGGCGGCGGTGCGCCGGGCGGTGGCCCCGGTGGCGGAGGCAACGCTTTGCTGGCGAATACAGCCGCCTCGCAGGCCATCGAGAATTTGTTTCGACAAACCTATGGCCTGAACGTCCGCGTATTCTTCAATGACCGGCGCGGCATCATGCTGGTGCGTGGTCCCTTGAGCGACCTGGAAATGGTGGAACAGATTCTGGATGTGTTCAACGCCACCGCGCCGCTCGTGAAGATGAAGGCAAAATTTGCCGAGATTGAGTATGACGACAACGATGCCCTCGGCTTTGAGTGGTATCTGGGCAACCTCGGCATTGGCGGGGAGAAGTTGATCGTCGCGCCCGGTACGGCACCTACCTACATCGGCCAGCCCACGGCCAACAATCCGAGTGGATTTTTTCCATTCCCCGGCATCCTGCAGGGTAATCAGTTCGTGCCTTCGCCCAACTCGATCCCGCCCAAGTCCACGGACAATCATCTCACGTCCAATTTCAAGCAGCATGGCAATCCGATGCTTACGCTCACGGGCATCCTGACGGACCCGCAGTTCCGCATGGTGCTCAATGCCATGAGCGACAAGGAGGGCGTTGATGTGCTTTCCTCGCCCGAGATCATCACGGTCAGCGGCCGGCCGGCCCAGTTGAATGTACAGGACCAACGCTACATTGTGACCGGCGTCACCCCCGCCTTTACGCCCGGCCAGTTTGGCGGCGGAGGTGCGGGGGCGATGATGCCCAACATTTCCTCCGGCAACTTCGGTCCGCAATTTGCCGCGGTTCCCTATGTGGGCTCTGACATGTTCACCATTGAAATGCAGGTGCAGCCGACGTTCACAGAGTTCCTCGGCTATGAGGATACCTCCTTTGAGGCCACCGCCTTTGCCGGCGGCAACGTGGTCACCCAGCCCATTGCGCTGCCGCGTTTTCGCACTCGCACCGTGAATGTTGACTGCGTGGTTTGGGATGGCTACACCATTTCCATTGGCGGTATGATTTCCGAGACGGTTATTTCCCACAAGGACAGCCTGCCGTTCCTCGGCGACATGCCTTTCATCGGCGGCTTGTTCCGCGGCGAGAGCACGCAGCGAAAGAAGAAGAACATGAACATTTACGTGACCAGCACCATCGTGGATCCTGCGGGCAACCCCGTGAATACCGAGGAAACACTGCCTTTCATGCGCCAGCCCGAGGGCGAGGTTCCCAATCACCTCGGCCTGCAGCCTTGAGGTCATGCCCGACCGCGAGACTCTGCTACTGATCGACGGCCACGCCGCCGCCTATCGCGCCTTCTATGCCATTCGAAACCTGACGGGGCCGGATGGTGCCCCCACGAACGCGATCTTTGGGTTCCTGAAAGCGTTCCATCGTGATCGTGAGCGAGTGGAGCCCACGCAGATCGCAGTGGTTTGGGACGGGGGCTTGGATGAGGAGCGGACGGAGATGTTGCCGGGTTACAAGTCCGAGCGTGACCCGATGCCCGATGCCATGGAGGCGCAATTGGATGGCATGGTGGAATGGCTTGAGGCATCTGGGATTGCTTCCATTTGTGAGGAGGGTGTGGAGGCGGATGACATTATCGCCACCCTCGCCCGGCGTGCCGAGGCTTCCGGTCAGGCAGTGGTAATTGCCAGTGCAGACAAGGATTTTTTTCAGCTTATCAATGATCGAATTGGCCTGCTGAACCCTAACGACAAGACAGGTGTCATCTGGAGCGACGGCCAGGTCTTCGACAAGACCGGAGTGAGGCCCGAGCAGATTGTTGACTGGCTCAGCCTCGTGGGTGATGCGGTGGATGATATTCCCGGTGTGTCCGGCGTCGGCCCCAAGACGGCGGCCAAGTGGCTTGCAAAATTTGGAACGCTGGATGCGTTGCTGGAGGGGATTGACGAGGTGACGCCAGAGCGCTTCCGGGAGCCGTTGCGCGAACTGGCGGATGACCTGCGACGCAATCAAGATCTTGTTCGGCTGCGTGAAGATCTTCCTGTTCCCACGGCACCTGCCAGTCTGGTTCCCAGTGACGGCGATTATGCCCGCCTTCACGCCCTGTACACGCGCTGGGGGTTCCGCGGGTTTTTGACCGAACTAGAGTCCGCGCGGCAACCTGATCTTTTATAATACATCCGTTTTCAATTTTAAGGAGGATGAAAAGTCTTTAAGCTTGACCCACGGACAATTATCTTCTTTAGTCGGTCAAGGAGGCAGGTTTTCGCCTGCGAAAAGTACAAGGGAACAACAACAAGGGGGGGTGGAAATGACAACTTATCTCGCCAAGCAAGGCGTGGTTTATACGGACCCGAGCACGGGTGAAGTTCTGTCGATCCTGGAGGAGCTTGAGACTCCAGGCACGGAGTACCTCAACATCCAACTGCATGATGATGAAGGGTGGAAACTGGACGTTTACGAAAACGGATTCGTCGAGTTTTACAACGGTGAAGACGCGAAGCGGATGATCCGCAAGAACGTGACGCACGAGGAGGTCATCCAAATGTGGCGAATGCTGCAGGATGGCCAGCGCGATGGCATCAAGAAGATGATGCGCGCGCGTGCCAAGGCGGTTGCGACTGTCTAGGCTGGTTCGTCGAGAGATTTCAGCACACGCGCTGCCATGTCGGCAGTGCGGCCGGTGGCCCCTTGATTGGCGGCTACGACCGCTTGGGCGTTTTCGCCCAGAGCGGTTCTTTTTTCGGAATTCTTCAGGAGGTCGGCAATGGCGGGTTCCAATTCAGAGGCATTCTGTATCTGAACTGCGGCCGAGGCATCGAGGAAGTCGTGGGCCACGGCCCGGAAGTTCTGCATATGAGGGCCGAACACCATAGGTCGTCCCAGAGCGGCCGGTTCGATCGGGTTTTGCCCGCCACGCGCGGTAATGCTTTTGCCCACAAAGACCACGGTTGCTGTCTCATAGAAGGACATCAGTTCGCCCGTGCTGTCGACCACCAGGCAATCCGCTTCGGTGGGCTTGTTCAGTTCACAGCGGAGACAGTAGGCTTGGCCCAGCATTTGGAGTTGTTCGCCCACGGCGCGCGCGCGTTCAAAGTGCCGTGGCACAAGCACCAGCAACAGGCCGGGGCAGATCTTCTTTAATCGCGGAAACATTTCAGCGAGCAGACGTTCCTCGCCCTCGTGAGTGCTGCCGCCAACCAACACAGGCGGGTTGTCTTTGGTGCAGAGTTTGCGGAGCAACTTGGGCACGTCAACGGTGCTTTCTTTGGAAGCGGCTGCGCCGTCAAATTTCATGCTGCCGGTGATTTCGATCACATCGCTGTGGCAACCAATTTCACTGAGCCTACGGGCATCATTTTCATTCTGTGCCCCAACCGCAGCAAGGGCGGCGAAGAGTTCTCGAAAAAGGAAACCAAACCGGCGGTAGCCCTGCTGCGAGCGGTCGGACAGACGGGCGTTGGCGAGGATCACCGGGATGTTGTTGCGGCGGGCGCGCCAAAGGAAATTCGGCCAAATCTCCGCTTCAACCAGAATGATGGCATCGGGCTGAATGGTGTTGAAGGTGGCGGCGACGCAGGGAGCTAGATCGATTGGGAAATAGATCCGGTGAATTTCCGGCGGCAGTTGTTTTTCCAGTTCCCCCATCCCGGTGGTTGTGGTGGTGGAGACGACCAGCGCCCAGTCCTTGAATTCGTTCCGCAACACTTCAACCAGCCGCGCACAAAGCAGGGCTTCCCCGACACTGACGGCATGCAGCCAAAGGACGCGCTGGCCGGTAAGGGCTTGTTTCAACGTGTCATCGTGTCGGCCAAACCGCTGGCCAAAGCCTTGCCGCCAATTGCCTCTGCGGTGGAGTTTCCAAAAATAAAAGGGCGCGCTAAACAGGAAGAAGAGGGGGAACAGGATGTTGTAAAGCAACCGCATGCGCGGGCGGCTTTCTGCCACAAACGAGGCTGGGGGTCGAGCCGGTCCTTTCGAATCAGCTTCGGAAGTAGACCAGTGTTACCAGAATAAACGGCGGTATCAGAATCGCCACGCTCCATGCCATGTAGCCGAAGAAACTGGGCATCTTGACGCCGTTCTCCTCGGCGATGGCCTTGACCATGAAGTTGGGGGCGTTGCCGATGTAGGTGTTGGCGCCCATGAACACGGCGCCGCAACTGATGGCCAGAAGGGTCTGGGCCATGGGCCCCATCAGGGTGGTGGGATCACCGCCGGCAGTGTTGAAGAACACGACGTAGGTTGGCGCGTTGTCCAGAAAACTGGACAGCACGCCGGTGAGCCAGAAGTACATCATGTTGATGGGATCATTGGTCTCGGATTGCACGGCCAGCACCACACTCTTCAGTTCACCGTCCACCCCGGCCTGCAGGATTTTCAGAGCGGGAATCATGCAGATGAAGATAGCGATGAACAGCTTGGCCACCTCGAGAATGGGTTCCCAGGTGAAACCGTTGGCGGCGCGGATGTTGGTTTCCTCCTCGCCGGGCGCGGGCACTTCGTGGCCGTGATCATCCTTCTCGGTGCGGTACATGGGGGTGTACCACAGGCTAATCAGCGCGATGACGAGCATGAGTCCGTCACGGACAAGGTTGGAGTAGGGGACGATCACCCCGTAAATGTGCAGGCCTTTGGTCTCGTCGTGGGTTTTTTTGGCGCGGCGGGCATTGACGTCGGCCACGGCGTGCAGGTGCCCTTTGCGGAGGTTGAAGTATTCCGGGTTGGATTCGTCGAAAGGACCCTCGGGGTTGGCCTCCGTGTAGGCTTTCAAATCATCCTTGGCCATTTTCATCTTCGCCTCGGCCTGCTCGATTTGAGGCGCCATTTTTTTGCCTACTTCAGGATCCTTGAACGTGCCGTCGGCGAGTGACTTGGAGAAAAGGATCGCGCCAATGATGCAGGCGATCATGACAAAATTAAACGTGCCCTCGAGCTTGAGGGGTTGTTTCTCGCCATCATCGGGCGGTGGCCCCTCGTCCTTGAACTTGATGGAGTCAAAGATAAAAAAGACAACCAGCAGCACAACGGCGAGAGGGGCCATGACGGGCAGGAGTTTCATGGTCCAGAAGAAATCGACGCCTTTTAAAAACCCAAGAAATAGCGGTGGATCGCCCAAGGGGGTGAGGGAGCCGCCGATGTTGGCGACGAGGAAAATGAAGAAGACCACCACATGAACCTGATGCTTGCGCCAGGCGTTGGCGCGAAGGATGGGGCGAATGAGCAGCATGGCTGCGCCGGTGGTACCCATCCAGCTTGCCAGAACGGTACCGATGAAAAGGATGAGCGTATTGACCGCCGGGGAACCGCGCAGGGAGCCCTTGAGGCAAATACCGCCGGCTGCGGTGAAGAGCGCGGTGAGCAGGATGATGAACGGTACGTAGTCGAGTAGGACAATGTGCAAAATTTCGTATAAAGCGTCGCCCTTATAGGTGGCCAGGAACGGAATGCAAAACACGACGATCCAGCCAGCGGCCACTTTGCCGTAATTGCCATGCCAAAAATGAGGGGCCACAAGGGGGAAGATGGCGATGGAAAGCAGCATGCCGGCGAAGGGGATGATCCACAACGCGCTCAGCTTGTCGCCTCGGACGTGATGGCCATCGGCATGTTCGCCGTCGTCAGTTTTTGTTTGGGTTTTCGGTTCTTCCGGGGAGGCTGGCGCTGGTTCGACGGGCTCAGAGGTTTTGTTGTTTTCGGGGTCAGTTGCGGTCTCAGGAGTTGCTGGGGTGAGAGGTGTCCCGGGCTCGGTGTTGTCCTGCGGAGCGGTACTGTTTGCCTCGGCGGTCTGGGGGGATGTGCCGGGAGCGGAAGTTGTTGCGTTGTCTTCGGGTTGGCTGGTGGCCGGGGCGGGGGATGTTTCCGGCCCGGGCTGGGCGGTTTCCGGCTGTGTTGTATTGTCTGGAGTCGTGGCGGCTGGCGCCGTGGGCGCGGTGTCGGTGGTTAGGGGAGGAGGCAAAGTGGGCTTGGTGGGCGTGGGCGGCCCGGGTGGATCAACAACGGTCTCGGGTGGTCGGGGTTGCGCCGGGATGACTGGCGGTGCGACAGCTGTCTCTGGGGTGGCGGGCGGTTGGGCAAATTCAATCTCAAACCACGGATTGCCGTTGCGGGTACCAACACGTTTTATCTCTCGGCCGTTCTTGAATGTGCGCTCGATCTGGATCGTGCCATTCTCCAGTAGTTCGGTTGCGGAGATAAGGAGGCCCTTGGTGTAGGTCGCCGTGCGGGTGCGGCCATCCGGTTCATTGACAGTCAATGTTCCGCTGAAAGGCGGGTCTGTTTCGGCGGCGTGGCTGGCGGGCGCCCAGACGGCGGCCAGAAACCCGGCAGCAAGCAGAGTCAGCAGGAGGGACGAGGTCAGGCGCATGGGTCTTGTAGGTTGGGGAGGCCGGGTTTCGTGGGTAGGGATATTTGTACAAATGATCGCGCGTCGGGTCAATGTAATTCATTTAAAGCGGGAATGGGCACGCGGAGGCTTTTCGGGATTGCGCGGCCACCGGGTTTCTGTCAGAACGTGCCCAGAGGTTCCCCCAACGGATGACCGATACGGCCAGACAAGCCATGCAGATGGTTCCGTGCGATCGCTGTCGCACGCCCAACTTTGTGCCCGCCAGCCTACCCAAGTTTCAGGCGGTGCCCTGCCAGAATTGTCGCCATCCGGTCATTACCCCCGTGCGCCTCAGGCAGTTTGAGCTGAGGTCGGTCATTGGGTCCGGCGGCATGGCCATGGTTTACCGTGCCATGGACACCATCCTCGAGCGGGAGGTGGCCGTGAAGCTCATGGCGGCGGACATCCAGCGCGACGAGCAGGCCATGGCCAACTTTTACCGCGAGGCGCGTTTCCAAGCCTCGCTCAACCACACCAACATCATCAACATCTTCAACTATGACGAGGCCGAGGGCCGCAAATATCTCGTCATGGAGGTGGCCGACCGCGGCGATCTGGATGACCGCATTGAGCAACATGGCCGCGTGGATGAACTTTATGTGTTGGACGTGGGCATCAAAATGAGTGGTGCCCTTGAGGTGCTCCGCAATAAGGAACTGATGCATTTGGATATCAAACCCAGCAACATTCTTTACAACGCCGATGGCGAGCCCAAGCTGACGGACTTTGGCATCGCCAAGAAGGTGGGCGATCGGCGCGACCGGGAGGGCCTTATGGGCACGCCGTTTTACATCGCTCCCGAGCGAGTCTCGGAGCATTGGCAGGATTGGCGCTCGGACATGTATAGCCTTGCGGCTACCATGTATCACGCCGCCACTGGCCAGGTGCCCTACGACATGCCCACCGTGGAGGAAACCGTTTGGGCCCACGTCAAGTCGCGCCTCAAGCCGCCGCACAAGGTTCAGTCCGAGATCAGTAAAGACACCAGCAACGCCATCTGCAACGCCATGGAGAAAGACCCCAACCGGCGATTCCAGAGCTACGATGATTTCAGCATGGCGCTGGAAGCCTCCCGGAGCCGGCTGCTGGTCAAGCGGTTTAATCGCTGAGCCGCCGCAGGGCCCGCCGAATCACCCACCCCTCCTGCTCCAAGGCCGATTGCGCAACAGCCGCCTCGACTCCGGACAGTTTCGAGACAATGCCAATGGCACGTGCGCGAAGCTTTTCGTTTCGCGGATCCAAGTCGATCATCAAGTTGCCAGCCACTTTGCCAAGGCGTACCATAGCCAGAGTGGTGATGCAGTTCAGGATCAGCTTGGTTGCCGTTCCCGCCTTCAATCGCGTTGAACCCGTCAAGACTTCCGGCCCCACCGCTGGTGCCATGATCATCTTGGGTACCCCCGCGCGACGCTTCACTGTTGGGTTGAAACACACCAGCGCTGTTCGTGCACCTCGCCTCGCGGCTTCCTTCATCGCGCCCCAGACAAATGGGGTGCGGCCGCTTGCCGCGACACCCACCACCAAGTCCCGCTTTCCCACTCCGCGAAATACCACCGCTCGTCCGCCTGCTTCGCCGTCGTCTTCCGCCCCCTCGACCGCCCGTGTTAGTGCCTGTGTTCCGCCCGCGATAATTCCCTG